>CACONQ010000003.1 GCA_902628635.1 uncultured Pelagibacteraceae bacterium | reverse complement strand
AATTAATTAAAAGTAAATTTGCATATGAAAATAAAAAACATATTTATTTTAAAGTTAAAAATTTTAACGATTATGGAAAACTCTCAAATAAAAATCTTGATGATTTAATTGCAGGATCAAGAGTAGAATTATCTGATAATAAGGATAGTCCAGAGGATTTTGTGTTATGGAAGCCTTCAAATGATGATGAGCCATCATGGAATTCACCTTGGGGAAAAGGAAGACCTGGTTGGCATTTAGAATGTTCTGTTATGTCAAAAAAATATCTTGGGAATACATTTGATATTCACGGAGGTGGAAGAGACCTAATATTTCCACACCATGAGAATGAAATAGCTCAATCTGTTTGCGCAAATAAGACGAAAAAATTTGCAAATTATTGGGTACACAATAATTTTATCACAATGTCAAAAGAGAAAATGGCTAAGTCTCAAGGTAATATTTTAAAAATAAGTGATTATAAAAAAAAATACAATGGTCAAGTTTTAAGATTAGCTCTAATGAGTACCCATTACAGTCAACCATTGGACTGGAATGATAAACTGATGGATGAATGTAATAGAACTTTAGATAAGTGGTACAATTGCTTTGTACAAGTAAATAAAAAGGTATTGATAGAGGATAATGATTTAAAACCTTTATATGACGATTTAAATACGCCAGGTTTTATAGCTGTACTACATAAGCTTTTTGATAAAGCTAAAGATGGAACTTTGGAAGATAAAGAAATATTTTCAACTGCATGTAAATTTGTTGGTCTTTTAGATCAGTCAAAAGATGATTGGGAAAGTTTTAAAAAACAAAATTTAAAACTTTCTGAAAACGATATTTTAAAGAAAATTGAGGAGAGAAATAAAGCTAGAGATAAAAAAGATTATAAATTAGCAGATAAAATTAGAAATGAGCTATTAGACAAAGGTATTTTAATTGAAGATAAAGATGGTAAAACAATCTGGAAAATTAAATGAGTAAAGAAAGATTATATATATTTGATACAACATTGAGAGATGGAGCTCAAACTCAAGGTGTGCATTTTTCAATAGACGAAAAAACAAAAATCGCACATGCTTTAGATGATCTGGGTGTAGATTATATTGAGGGAGGTTGGCCAGGAGCCAATCCATCTGATACAGAATTTTTTCAAAAAGGTTTAGATTTAAAAAATTCCACTTTCACCGCATTCGGGATGACTAAAAAAGCAGGGCGAAGCGCCGAAAATGATCCAGGTTTGTCTGCAATTTTAAATTCTAATACCAAGTCTGTTTGTTTAGTAGGAAAGTCATGGGATTTTCATGTTGATGTTGCATTAGGAATATCTAATGAAGAAAATTTGGAAAACATCAAAGAAACAACAAAACATTTTGTCAAAAATAATAAAGAATTTATGTTTGATGCAGAACACTTTTTTGATGGCTACAAAGCAAATTCTAAATACGCTTTAGCTTGTATTAAAGCTGCCTATGATAATGGTGCAAAATGGATTGTTCTATGTGACACGAATGGTGGTACACTTCCTCATGAAGTTACAAAAATAGTAAAAGAAGTTTCAAAACATATTCCAGGTAAAAATTTAGGTATTCATGCGCATAATGATACTGGTAATGCTGTTGCAAATTCAATAGCAGCTGTTCTATCAGGAGCAAGACAAATACAAGGTACTATTAATGGATTAGGTGAGAGATGTGGAAATGCTAACTTAATGTCAATTATTCCAACATTTCACCTTAAGAAAGAGCTGTCAGATAAATTTGAAATAAGTATTAAAGAAAAAAATATTAAACATATTACACAATGTTCAAGGTTACTTGACGAGATATTAAATAGAAAACCAAATAAACATTTACCATATGTTGGAGCTGCAGCATTTTCACATAAAGGTGGCTTGCATGTCTCAGCAGTACAAAAAGATCCTAAAACTTATGAGCATATAAATCCAGAAGATGTTGGTAACAATAGGAATATAGTTGTTTCTGATCAATCAGGTAAATCAAATATTTTATCTAGACTTAAAACAATTGGAATAGAAATTGAGGAAAATGATCCAAAGGTTAAAAAACTATTAGAAGAGGTTAAAGATAGAGAGTTCATCGGTTACAGTTATGATGGAGCTGATGCATCATTTGAGTTATTGGCCAGAAGAGTAATGGGAGAAATTCCAAGATATATCTCAATTAAAGAATACGATGTTTCTGTATCAAAAAATGATCAAGATAAAATCATCTCTAGAGCAAAAGCAAAATTGGAAGTTGATGGTGAAAAAATAGTCTGTGAAGGTGAGGGCAATGGACCTGTTCACGCTCTAGATAATGCAATAAGAAAAAATGTTACTAAGTTAGAAAAATATTCTGAATATTTAAAAGATTTAAAATTAGTCGACTATAAGGTAAGGATTTTAAACACAGGTACAGAAGCTACCACAAGAGTTTCGATCGAAAGCACTGATTCCAAAGGGAAGAATTGGTTCACTATTGGAGTGTCACCAAATATTATTGATGCATCATTTAAAGCTTTAATTGACAGTTTAGATTTCAAATTATTTAAGGATAAAGCTCCCGCAAGTAAATAAATGAAGATTAAGAAGTTTTCAAAAAAACCTACTAACATTGAAAGCATGGTAGGAGCCAAACCTGTAATTTGCTATCCTAATGAAAGCATAAATGATAATCTTAAAATTTTACACGAGGCAAGAAAATATATTAAACAAATTGATGAGGTTATAGTCCCCCCAAGAGATGCTAAAACTTTTCAAGTTAAATCAGGTAATTTTTTTAGAATAGAAAGTATTGAGGGACCACAAGTTGGAGACTTAAATCTATTTCAAGCTGATAACTTAGAAGAAAAGTTTTATTCTGGAAAAACTAGAGCTCTTTACGGAACGCATATTTCAGTTGGAGACAAAATGTTAAGTTGTTTTCCATATCTAAGATCATTAGCAACAATTACTTGGGACACATTAGATTGGTATGGTTATGATAAGGATGGGGGGTCAGTTCATGATGTTATAGGAACAAGATGTGATCCTTACACATACAAATTAACATCAAATAACGATTATCATTACTGTTGTCATTCAAATTTAACTAGAGCTTTAGTTAAAGAGAAAAAAATCAAACTAGACGATGCAGAAAAAATTGTACACGATGTATTAAATGTATTTATGCTTACTGGTTTCACCAACGATACCAAACAATATTTTATGAAGTCTAGTCCAGTAAGACCTGGTGATTATTTGGAATTTTTTGCAGAAACAGATTTATTGGGAGTTTTGTCTGCTTGTCCAGGAGGAGACTGTGGATCAGAACATTCATCTGATGTTGCAAAATGTTACCCATTAAAGGTTTCTATTTGGGATATTGATAAAAAATTCATTAAGGGAATCAATCCTTCGACATTGTCTAATTATAATAGAAATCATGGCATCAAATAAATGAGCAAGAACAAAGTTACATTTATTTTACATAAACCCCAACTTTCAGAAAATATTGGTGCTTGTGCAAGAGCGATAAAGAATTTTAATTTTCAAAAGTTATATATGATTGATCCAAAACCAATTTTCCCCAATGATAAAATATTAGCAACATCAGTAGGAGCAAAAGATATTATAAATAAAAGTAAAGTATTTACTAATTTAGAAAGCTCTCTTGGTGATATAGATATATTAATTGCAACATCTGCAAGATTTAGAAATAAAAATGTAAAACATATTAATCTTGAGGATTTAAAAAAAATTGATTTTAGAAAGAAAATTGGATTTTTATTTGGCTCAGAAGCATCAGGACTATCAAATAAGGAGATAAGTTATGCAAACTACACTTTACAAATTCCGACGAATATTAATTTTAAATCTTTAAATTTATCACACAGTGTAATTATTATTGCGCAATTCATATCAAGTTTTTTAAACTCTAAATCGAACCATTTTAAAAAATCTAAAAAGGTAAAGAAAGCCTCTAAAAAAGAAATTCAATCAATGATTAATTTATGCATAAGTAATTTAAATGAAATTAATTTTTTTAAGCATAAAGAAAAAAAACCTATAATGCTTGAAAATTTAAGAAACATTTTTTATAGAATGGAACTTTCAGATAAAGAAACACGTATTTTATCGAGTGTATTTGCAAGTTTAGCTAAAAAAGGTCGATTGACAAAATGATGAGTAAGTTTATAAAGCCATTAATTAAATGACAAAAAGACTAAACTCAAAACATAAAGTTGACAGAAGACTTAAAGTAAATTTATGGGGAAGACCAAAAAGCCCTTTTAATACTAGAGGTTATCCACCTGGACAACACGGTCAAACAAAGTCAGCAAAACCCTCAGATTATGGTGTTCAACTTCAAGCAAAACAAAAATTAAAATCTTATTATGGGAACATGAATGAAAGACAATTCAGAAATGTTTATAAAAAAGCTATAAAGAAAAAAGGAGATACAGCTGAAAATTTAATTGGATTGTTAGAAAGAAGGCTTGATGCAATTGTTTATAGAGCAAAACTCGCTACAACAATTTTTTCTGCGAGACAATTAATTAATCATGGACATATCAAAGTTAATGGAAAAAAAGTAAATATTGCGAGTTATCAAGTGAAAGAGGAAGACAGTATAGAGATAAGAGATAAGTCTAAACAATTAGCTTTTATAGATGTAGCTCTAGCTAATAAAGAAAGAGAAGTGCCTGAATATTTACAAGTTGATGAAAAAAATAAAAAGTTAAAATTCGTAAGAGTTCCAAAATTTGAAGAAGTGCCATATCCAGTTGTAATGGAACCAAATCTAGTTATTGAATATTATTCTAGATAAAATATAGATTATTTGCAAAAACTTAAATTTTTAAATGACTAATTTAAAAAATAGAATTTTCTATTTATTTCTTTTTGTATTCTTGATTGTAGGAAGTATTACCTCTTTAAATGTTGGTATATCGCATGATGAATGGCATGAAGAGGAAAATTGGAAATACAATGTTGCTTTATCAAAAAATATTAAAAATCATGTTATCTCTAACGAAAAGTTAGATAAAAGTTTAGAGAATTATAAAGATAAATATTATGGAATAGGTTTTCAATTTATTTCTCAACCTATTCAGTTTTTTTTAAAAAAAATAATTAAAGATGAGAATATAGATAGTTTTGGATCAAAATTAGTTTCAAAACATTTGGTGGTATTTTTATTTTTTTTTGTATCTGGAATTTGTCTTTATTTAATATTGAAAAAAATTATTAATAATGATGAATTTTGTTATTTTGGGGTTTTATTATATCTTTTATATCCATATTTGTTTGGTCAATCACTTTTTAGTCCAAAAGATATACCTTTCATGTCAGCTTGGATTTTTTGCACGTACATAAGCTTTAATATTTTTGAAAACTTAATAGAAAAAAATAATATTGCTACTAAGAGTATTATATTTTTGGGGATATCTACTGCATTTCTACTTTCAATAAGAGTAACTGGAATTTTGATATTGGCTCAATACCTAATTAGTTTAATTATATACTTAATTACAACAAATAAAAATCTTATAAAATTTTTAAAACGATTCTATTTCAAAATTTTAATTTTTACTTTCTTTATGCTTTTATTTATTTATATTTTTTATCCTCTGTATTGGTTAAACCCCTTGTTACTTATTACAGCAATTCAAGAAATGGGAAAGTTTTATAACGATGTTTGTACCAATACACTTGGTACCTGCATGTATGCAAAAGATTTACCCCCAACATATATACCTATTTGGCTATCAGTAAAATTACCTTTTTTAATTTTACTTGGAATTTTTTTAATTCCATTTACTGAAAAAAAAATATTTACCAGTGTTAAAAAAAATGTTTTTTTTGGAACAATTTTAGCAACATCAATTTTAATTCCTTTAATTTTAATTTTAAGAAATGTCACTCTTTACGATGAACTAAGACACATAATGTTTTTAATACCTTTATTTTTTATATTAGGAACAGTTTCTCTTTATACTTTTTCAAAAAATTTTTTTTACACTTTGTGTTTTGTATCGATATCAATTTTTATATTTGAAAATATCAAGATCCATCCATATCAATATGTATGGTTTAATCTTCCATCTAGAGCACTTGATTTAAGTTCAAAATTTGAGCTAGAGTACCAGGGTATCAGTGGCAAGGAGCTGGCAAAAAAAATATCTACTATTGATAAAAGTCCAAAATGTATAATTACTAGTCCACTTCATTCTGTAAAACCGTTTCTTGATAAAGATAAATTTAATTGTTTTGCTCAATGGCAAATGATCGATACAAATTATGAGAGGCCATTTTTAGCAATTCAGCATGTAAGGAATTTAAAAAAAAGCATGCCATATAAATGTAAAACAATTTCTGAAACTGGTTTTAAGCTTCTTTTTCATAAAAAGAAATTTATTACTGGAAAATTGCTTGAATGTACTTAATCAAAATCAAATGAGTTATCAGTATATAAATGGCTAAATGTAGCTGACCATTTTCTTGTATATTTTAAATTTTCAAGAAAAATATTTATATTAGATTTTTCAATATTCTCATCATAGATTTCGACACAAATTAATTTTGGCCTATAAATATTAAAATCCAAAGATTTAAGTGCCTCAAAATCTGCACCCTCTAAATCAACATTCAAAAAATCAATTTTTCTATTTTTATATTTAGTATTATTTATAATGGTTGTTAATTTGTTCGATTTAATTTCCATTTGTTTTATATGACCTTGCATTCTTTGATTAGCAATTTCTTTATTTATTGTTGTTAATTGACTAAGTTTTTTTTGATAATAAAATATAGTTTTTTCATCACTATTTGTGACAGCCACATTTATATTTGTATCATCAGGTCTTATAAAATTAAATAGATCTATAGAAAATTCACTTAAATCAATATTAATTCCTCTCCAATTTTTTTTATATAAAAGATAAGTATTATTTCTATCTAACGGATGATAGCCACCAGCATCAACATAAAAACCATTTTTAATATTTTTTAAGATTTTTACTATTTCAAGATCTTCACCCTCCATAGCATAACTTTTTTTATTAATTAAAAACTTATTTTTTATAAAGATGTTTTGAATTATGTGAGCTTTTTTATAGATTTTTTTGATGATATTGTTCATTTAACTGATTTAAGTTCATTTCTAATTTTTGAAATAAACTTATTAATCAATACTCTTTCATCCTCAGTCAAATAATTTTCCTTATCAATTGCTTTCTGCATTTCAATTTTCACCGAATTAACCATATTTTTTCTACCTTCTTTGGTAAAAATTATTTCAGCTTTTTGATTAAACTTATTAATTGTTTTTCCGATGGTAAACTCAAAAACTATAATTAAAGCTACTACAGCTATTATAGTTTTGTATATGTATTGTCTCATTTAATCAAATTTTTTGACTTTAAAAGATTTTTTAATTCTCCGGTTTCGAACATTTCTTTTACAATATCACAACCACCTATAAATTCTTTATTTACATATAATTGTGGTATAGTTGGCCACTCACTATATATCTTTATTCCTTCACGAATTGATTGGTCTGCTAGAACATTTACTCCTTTATAATTTACTTCTAGTAATTTTAAAATATTTACAACAGCCATAGAGAAACCACATTCGGGTACCTCTGGTGTACCTTTCATAAATAAACAAACCTCGTTATTAGATATTTCATTTTCAATTTTCTCTTTAACTTGCTGGTCCATCTTTCTCCTTAGTTTTTAAAGCTAGAGCATGCAACTCATTACCCATTTTGCCTCTTAATGAGTCATATACCATTTTATGTTGTTGAATTTTAGTTTTTCCTGCAAATTTTGAGGAAATAACAGTCGCCGAATAATGATTTCCATCACCAGCTAAATCTTGTATTTCTATAATAGCATCAGGAAAAGACTCTTTAATTAGAACCTCAATTTCTTTTAACTGCATTGCCATTAATTTAACATATACTTTCTTAACCAGTTTTTATAGATCTTTTCTAAATCGTCAATTGACAATTTAATCTCATCAGAAAGTTCAATGTTCTTATCAATTACTGATCCTAACTCATCATAATGCACAGAATTTTGTTTTAAAATCTTATCTACTTTTGGCAAGTTTTCTTTACTAATCTCTATTAAATACCTGGCCTGGTCTTCTCCAAAAAAATACTCAAATTTATTAACTAATCCTTTAAGCTGATTTAGCTTAAAACCCTTTTTACTTTTTATACACATTTTAGAAATTGCAACCAATATTCCTCCTAATGAAATATCATGACATGACTCTACTAGTTTTTCATTTATCATTTTTAATACTGTTAAACCGTTATTTTTTTCATTAAATAGATTTACTTCAGGTGGGGGTCCTTTTTTTTCGGATAAAATCTCCCTTGCAAATATACTTTGTTCTAAATGTCCAATTGTTTTTCCAATTACCAAAACTATGTTTCCACTTTTTTTTAAATCCATTGAAATCATATTTTTATAATTTTTTATAATACCCACTCCCCCAATAGATGGTGTTGGCTTGATACCTTTATCTTTAGTTTCATTGTAAAAAGATACGTTACCTGAAACAACAGGAAAATCTAAATATTTGCTTGCTTCTGAAATACCTTGGACACATTCAACAAATTCTCCCATATTTTTTTCTTTTTCTGGATTTCCAAAATTTAAACAATTTGTAATCGCGATTGGTTCTGCACCAACAGAAATTAAATTTCTCCAACTTTCACATACAATCTGTTTTCCTCCAGATAAAGGATGAGCAAAACAATATAAAGCTGATGAGTCTACTGATGCGGCTACTGCCTTAGATGTTCCATGAATTCTCACAACGCCGGAGTCTCCTCCTGGTTTTTGAATAGTATCTCCCATTACTGTATGATCATATTGATCCCAAATCCATTGTTTGTCGCATATATTTTGATGTGATAATAATTTTTTTAAACAATTTTCAATCTTTAAAGATTTAAACTCTTGTTTTTTAAATTTAATACTTTGAGGAAGTTTTATTTTTTTCCACTTTCTATCATATACAGGAGCATTTTCAGCTAAAAAATCTATAGGTATGTCACAGACTTTTTTTTCATCAAAATATAATTCAATTTTTTTTGAGTTTGTAGTTTTTCCTATAATTGCAAAATCAAGATCCCACTTATCAAAAATTTTTTTAGCCTTTTCTTCTTTGCCACTTTCCAAAACTATAAGCATTCTCTCTTGACTTTCTGATAACATAATTTCATATGGACTCATTTTTTCTTCTCTACAAGGAACCTTATTTAAGTTTAGTTCTATACCAAGTTTTCCTTTTGATGCCATTTCTACGCTGGAGGATGTTAATCCAGCCGCGCCCATGTCTTGAATTGAAATTATCGAGTCGTCTGCCATCAATTCAAGGCAAGCTTCCAATAAAAGTTTTTCAGTAAAGGGATCACCAACTTGAACAGTTGGTTTTTTTTCTTCTATTTTATCATCAAAAACAGCAGATGCCATACTTGCACCGTGTATACCGTCTCTTCCGGTTTTTGATCCAACATAGATTACAGGTTTGTTAATTCCAGCTGCTTTTGAGTAAAAAATTTTTTTTTTATTTACAAGACCAAGTGTCATTGCATTTACTAAAATATTTCCGTTATACGACTCATCAAAATTTGTTTGGCCAGCAATAGTTGGCACTCCTATACAATTACCATAGCCACCAATTCCTTTTACAACTCCTCTTAATAAATTTTTTGTTTTTTTGTGTTGAGGTGAGCCAAAATGGATTGAATTTAGATTGGCAATAGGTCTTGCTCCCATAGTAAAAACATCTCTCATGATACCCCCAACACCTGTAGCAGCACCTTGATATGGTTCTATAAATGACGGATGATTATGACTTTCGATCTTAAATACTATTGCATCATCATCACCAATATCAATTACCCCAGCATTTTCACCCGGACCCTGAATAACTTTCTTTCCTTTTGTATGTAAATTTTTAAGATGTTTTCTAGAAGACTTATACGAACAATGTTCATTCCACATCGCTGAAAAAATTGCTAATTCGGTTATATTTGGTGTTCTTTTAAGAAGATCACAAATTTTTTTGTATTCATCCTTTTTTAACCCGTGATCAATTGCAACTTTTTCGTTTACAGTCATATCTTTAAATTATTAAGTAAGTTTTTAAAAAAAATTGATCCATCTTCACCAGAAAGATATTTATCAATCATTCTTTCAGGATGAGGCATCATTCCTAAAACATTTTTTTCTTTATTTAATACTCCGGCTATATTTTTAAGCGCTCCGTTTGGATTTGAGTCGTTATCACAATTACCTTTTTCATCACAATAGTAAGCAGCAATTTGATTATTATTTTCAATTTCCTTTAACTCATCATTTGAGCAAAAATAGTTTCCTTCATTATGAGCAATATGAAGTTCTAAAATTTCTTTATTAATTTTATTAAAATATTTATTATTTTTGTCGCTAATTTTAATGAATACATTCCTACAAATAAACTCAATATTCTTATTTTGTAAAAGGACACCAGGCAACAGTCCAGTTTCAGTTAATATTTGAAAGCCATTACAAATTCCCAAAACCAATCCACCCCCTTGTGCAAAATCTATTACAGATTTAATAATTTTACTTTTACCAGCTATACTCCCGCATCTTAAATAATCACCATATGAAAAGCCTCCTGGAAGAACTATCAAATCACTTTTTGGAAGTTTATCATCGTTGTGCCACACCATTGTATTTTTAAAACCAAATTTTTTTAGGGCTACATCCATGTCTCTATCACAATTAGAACCAGGAAATATAATTACAGAAGATTTCATTATTATTTATAAAATTTTAAAATCCTCAATTACTAGGTTTGCTAATAACTTTTTGCACATTTCTTCAGCAGCCACTTTAGCTTTAGCCTCATCATTTTCAGCAATTTCCAAATCAAAGTATTTTCCTTGTCTTACACCTTGAATATTTGAATAGCCCATACCATTAAGCGTTTGTTGTATTGCTTTACCTTGTGGGTCTAAAACCCCGTTTTTTAAAGTAACAACGACTTTAATTTTCATTTATTTTTTTTTAGTTTTACGGCTTTTGGTTTTGGAAATTTAATTGGTCTTATATTTGATTGCTCATGAAGAATACCAAGTCTTCTTGCCACATCTTGATAAGCTTGAATTAAATTACCCAAATTATTTCTAAATCTGTCTTTATCTAATTTTTTTTCAGTATTCATATCCCAAAGTCTACAGGTATCAGGACTTATTTCGTCTGCCAAAATAACGTCATTACTATTTTTTAATCTTCCAAATTCAACTTTAAAATCTACCAACTTAATTCCTACACCCCTAAACATTCCAACAAGAAAATCATTAATTCTATTTAGTTGTTTATCAATTTTTTCAATTTCTTTTTTGGTGGCCCATTTAAAAGTTAAAATATGCTCCTTTGATATAAGTGGATCACCCAGCTTATCGTTTTTTAAACAATACTCAATTAAGGGGTTATCTAAAACAGTCCCTTCCTCGATCCCAAGCCTCTTGGTTAGTGAACCACTTGCAATATTTCTTACTATAAACTCTATTGGAATTATACTCACATGTTTAATTAATTGTTCTCTCATATTGATACGTTTAACCAAATGATTTTTAATTCCAGCTTGACTTAAGCAAGTGAGTATATGTTCGGAAATTCTATTATTTAAAATTCCCTTACCTTCAATCACGGATTTTTTTTGATTATTAAACGCTGTTGCGTCATCTTTAAAATGTTGAATGACTAAATTTTTTTCAGCACAGGCATAAATTATTTTAGCTTTGCCCTCATATAATTTTTTACCTTTTTTCATTATTTAAAAACTCTTTTAAAAATATAATTGATATTTTTAAGATGCTTTGAATATTTAAAAATATTATCCATTTGTTTATTTGGGATTTTTGAGCAAATTAATCTATCTTTTTTTAACAAATCAATTAAGTTTATATTCTTAGAGATACTTATTTTTGCATGCTTTTGAACCATTCTATAAGCTTTTTCTCTAGTAAAACCTACTTTTGTAAGTTCAAGCATTACTTCTTGTGAAAAAACAACACCATTAGTTAAATTTAAATTTTTTATCATTTTTTTTGGATAAACAATCATATTATCCAAAAGATTAGATAATCTGACTAATGCAAAATCTAAAGTTATGTTTGAGTCTGGACCAATGCTTCTTTCAACACTTGAGTGAGAAATATCTCTTTCATGCCAAAGTGCAATATTTTCTAATGCTGGAGTTACATGACTTCGAACAATTCTTGCAAGACCTGTTAAATTTTCACTTAAAATTGGATTTTTTTTATGTGGCATAGCTGAAGATCCTTTCTGATCTTTTGAAAAATATTCTTGTAATTCATAAACTTCAGATCTTTGTAAATGTCTTATTTCTGTAGCAATTCTCTCAATAGAACCAGCAATTATACCTAGTATTGAAAAATAATATGCATGTCTATCTCTTGGAATAACTTGTGTGGAAATTGGCTCAGGTTTAAGTTTTAGTTTTTTCGAAACGAATACCTCAACCCTAGGATCAATATTGGCGAATGTTCCAACAGCACCTGATATTGCACATGTAGAGACCTCATCAATTGCGCTTTGTAGACGTTTTTTGTTTCTTTTGAACTCCTCATAATAAGAAGCTAACTTCAAACCAAAAGTAATCGGTTCAGCATGTATACCGTGGCTTCTCCCTATGCATGGAGTAAATTTGTATTTAAGCGCTTTTTTTTTAAGGACAGATAAAATTCTATCAATATCACTTAATAATATTTTTCCAGATTGAACTAATTGAATGTTTAAACTAGTATCTAATACATCAGACGAGGTCATGCCTTGATGTAAGTATCGAGCATTGTAACCAGACTTTTCTGTAATCGATGTTAAAAACGCGATTACATCATGTTTAACCTTTGATTCAATTTGATGAATCCTTTTTACATTAATTTTTCCTTTTCTTTTAACAACAGATGAGACACCTTTAGGAATTATTTTATATTTTTCCATTGCCTGTGCTGCAGCAATTTCAACATCTAACCAAATCTTATACTTATTTTCCTCAGACCAAATATTTACTAGTTCTTTTCTTGAATATCTTAATATCATTTATTATATGGGGGCTTTTTATAACCTTTAACAGATTCTGTGAAAATTTCATAACCATTTTCGGTTATTCCTACTGTATGCTCAAATTGTGCGGATAAAGATTTATCTTTTGTAACAGCTGTCCATCCATCTTTAAGAACTTTAGCATCATATTTTCCTAAATTTATCATAGGTTCAATTGTAAAAGTCATCCCAGGTTGTAATTCACTTCCTGTATTTTTTTTTCCATAATGCAGAACATTTGGTGGTTCGTGAAATATATTACTAATTCCATGTCCACAAAAATCTCTTACAACACTAAAGCCTTTTGCCTCAACATAGGATTGGATTTCGTATCCAATGTCTCCTAATTTTAAACCTGGCTTAAGAATTTTTGTTGCATTCATTAGCGAGTCATAAGTGGCGTCAATTAAATTTTTTGCTTTTACAGAAATTTCACCAACAGTAAACATCCTGCTTGTATCACCATAATAATCATCCACTATTGCTGTAACATCAATATTTAAAATATCATTTTCCTCAAGTTCTCTATCTGATGGAATACCGTGACAAATTACATGATTTAAGGATGTACACAAAGATTTTTCAAATCCTCTGTAATATAGGGGAGCAGAATATCCACCATTATCTTTAATATATTGGTAACATAATTTATCAATTTTATTTGTAGTTATACCTGGTTTTATATATTCGGTAATCATATCCAAACATTCGGCAGCTAGCTTTCCAGCAACTCTCATTTTTTCAAATTTCTCAGAATAATTATTCATCAATTATTTTAATTTTTTTTTCAATTTTAATTTCTTTAGAATTTAAATGACATCTATATGCTAAAAATTTCACTCCAGCCTTTTTAGCTTTTAAATAATTTTGATAGTAATTATCATCAATATCTTTAGCTATTCTAAAATTACTTATACCCTGAATTTGAGTTAAAAATAAGACGTAAGGTTGGTAATTTTTATTCAAAGACTCTATAAGTTTTATTAAGTGTTTAGTGCCTCTTTCAGTCACTGCATCAGGAAATTCTGCTAAATTTTTCTCTCTAGTAAAAGTAACATTTTTAACTTCTAAAATTTTATTATCACAAAGAAAATCAAATCTTGTATCTTTTGAAAACTTAAATTCAGGTTTAATATTTTTAATTGATTTAAATTCTTTAATTAATCTATTATTTAAAGCGTGTTCAACAATTCGATTAGCACGATGAGTATTAACCCCAATCAATAATTTTTTTGAATTAATCATTTCGAGTGTAAATTTCAACTTTCTATTAGGGTCATCTGTTTTACTTATCCAGGCCTCGTTGTTTTTATCTAATAATCCTAGCATTGATCCCGTATTCGGGCAGTGCGCTGTTACTGTAGAATTATTTACTTTTATATCAGCAAAAAATCTTTTATATCGCTTGATTAATTTGCCTTTAATTAAAGTACTGGTAAATTTCATATTAATTTACTTATATTAAGAAATGACAAATAAAAAAGATATAAATGCTGGCATAATAATTATTGGAAATGAGATTTTATCAGGCAGAACAAAAGATACAAATACAAGCACACTTGCAACCTGGCTAAATTCCTTGGGGATCAAAGTTGAGGAGGTTAGAGTAATTCCAGATAAAAAAGAAACTATTATTGAAACAGTTAATCTTTTTAGAAATAAATTTAAATACGTTTTTACATCAGGAGGAATTGGGCCAACACACGATGACATAACATCAGAGTCAATTTCTGGGGCGTTTAATATTTCATATGGCGCTCATAAAGAAGCCTTCAGTATATTGGAGAAATATTATCAGCCAGGAGAATTTAATGAGGGTAGACAAAAAATGGCATGGATGCCGGTCAAAGCTAATTTAATATTAAACCCAACTAGTGGAGCACCAGGTTTTTATGTTGAAAATGTTTTTTGTTTACCGGGCGTTCCTTCAATTCTAAAAGCTATGCTAGGTGGAATACAAAATAAAATTGCAGGAGGTGAGCCAATTTTAAGCCATACAATTAATTTAAGAACAGTAGAAAGTGAAATTGCAAAATCTTTATCAGAAGTACAAAACAAAAATTCTGATGTTGAAATTGGAAGTTATCCATTCTTTAAAGCTGGAAAATTAGGAGTATCTCTTGTTCTAAGAGGTACGGATCAAAATAAAATTGATACTTGTAACTCTGAAATTTTAAAATTTGTTGAAAAGAAAAAAATTCAAATTGTTGAAGAAAATTAATGTTATATTTTGCTTACGGAAGTAATCTTAATCATTTTCAGATGAAAAGAAGATGTAAAGACTCAATATTCTTAAAAAAATATGAACTTAAAGGATATAGACTAACTTTCAGGAGTAAATATAGAGCAGCAGACATTGAAAAGAAAAGAAATTCAATTGTTCCAGGAGGATTGTTTGAAATTTCAAAATCAGACGAAAATAAACTAGACGTGTATGAGGATTATCCAATTTTATATAAAAAAATTTATTTCGATTACTACAATTCAAAAGTAATGACTTATACAATGGTGTCGAAATCTGAGTTTAGATATCCCACAGAAAGATATTTGAATGTTGTTAAACGGGGTTACAGAGACTGTAAATTAGATAGAAAATATTTATTAAAAGCTCTTATTAATCACTAAATAATGTCATCGAAATTCGCAATTTTTAAAAAAGGTTTACTAGATATATCTCCACTTTTAATTCCAGTTGTACCTTTTGGAATTATATTCGGTGCAATAGGTATTGAATTAGGTTTTTCACCGTTAATAACATACGCAACATCTTTAATTATTTTTGGAGGAGCATCTCAAATTGTGTTTATTCAACTTTTATCAGGTGGAGCATCATCTTTAGTAGCCATCACATCTGTTGGAGTGATAAATTCAAGACACTTTCTTTATGGTGCAGTTCTTACAGAATATTTAGAAAAATTATCACTAATTAAAAAATTATTAATATCTTATTTAATTACGGACCAAACTTTTGCTGTATCGAGCAAATATTTTAAAAATCATAAAATTAATAATCACAGCCATTATCACTTGATAGGGGCTGGGATTATTTTATGGACAACATGGCAGGTAACAACGATTATTGGAATTTTTTTGGGATCAATTGTACCAGAGGAATGGGGACTAAAGTTTGCTATACCATTAACATTTTTAGCAATTATAGTTAATGACTTTCGAAAACTAGATCATGTTTTAGTAATGATCATTTCTGGGATAAGCTCATTAATATTTTTTGACATACCTTTTAAAGCTTACATAATCATAACTCCACTTATAGGACTGTTATCAGCATTAATAATAATACGAATAAAGGAAAGTTTATGAGTTGGCTAAGTGTAATTATTGCAGGTCTAATTACTTACTTTACAAGATTTTCAATGATAACTTTTGTTAATAGTAAAATGATGAGTAAAAAAGTTAGATTAGTTCTCAGCTATGTGCCTTCAACAGTATTTCCTGCAATAATATTTCCAGCAGTTTTCTTTAATGATAATGGTTATTTTGTAGACGTAAATGACCCAAAAATATTTGGAATATTGGCAGCAATTATAATCGGTTTCTTTTCTAGAAGTATAATAGCAACAATTATTTCAGGTTTAGTTGTATATTGGATTTTTATTTTGTAATTAAAGTTAAATTTATCTAAAAAAATTATAAAAAATTTTACTTATACCTCTTGTTCAATTATAAATATTAGCATAAACACTCATGAAATTCATTAATGCCCTCGTGGTGAAATTGGTAGACACAAAGGACTTAAAAGGCGAGGGATTAACACTTTGATGAGTCTCTAGCAGTCTCTGGTAGTCTCAAACATCCTATAAAATCATATAAAATAAAATATACCCTTAAATTAAATAACAAAATCAGCCTAAATTAATTTGTTAAAACTGGTGCACAACTGGTACATGAAGAGATAATATAATTAAATGATGAAAAAATTTATTTTACTGGTCGTAATAGCATTTTTTTGGTTAAGCCCTGCTAATTCCCAAGATTGTAGCAATATAGACTATAAAAAAAATAAGGATGAATTTGTTAAATGTTTAAATAAACCTCAAAAAAAGAAATCAAACTTTTTTAAAAATATTAAAAACATGTTTTCTAAAACTGAAGAAGTAGAAATGACAAGTTCAAGTGATTTGGCGGTTGATTGGGAGTGTTTAAATTTATGTAAACAAGCTGTTAAAGGAACATTTACAATTGGTGAATTAAATCAATTTTGCATTTCACAATGTCCAATAAAATAAAAGGCTTCACTCTAATAGAACTTCTAGTCGTTGTAGCAATAATAGGAATACTTGCTGCAGTGGGGACAGTTGCTTACAATGGTTATACGAAAGCTGCAAAAATTACTTTGGTGAAACATAACCATAACTTAGCAGTCAAACATATTAAATTAAATTTAACTAAATCGATGACAGAACAAAAAGTTGAACAATGGCATGCAATTAATAAAACCTGCGAATCTGGAGTGGCCAATGATTTTTGGGGAACTAATGCACAACTATCTTTTGGATGTCTTTCAGAAGATAAAAATAATTTCAAAAATCCTTTTAATAACAGTGAGCCAGCATTTTATATGGATTGGGATCCACCAACTATTGAAAATATAGGAAGAACAAACTGCAATTACACCGATGCTGACGCTCATGTCATATGTAATTCTAGATGGGGCCCAGGAGAAAATGATATTATAACCACTATAATTACAGAAATGTGATGAAAAAAAAATTTGCAATAATTTTAGCTTTTATAATACTATTTTGTCATAACTCGTTAGTACTGGCAGTAGATAGCGATAAACCACTTACAGAAAAAGATTTAGAGGGTTTAGTAGTTTCAAAGTCTCAAATAGAGGAAATTTTAGATTTTTTTTCTGAGTCGTTTGAAAATAAAATACCAATAGATCCAGAAGCAGCTGCAATAAGATTTGGCTATAAAAACTTTGAAGATTTTGCCAAACAATATTTAAAATTATTTAAATTAACTGATATTTCTGTTGATGAAATAAAAGAATTTTTAGAGGTAACAGATGAGTCTGTAATTATTGATCAATCGCAAGAAAATTTAGACAAATTATATTCTCTTATAATAAATGATAAATATTTAAAAAAAAAAACTGGCTATTTTAAAAAATTTAAAAAGGGCAAACATAAAGGAAATCAAATAAACAAAATGGCTTTAGCTGTTTATATTAATTATGAAAAGGAGATGGCTAAAATCACAAAAAACCCAAATTTAGAAAAAGTTAGTCGCTTTGCGTTTTGGTATGGTTTCTCCTGGGGTTCTGGAACTGGACACTATAGGTATGCATTAGAAGGATGTGAAAAGGATGCAAAAAAACATAAATTGTTTGGCGGAGAATGCATTGTTGTCGATTTTAGAAATCCTGTTACTGGAGAAATTAAAAATATGCTTAAACCAGATATTGAACTCGCCAAACGGATGGACGAATTAAAGAAGGAAAAATTAAAACCTAAAGAGAAGAAAAAAGTTATTGCCAAAGTTAAAGAAAAAGCAAAAGAACCAGTTATAACTGCTGATTTAACTATCCCAGTCCAAGTTTATTTAGTTGAAGTAAATAAACCAAATTTTCAATCTAAGATAACGGAAGATGAAGTAAGAAAAGATTTTAAAATTGCAAATAATATATGGAACAAGAAAGGGTTTGAATTTAAAATTATAGAAATAGTTAAAGTTAAGGGAAACGCCAAAAGAATAGAAAAAGATCTTAAATGGATTAAAAATAAATATATCAAATCGTTAAGAATTGACCGCAAAGAACAAAAAGTTAAAGCAAAAAACCAACAAAGATATAATAAAATACTTTTTAGACTTATAAGTCATGAAAAAAATAGAAACAAAAATGCCATAAATGTTTTTTATATTCCTTACATGCCTAGTGAACTGTCTTGCGGTGTAGCATATTCATATTCATTAAATAAATCGAGTAATCATGAGATTAATCAACTGAGAAGACAAAATCGTGGTTTTATTATCATTGGTGAAAAATCAGAATGTAAAAGTAGAGGTCGAACAGTAGCTCATGAATTAGGTCATATGTTTTCTTTGGGCCACAAACATGATCAAAAAACTGACTTAATGATGTGGGGAAGAGGTACAGAAATTCAAAATTGGCAAATTAATAAATTTATAAAATATCACGACAAATATTTAAAAAAAAGACTGACTTTTTAAATTAATTTATGGGACTTTATAGGACAACTGGTACAGGACTGGTACACAGGGAGATAAACTAAAAAAAATTTGATAAATAATCTTGTTCAATTATATATATTAGCATAAACACTAATGAAAATAACTCATGCCCTCGTGGTGAAATTGGTAGACACAAAGGACTTAAAAAACTTAGGATAGAGATATTTTATAGTCTCAAATAGTCTCATACAGTCTTAAATCCTATTAAATCCATTAATTTTTAAAATCTCATGATTAGTTTTATTTAATAGTAGTAAGATTAGATCTTTACAAACTAGAAGCCAACTAGAAGTCAAAATTATATTAATATGGTTAATTTAAAAGTAATTTGATATTAGTATCTAATGGCTGTCAAAGATTTGATTATTCCAAATGGTAAAATTTTAGATTTTTTAGATGAAGTATTAAGAAATGATACTCCCGAAGAGTATGTCCGACAACAAATAGAGAAAAGTCTAGTCTTAGAGTACTCATACCCTAAAGAATTTTGTTCATCTGAAAAAGGTATCAAAATGGGATCTTCAAAGAAAAGTGTTGATATTTGTATTTATGATTGTGAAAAAAAAGGTGCCCGTCAAGAAAGTATAAAAATTATAATTGAGTGTAAAGAGGAGAAGATCCCATCTTCTCACAAAACTGAAGGTATAAATCAACTCAAAAGCTACATGTCTGCTTGTTTAAATTGTGAATTTGGACTTTGGACTAATAGTAAAGAAAGAATCGTAATTAGAAAAAGCATTAATAAAGATAAAAATAAATATAGCTTTGATGAAATAATTGATATTCCAAAATTTAATGAGCCTTTAGAGAAAACTGAAAAACCAAACTTTAAAGATCTTAGGAAAGGATCGGGGGATAATCTTAAATTCTCTTTTAGAAGATGTCACGATTACATAGCAGGAAATCAAGGATTACAGAAACCAGAAGCCTTTTGGGAATTGTTAAAAATTATTTTTTGTAAAATTTCAGATGAAAAATCAACAGATCTAAATTTTTATGTAACAAGTGAAGAAAGAAAGTCTTTGAATGGTCAGCTTAAATTAAGAAATAGAATTGATACTATTTTCAAATCAGTAATTTCAGAACCATCAAATAAAAATATATTTAAAGATAATGATAAAATTGAATTAGAGCCCAGAATAACAGCATTTATTGTTTCACAATTACAAAATTATTCTCTTCTAGAGTCTGAAATAGACGTTAAAGGAGCTGCTTATGAGGAAATTGTTGGCTCTAATTTACGGGGTGACAGAGGAGAATTTTTCACTCCTAGAAATATATGCAAGATGGTGGTTGAAATGATAAATCCTAAGTCAAACGAAAAAGTTTTAGACCCTTCATGTGGCACAGGAGGTTTTTTAACAATAGCAATGAACCATGCTTTAAATAAGATAACCGACAAAATACAAAAAAAATGGAGAGATAAAGATAATCCAACCAATAATGAGAGAAGATTATTATTTGAAGAAATAAAAAAATATACTGAACATCAAATTTATGGATTAGATTTAAACCCAAATCTTGTTAAGGCCTGTAAAATGAATATGGTTTTGAATAATGATGGATCAGGTTCATTATTTCAAAATAATTCATTAGAACATTTTCATAAATTTAGAGATGATTTTAAAAAAAAACTTGGAATTAAAAACGATGGGAATATAGGTAAATTTGATGTTGTATTAGCTAATCCACCTTTTGGAGAAAAAATTGTAATTGATGATCCTAATATTCTATCATTATATGATCTTGGTTATATATGGAAAAAAGAAAAAGATAATACTTTTACAAAAACAGAAAAACTTCATAAATCAGTAGCTCCAGAAATTTTATTTATTGAAAGATGTATTGAATTTTTAAAACCTGGGGGAAGAATTGGTATTGTACTTCCAGATGCAATTTTAGGAGCACCAGGATTGCAGTATGTTAGAAACTGGATTATTAACCATACCCAAGTCATTGCAAGTGTAGATCTTCACAAAGATACATTCCAACCTAAAAATGGTACTCAAACATCTGTTTTAATTTTAAAAAAGAAAAATTCTAATGAAATAATAGATAACAAAACTCCAATATTTTTTTGCATTGTTGACAAAATTGGTCACGATAAAAGAGGTAATATAATTTACAAAACAGACCCAGAAGGAAATGAAATTTTAATAAAAAAAACTGAAAAAACTTTTATAAACGAAAAAGGAAAAAAAATTCCTAAGTATATAAATACCAAATCAAAAGTAATCGATGATAATACAAGCGATTTTGTAAACTTATTTAAAAAATGGAAAGTAGATAATGGAAAAAAATTTGAGGTACTTGATTTTTAATGAATATTTCAATTTTAAAAAATGACTTTGATTATCTTTCATTGGAAAGTTATAACAAAATATTTTCAAATGAAAAAAGGTTAGATGCATCTTTTTATTGTAATGAAGATAATTTAATTTTAAATCAATTTCAAAATTCAAGTATTAAAAAAGAGAAATTGATTAATTTTTTAAATTTAAACGAAAAAAATTGGAAAAAATTTATTTACCTTCCAAATAGATCTAGCAGAGTTTATGTGAAAAAAGAGTATGGAATTCCATATTTTTCTGGATCTGATATAACAATGAATTATCCAAAACCCTCATCTTATTTGTCAAAAAAACATAAAACTGTTGAAAGCACTAGAATACCTGAAAATTGTAACTTGATAGCAGCTAGAGGAACGATTGGTAAATGTATTCATGTTAACGATAAGATCAAAGGATCTTGTGCATCAGACAATATTATTAGAGTTATATCAAAATCAAATCTATCAGGTTTTTTATATGTTTTTTTTAAATCTAAATATGGTCAGGTACAGTTCAAAAGAGATACCTATGGATCAGTTGTTGATGCCATTTCTTCACAACAAGTTGGAAACATATTAATTCCTAGACTAAAAAATGATTTCATCAAAAATATTGATATTGAAATTAAAAAGGTTTTTAAAATTAAAGACAAAGCCTGCAAATTATTAGATGATTCTTTGGATTTATTTTATAAAGAATTAAAACTAAAAAAAAATATAGACTTTAAAAAAAATAAAAATTATTCAACAGAATTTCAACTTGGTTTTGAAGATAGATTAGACGCCAGTTTTTATGATGAAAAATCAAAAAAGATAATTAATTTACTTAAAACATCAAGATTAAATATTAAAAAAATAGGAAATAAATCTATCTCAAGTGATATTTTTATGCCTAATAGATTTAAAAGAAATTTTGTACAAGAAGAATTTGGAAAAGTTTTTCTATCAGGTAAGAATATTTTACAAGTTGATAGTGCTGATAGAAAATATTTGAAACCAGATAAAAAATTAAACAACTATCAAATTAAAGAAAATTATATTTTAATAACAAGATCAGGAACAATTGGAAAAGCTGTTATTGTCCCAAAAGATTGGCATAACTATTATGCCACAGAACACATCATAAGAATTATTCCTAAAAATGTTAATCCTGGATATTTATATACTTTTTTTGAAACTATTTATGGAAAAATACAACTGGAAAAATACATTTTTGGATCAATCGTTGATCATATTTCCGAAGATCAAATAGGTGAAATTTTAGTTCCCATCGTTTCTGATAGGATACAAAATAAAATTGGTGAGTTATCTTGTAAGGCCTACAACATGTTTTCATTAGCAAATAAAAAAGAAGCTGAAATAATTAATAATTTAGAAAAAAAGATTATCTAAATATAAAAAAACATAATAAAGTCATAATTAGTAATTATATTCATTATTGTTAATCTTCGTTAATCGAATCTAAAACAACTCTTAAAAGATATGGAACAACTTGAACTGTTTGATTACAGAAAAGATTATTTGTTTGAAAATAATAATGAGATTGCGCATTATTACGATATATTGTCAGAAACTAAAGATACCATAAGTTATTCAGAGCACATTGACCCTAAAAAAAAATTTTCTATATGTGGGATGGACTATGAGGAATATGTAGATATTAAAAAATCTGAACTAAAGGGATTAAATTACGATAAAATATATAATTTTCTTATTAAGTTTGACAAGAAATATAGGATGGAAAGATTTAAAAAATTATTAAAATTTAACTATATAAAATTTGAAGCTGATCTATTTACCTGGTGCAGTGATTAATTACAGGATTTTATGGGATAACTAGAAGTAGACTAGAAGCCAGGGAGATAAAATAAAAAAAATTTACTTATTAATCTTGTTCAATTATAAATATTAGCATAAATACTCATGAAATTCATTAATGCCCTCGTGGTGAAATTGGTAGACACAAAGGACTTAAAATCCTTGCCCTTTTGGGAGTGCCAGTTCGAGTCTGGCCGAGGGCACCACTAGATTATGGAAAAAAAATATCACCTTATCTATGATAATAATTCAAATTCTGTAAGAATTAAAAATCAAATCCAAAAAAAAATTAATACAGTTTCATTAAGAAAGTCCTCAATAATAATTGTAGTTGGTGGCGATGGATTTATGCTTCATACCTTAAAAAAATTACATAAATATAAAAAAAGTTTTTATGGATTAAATTCAGGTAATTATGGTTTCTTGATGAATAAATTTAATATTAATAAGTTTAAAAAAAATCTTTCATCTTCAAAACCTGTAAGAATTAATCCATTAGAAATGAAAGTTGTAACAAAAAATAATCTTACAAAAAAATCTATCGCGATTAATGAGGTCTCTGTCTTAAGGCAGAGTAAACAGGCAGCTTCTGTGAAAATACTAAATGGAAAAAATACTCTTATCAAAAAATTAGTTTCTGATGGAGTTTTGGTATCAACACCCGCGGGAAGCACAGCATATAATTTATCTGTCCATGGTCCAATATTAAATTTAAATTCAAAAAAAATAGCAATAACACCCATAAGTCCTTTTAGACCAAGAAGATGGAAGGGAAAAATTACTTCAGAAAAATCTCAAATTAATATTTTAAATTTAAATGTTAACAAACGACCAATAAGCGCAGTAGCAGATAATATCGAAGTTCGTAATGCTAAAAATATAAATGTAAAAATAAATAAAAAAATTAGTTTTAATTTACTATATGATAGAAATAATAGTTTAAATAAAAAGATTAAAATTGAACAGATACGTAAGGAAACTTTTAGTAAATAACATGCCTTGGGACTGTAGCTCAATAGTAGAGTACCTCGTTGACATCGAGGGGGTAGTAGGAGCGTAACCTACCAGTCCCACCACAACTTTTTACATATGCTTAAATGAATAAATTTTTAAATTTATCTTTTAGACAATATTTTAAATCAAAAATAAATTTTTTTATTTGGATCTTTATAATTTTATTTTTTAACCAAAATAAAATATTTGCTGAAGATTATTCACTCAGTTTTAATGGAACAAATGAATATGTGAGTGTTCCATTTAATTCAACGATGAATCCAAGTGGTGATTTTTCTGTAAGTGCTTGGGTTAAGCTTACTAATTCAAACAAGTATCGATCTGCTGTTACATCAAGATCAGAAACTGTAAATGGTAACCAAACTGGTGGTTATATGCTTTACATTTCAGATGCAAATAAATGGCAATTTTGGAATGGCCATGGAGATACTGATGGCTTTTGGGCACAAGCAAACTCAGACAGAAGAATAGTGCAAAATACTTGGCAGATGCAAACAGTTACTTATGATCATGCTAATACACATATGAGATTGTATGTTGATGGTGTTCTTGTTGCACAAAACAACAGTGAAACTTTATTAGCTAATACAGATAAACCATTATATATCGGTGCTGGAAGAACAAATAAACATCCACACGATGCATTACCTCCTCAATTTTATTTTAATGGAAATATAGATGATGTTGCTATTTGGAATACAACACTTTCTGCAGCTGAAATAGTGCAATTATATAATTCGGGTGAAACTTTATATGCCGGTGATAATTATGGAGATTATACATCTTCAGGATCACTGCAAGAGTATTGGACAATGGATAGCGAAGTCAGTGGTGAAAACAACGGTTCAGGTACAACATTATTTGGAGAAAGAAATAATAACGATGGATCATTTGTAAATACTCCAGACTGGGACTCATCTGACTATCCTGGAACAGATCCAACATTATCATCTTCAAGTCCAGTGGATGATGAAACAAACGTATTAACAGATATAAATATAGTCCTTAACTTTAGTGAAATAATAAAAGTAAATTCAGGAAATATTACTCTAAAAAAAACAAGCGATGACTCTGTAGTTGAAACATTTGATATTAACGGATCAAATGTTAGTTTGTCTACTAATACTCAAATAACAATTGATCCGACAGATTTCTTAGAAAAAAATACAGAATATTATGTATTAATTGATGCAACAGCAATTGTAGATTTATCAAGAAATAATTATGCAGGTATTTCAAGCACTACAGCATTAAGTTTTTCAACAGGAGGAACAGGTGCATCTAACCCTTTTGATGATAAAGACGTTTTGGCATTAATAGAGGCTCAAACAGAGGCACCTAAGAAAGTTGTACAACATGTTACATCCCCAATTTTTAACAGACTTAATTGGATAAGAGGTTATGAAATAGATGATAATTTAAGCGCCCAAAAAATTAAATTTAATATAGCTAATCCTAAAATAGAAAAAATATTAAACATAATTCCTCAAACAGTCAGTTTAAATAAAATACCTAGTAGATCAGAAGATGATTGGCTTTTTTGGAGTGAGGGAAGTATAGGCGTGGGTAGAGTAGGTGAGACCTCAAGTTCTTCATTTAAAGAAATAGACACTAACTCAATTACACTTGGTTGGGATAAAAAAAACAATCAGAAAACTATTCATGGCTATGCGATTACATATACAAAGGAGGATGTTAAAGTTGGAGATAACGGATCAACTTTAGATGTACACTCTTATAGTCTTTCTACGTATGCAACTTTTCATCAAAAAGAAAATTCTTATATAGAAGGCATTCTAGGTACAAGCATACTAGATTTGGAAAATAAACGTGTAAAGAATAGTAATTCTTCAACTGGTGACAGGAATGCTAAACAGTTATTTGGCTCAATTCATTACATAAATACTATTAGTAAAAAAAATACAAATATTTCTCCAAATTTGAGATTCGATTTAAGTTATACTAAATTAGCTGATTACACTGAAACAGGTAGTAATGCTATTAAGTATCATGAGCAAATTGTAGAAACAGCGGGAGTATATGGAGGGTTTGCTTTTAATAAGGAAGTTTTTAAAGATGATTATATCATTAGGCCTACAGCTGGTTTTGAATTAGGTTTAGACTTAAGCCCAAGTTCAGATGTTTCCCTAAACTATGTTTCAGATCCAAATACTAAATATACCAAATCAATTGATCAGCAAGGTGAAAAAAGCATTAAAGGAAAGGTTGGCTTTGATCTATTGAAAGAAAATGGTTGGTCCTTAATGGCTTTCTATGAGAGAAACCAAAGTGAAAATAGTCATAGTGATACTTTTTACTTTTTAACAGGATATGTTGTTTCAAAAGATGAGGAATACACAATGGAGCTAAATGAAAATAAAACCTTACTTGTTTACAAAAGAAAAATAGATGGGTTTGAGATTAAATTTGATACTGGATATGAGCTGTTTACAGAAAACCCTCTTTATGAACTCAATTTAAAATTAACTAGTAAATTTTAAATTAATTTTTGTTTTTAATAAAAATAATCGAGATTTTAGTGGTGCCCCCGCACGGATTCGAACCGCGGACCTATTGATTACAAATCAATTGCTCTACCAGCTGAGCTACAAGGGCATTCGCATCAAAGAAGTTTTTAATGTTAAAAATCAATTAAATCAACATTTAAATGATTTAATTATTAAATGGTAATACTTTGATTTGTAACTTTATAGTATAAATTAGAATAATTATGAATTTTTTAATAACAAAATATTTTAAAATTTATCTATTGTTAATTTTTTCTATTGGAATTTTTTTTTTATATCATAAATTTTTATATCCAACTGATTGGACTACTTCTGAATGGTTAATTAACTATCAAGCAGGATTTGTAAGAAGAGGTCTTGCTGGAGAAATTTTATATTATTTTTCTAATTTTACCAATATTCCAAATAGATATGGAGTATTTTATTTTGAAATAATTTTATATGGTACTTTTCTATATTTGATCTTTAATTTTTTTAAAGGTTTACATTTAAATTTTTTATTATTATTTATTTTTTTCTCACCTGTTTTTTTAATATATCCTATCAATGAAACTGAAACTCTTGTTAGGAAAGAATATATATTTTATTGCCTTTACATTACATATTTGAATTTATTAATAAATAATCGAAATATATATCTTTTCTTGTTAGTAGCTTTACCAATAATGAATTTCGTTTGGGATGGTATTTTATTTAATTTATTTTTTTTCTTTTTTGCTTTTCTAGCTAAGGATCAAAGTGCTAAAAACATTACAAAATTTTGTTTATCATTGATCCCTTACTTAATTACTCTTTTTTATATATTTAACGCTACTAAATTTGATTTAAATAATTTGTACTTGATTTGTGAGTCAATTAAAGAAGAATGCTTTGCTGCAATGTTTTTCTTAGATAAAGGTTTAGCCTATAGTATAAATATGCAAGTATCAAAATTTGAAATAAGATATTTAATTGAATGGACTTTTATAATTCTTTTATCATTTTTACCTTTATTTTTAGTTTCGTTTTATGAGAATAAAAAGTTAAAAATTTTGAATTTCTATATATCGAAACCAATTTTTATTTTGTACATAATTAGTGTATTCCATATTTATTTATTTATGTTGGCTGGTTATGATTGGGGTCGATGGGTAAATCAAGGTTTTACCTTTTCTATACTAACTTTTTTTTACTTAATAAAAATAGGATTTGTCGAAATAAAAAAAAATATTTTGGTTGGAAAGTTAGATTTATTTTATAAAGAAAATAAAAATATTTCACTCTTGATTTTTTTTTTATATATTGCTGGATGGCACATGAAAGTCTTAATGACCGATGATATTGGATCATTGCCTTATTTAAGAATTATCGATAGATTTTTTGATTATTTTATATAGATGTTTTAATTAATAAGTTAATTATTAAAGAGACAATAAATTCTGTTAAAATTGTAATTATTAACAAAATGTTTTAACTACTATATTCAAATTATTTAATAACACTAAAACTTACTGTTAGATGAATAGAAAACTTATTTTTTTTATACCTTCAATAGAAGAGGGTGGAGTTGAAAAAAATTTATTTGTATTAGCAAACTATTTGGCAAAAAAAAATATTAATATTGAGGTTTTATCGTGTAATGCAAATAAATCTAAATTTTTTGATAAAAAAATTAAACTAATTGGTACAAAAAACAAATTTTGTGAAAAACAACCGAGACCAGTTAAATATTTAATTTGTCTTATTTTACTTTTTTTTTACTTATTAAAAAAAGATTCAGATAAATTAATTTTTGCGTTTCAAGCTAATCTATATGCTATTTTAGTAGCTAAAATATTAAATACAAAAATTATTGTGCGAGCAAATTCATCACCAAGCGGATGGTCTCAAAGAGTTGTAAAAAATAAAATCTATTCATATTTGGTAAATTTAGCTGATGGTGTAATTGTTAATTCATATGCGTTTAAAAGGGAGTTTGATAAAAAATTTAAAGTTAAATCAAGATGCATTTATAATCCTTTTTTGAAAATAAAATTTATTAAAAATACTAAAAAAAAAATTTATAAAAAAAATTCTCTTAAAATTTTAACTGTTGGTAGGTTAACAGATCAGAAAGATCATATTACTCTTCTTAAAGCTGTCAAATTAATTAATTTAAATCTAAATCCAGAAGTATTAATTATTGGCAAAGGGCAGGAATTTAGAAATTTAAAAAACTTTATAAATAATAATAATCTTCAAGGTAAGGCAAAACTATTAGGATATAAATCTGAACCATACAATTTTATTAAAAATTGTGATATTTTTATTCTAACTTCAAAATTTGAAGGTTTACCAAATGTTCTTTTAGAGGCACAGTTTTTTAAAAAATATATTATTTCAACTGATTGTCCAACAGGACCAAGAGAAATACTTTTAAATGGGAAAGCTGGTGATTTATTTCGTATAGGTGATCATAAAAGACTAGCAGAATATATTAACAAATATCATTTAAACAAAAAAAAAATAATTAAAAAAATTAATTTTGGATATAGTAAATTTAATAGATTTAATTACAATTTAAATTGTAATAAATACTACAAATTTATTTTAGAAAATTTTTAGTTTTATATCTATCAATATGATGAAATACTATTGCACTACTATTTGATATATTTAGACTTTCTATTTTATCGTTTATTTTAATTTTTACTAAATAGTCTGTATAATTTAAAGTGTGTTTACTTATACCATATCCCTCAGATCCAAATAATAAAATATTATTTCCCTTCCAATCAACCTCAAAAAAATCTTTTTTTCCTTCTGAGTCAAATCCATACACCCAAAAATTTTTATCCCTTAAATATTTAAGTGTTGTGTTTATATTTGATACTTTAAATATATTTAAATGTTCTATTGCACCACTAGAGGATTTGTACATTAACTTACTTTCAGATGGAAAATGCCTATCCTTTACAATTAATCCATCTAAGTTAAAAGACGCAGCGCTTCTTATTATTGATCCTATATTTCTTGCGTCTGTTACTTCATCTAAACAAACAAAATTTAAATTATTTTTATTTTTAATAAACTCTTTTAAAAAAACTTCATCTAAGTGTTCAATTTCAGCAACAAATCCTTGATGCAAAATACCGTCTTTAGTGGAATACTTATCAAGTTCTTTTTTTGTTTTAAAAAATACTTTTAAGTCTTTAAGTAAATTTTTTCTCGAGGATACTCTGTGGATTGTTTTTTTAGCTTCTTCTGTCAAAAAAATACGTAAAACCTTTCTTTTTGGGTTTTTTAGCGCTTCTATAACTGGATGCTTTCCAACAATAAAAAAAGATGATTTATTCATTAAATATTTCTTATTTTATAAGCTTTTTTGCTAGTTTTTCTATTAATTCTGATATTGCATTTATACGATAAAAATATATAAAACGCTTGTTGTTTAAAGCTTTATTGAACAAGGGGACGCTTCCCCTACTTAAATAGGAGGGGTACCAAAGCGGTCAAATGGGGCGGGCTGTAAACCCGTTGACTTCGGTCTTCGAAGGTTCGAATCCTTCCCCCTCCACCATTTGGTAAGGTTTTAAAAACTTGGAGTGAAGTACTTGGGTATGCGGGTGTAGTTCAATGGTAGAACGCTAGCCTTCCAAGCTGGATGTAAGGGTTCGATTCCCTTTACCCGCTCCAAAAAATTAAAAATTAAAGTGAGGATAAAAAAGTAATGTCGAAGGAAAAATTTAATAGAAATAAACCGCATTGTAACATAGGTACAATCGGCCACGTAGACCATGGTAAAACAACACTAACTGCTGCTATTACAAAAGTATTATCAGAAAAAGGTGGTGCTCAATTTACAGCATACGATCAAATTGATAAAGCTCCTGAGGAAAAAGAGAGAGGTATAACAATTTCAACAGCGCATGTTGAGTACGAAACAGACAAAAGACATTACGCTCACGTTGATTGTCCAGGACATGCTGACTACGTGAAAAATATGATCACAGGTGCAGCACAAATGGATGGTGCAATTTTAGTAGTTAATGCTGCAGATGGTCCAATGCCACAAACAAGAGAGCATATTCTTTTAGCAAGACAAGTTGGTGTTCCAGCAATTGTTGTTTTTTTAAACAAAGTTGATCAAGTTAAAGATAAAGAGCTGATTGAGTTAGTTGAAGAAGAAATTAAAGAACTTTTAACTTCTTATAAATTTCCAGGAGATAAAACTCCAATTGTAAAAGGTTCAGCTTTAGCTGCGGTTGAAGGTAAAGATGATGAAATTGGAAAAAATGCAATCATGGAATTGATGAAAGCTGTGGATGAGCATATCCCACAACCAGATAGACCAAAAGATAAACCATTTCTAATGCCAGTAGAGGATGTATTTTCTATTTCTGGTAGAGGTACTGTTGTTACAGGAAGAGTGGAACAAGGCGTTGTAAAGACTGGTGAGGAAATAGAAATCGTTGGTATCAAAGAAACAAAAAAATCTGTTTGCACAGGTGTTGAAATGTTTAGAAAAATTTTAGATACAGGTGAAGCGGGTGATAACATTGGTGCACTTTTAAGAGGTGTTGAAAGAACAGATGTTGAAAGAGGACAAGTCCTTTGCAAACCTGGATCAATTACACCACACACTGAATTTGAAGCTCAAGCGTATGTACTTAAAAAAGAGGAAGGTGGAAGACATACACCATTCTTTACAAAATACAGACCTCAGTTTTACTTTAGAACAACAGATGTTACAGGTGAAGTTGAGCTTCCATCAGGTACAGAGATGGTAATGCCAGGTGACGACGCGAAATTTAAAGTTAAATTAATTACACCGATTGCGATGAGTGAAAAATTAAATTTTGCAATTCGTGAAGGTGGAAGAACTGTAGGAGCTGGAGTAGTAACTAAAATTATTAAGTAAGCTACCAATAGGAGTGTAGCTCAATTGGTAGAGCGCCGGTCTCCAAAACCGGAGGTTGGGGGTTCGATTCCCTCCGCTCCTGCCAAAAAATTGATTATGAAAAACCCGCTAAAATTTATTCAGGAAGTAAAGCAAGAGGCGTTTAAAGTCTCTTGGCCAACAAGAAAAGAGACAATACAAGGTAGTTTAATGGTCGTAGCAATGGCTATCGTGGCGGCAATATTTTTTTTACTACTCGATCAAATTTTGAAATTTTTCCTAGAACTAGTATTGAAAGTGAGCATTTAATGAAAAGTTGGTATATTGTACAATCACATTCAAGCTTTGAAAATAAAGTTGCTCAACTTATTAAAGAGGAAGCAGAGAAAGCTAAAATTACAGAGAAATTTGAGGAAATTGTTGTTCCAACTCACGATGTAACTGAGGTAAAAAGAGGAAAGCGTGTACAAAGAAAAAAAAAGTTTTTTCCAGGATATGTATTAATTAAAAGTGAAATGGATAATAATATTTACCATATGATCAAAGGAATAAAAAAAGTTAGTGGCTTTTTAGGATCAAAAGGAATGCCCTCACCAGTTTCTGAGAAGGAAATTGAAAAAATATTAGGACAAATCAAAGATGGTGTAACCCAAGGTCAGAGTGGTATTGAATATTCTGTAGGTGAAAAAGTACAGGTTATAGATGGACCATTTGCATCTTTTAATGGAATGGTCGAGGATATAGATGAAGAAAAATCTAGATTGAAAGTTTCTGTACTTATTTTTGGTCGACCAACGCCAGTTGAGTTAGAATATAATCAAGTAGAAAAGGTAAGTTAATGGCAAAAAAAGAAATTAGTGGATATGTAAAATTACAAATTAAAGGGGGTCAAGCAAACCCCGCACCACCTGTTGGACCAGCATTGGGACAAAGAGGAATTAATATAATGGAATTTTGTAAAGCTTTTAACGAAAAGACAAAAGAATTTATGGGTAAACCAGTACCTGTTGTTATCACTGTTTATAAAGATAAAAAATTCGATTTTATAATTAAAACACCACCAGCTTCTCATTTCATAAAAGAGGCTGCAAAAATAAAGGGTGGTTCTCAAGAGCCAGGCCGAAACATTGTTGCATCAATAACAAAAAAACAAGCAGAGGAGATTGCAAAAAAAAAGATGAAAGATTTAAATGCTCATGACGTTAATGAGGCTACAAAAATTATAATGGGATCAGCTAGATCTATGGGAATAGAGGTTAAAGAATAATGTCTTCAAAAAGATTTAAAAAATTACCGAAAGATACAAACAAATTAAAGCCTGAGAATATTGAAAAGCTCTTGTCAGAAATCAAAAAAAATTGCACAACAAAGTTTGATGAAGGAATAGATTTAAGCTTTTTAATAAATAATAAACAAAAGAAAAATGAAATAAATTTGAGAACATTTGTAAATATGCCAGGTGGAACAGGAAAAAAAACCAAAATTGCGGTAGTATGTGAAGAGGCTAAAATTAAAACAGCAAAAGATTCTGGTGCTGATTTAGTAGGTGGAGATGATTTAATTGAAACTATAAAAGCTGGAGATTTAAATTTTGAAAAATTAATTTGTACACCATCAATGATGATTAAACTTTCAAAACTAGGAAAAATTTTAGGGCCTAAAGGCTTAATGCCCAATCCAAAATTAGGTACTGTAACAGAGGATGTTTCTAAAGCTATTAAAGATGCTAAGTCCGGCCAAGCTGAAATAAGAAATGATAAAGATGGTAATATAGGAGTATCTATTGGCAAGAAATCCTTTTCGGATGAAAATCTAATTAAAAATTTCAAAGCTGTAATCGATACTCTAGAAAAAGAAAAATCTAATTTAAATGTCAAAGGTGATTTAATAAAACAAGTGTTTATTACATCAACAATGGGTGTTTCATATAAATTAAAACTAGAGAAGAGTTTTTAGTTATGATGAATAAAGAAAAAAAACAAGAATATATAAAAGATATGACCAGTCAATTTGATAATTCAGAGGCTGTTATAGTAACTCATTATCAAGGTTTAACTATGAGTCAGTTAGACGACCTAAGAGGTAAAATGAGAGAACATGGTATCCAATTTAAAATAACAAAAAATAGAATTACGAAATTAGCTCTTGAAAAAACTAAGTGTAAAGATTTATCTGAGTTATTTAAAGGACCAACAGCAGTTGCATTATCTAAAGATGCTATAACTTCTGCAAAAATACTTACAAAATTCTCAAAAGAGAACGAAAATTTAAAAATTCTTGGTGGAATCATGGGAACTGATATTTTGGATGTTGCGGGAGTTCAGAATGTTGCAACCTTACCCACTTTAGATGAGGCAAGAGCAAAAATAGTGGGAATATTGAGGTCTCCAGCCCAAAAAATCGCAAGTATTTTACTTGCACCAGGCTCAAAAATCGCTATTTTAGCGCTCGAAAAATCAAAAAAATAACCTTGGATAAAATTTATGGCTGACCTAAATAAAATTATAGAAGATTTATCGAGTTTGACCGTAGTTGAAGCGGCTGAACTATCGAAACAATTAGAAGAGAAATGGGGAGTTTCTGCAGCTGCTGCTGTAGCTGCTGCACCTGTTGCTGCTGGTGGTGCTGCACCAGCTGAGGAAAAAAGTGAGTTTACGGTAATGTTATCTTCAGCAGGAGACAAAAAAATTAATGTTATTAAAGAAATACGTGCAGTTACTTCTTTAGGATTAAAAGAGGCTAAAGATTTAGTCGAAGGCGCTCCAAAAGAAGTAAAATCTGGTGTTAATAAAAAAGAAGCTGAAGAAATTAAAGCTAAACTAGAAGCTGCTGGAGCAAAAGTAGAACTTAAGTAAATAAATTAAAAAATTAAATTGCTAGTTATTAATTTAACTAGCGATAATTGTAGATGTTGTTATCTTTTACTGAGAAAAAAAATATTAGAAAAAATTTTGGTAAACTTAAAGAAGGTTTATCAATTCCAAACCTTATAGAGGTTCAAAAAAATTCATATAAAGAATTAACTGAATTTAAAGAAATTGTTGATCAAAATTTAGTTAAAGGATTTGACAGGGTTTTTAAAAGTATTTTTCCAATTGAAGATTTAAATGATAAAGCAACATTAGAATATGTTTCATATAGACTAGAGAAACCAAAATTTGATGTAGAGGAATGTATACAACGAGGTCTCACTTATTCTTCCTCACTTAAATGTACTTTAAGATTAGTTGTTTACGACATTGATCAAGAAAACAACACTAAAGAAATCTTATCTGCTAAAGAACAGGAAGTTTACATGGGGGAAGTTCCTATGATGACAAACAGTGGAACATTTATAACTAATGGTGTTCAAAGAGTAGTTGTAAATCAGATGCATAGAAGTCCCGGTGTATTTTTCGATCATGATAAGGGAAAATCCCACGCAAGTGGTAAACTTTTATTTAATTGCAGAGTAATCCCAAACAGAGGGTCATGGATTGACTTTGAATATGATGTGAAAGATTTGCTTTATTTTAGAATAGACAGAAAAAAGAAGATATATGTATCAACTCTACTACTAGCTTTAGGATATTCAAAAGATGATATCGTGAATGAGTTTTTTGATAAAGAAAATTATAATTACGATATCAAAATTAAAAAATGGAAAACAAAATTTAATCCAGAAAATTATAAATCTAAAAATTTTTCAGAGGAAATAATTGACGCTAAATCAGGAAAAACTGTAATTAAAGCAGGGGAAAAAACAAACTTTTTGAATGCCAAAAAACTATATGATGGTGGTTTAAAAGAAATTTTTGTTTCTGACCAATCCTTATATGGAAAATTTCTTCACAAAGATATTGTCTGTGGTGAGGAAACTTTTAAAATTGGAACAGAACTAAATGAAACAATAATTAAAAAAATTCTAGAAAATAATATTAGTTCCATATTAATTTCTTCAACAAATTCAATAAACAAAGGTCCATATTTATTACAAACTTTGTTTAACGATAAAAATAATAATAAGAATGATGCAATTACTGAAATATATAAAGTTTTAAGACCTGGAGAACCACCAACAATAGAAATAGCAACTCAAATTTTTAATAATTTATTTTTTAGCTCTGACAGATATGATTTATCAGACGTAGGTAGAGTTAAAATGAATTCTAGGCTAAATTTAAATTGTTCAGATAAAATAACCATTTTAAGAAATGATGACATTATAGCAATCATAAAGAAAATGTTAGATTTGAGAGATGGTAAGGATGAAGTAGATGACATCGACCACCTAGCTAATAGAAGAGTCCGATCAGTTGGTGAACTTGTTGAAAATCAAGCAAGAATTGGTGTTTATAGAATGGAAAGAGCTATTAAAGAAAAAATGACCACACTTGATGTGGAGTCAGCCATGCCACAAGATTTAATAAATGCAAAACCATTAACTGTTTCGCTTAAAGATTTTTTTGCAACATCTCAACTTTCTCAATTCATGGATCAAACCAATCCTTTATCTGAAATTACTCATAAAAGAAGAGTATCTGCACTTGGTCCCGGTGGTTTAACAAGAGAAAGAGCTGGTTTTGAGGTAAGAGATGTGCACCCAACTCATTATGGAAGAATATGTCCAATAGAAACTCCAGAAGGTCCAAACATTGGTTTAATTAATAGTTTATCAACTTATTCAAAAATTAATAAGTATGGATTTATTGAGAGTCCATATAAAAAAGTAAGGAATGGAGTTGTTGAGGAGAAAATTGAGTATTTGTCAGCAATGGAAGAGGGTAAATTTACAATAGCACAAGCTAATTCAAAAATAGATAAAAATGGAAAATTTACGGAGAGCTTAGTTTCATGCAGACAAAATTTAAACTTTATTTTATCAAAACCAGAAAATATTGACTATATAGACGTATCTCCAAAACAATTAGTCTCTGTTGCTGCCTCTTTAATACCTTTTTTAGAAAATGACGATGCAAATAGAGCTTTAATGGGATCAAACATGATGAGACAAGCAGTTCCTTTATTAAAGCCTGAATCACCGTTAGTTGGAACTGGTATTGAAAGCGATGTTGCTCTGGACTCTGGAGTGACGATTGTTGCAAAAAGAGATGGTATAGTTGACAAAATAGATGGAAAAAGGATTGTAATTAAGGCGACAGGCGAAACAGATTTTACAAAATCTAGTGTTGATATTTATAATTTACAAAAGTTTAAAAGATCAAATCAAAATACATGCATAAACCAAAAACCACTAGTTAGAGTTGGAGATAAAGTAAAATCGGGAGACATCATTGCTGATGGTCCTTCTACAAAACTTGGTGAATTAGCTTTAGGAAAAAATGTTACGGTGGCTTTTATGCCTTGGCAAGGATACAATTTTGAAGATTCAATCCTAATTTCAGAAAGATGCGTAACTGATGATGTTTTTACATCTGTTCATATAGAGGAATATGAAGTTATGGCAAGAGATACAAAACTTGGCGAGGAAGATATAACAAGAGATATTCCGAACGTTAATGAGGAAGCTCTAAAAAATTTAGATGAGTCTGGAATTGTTTATATTGGAGCAGAAGTTAAGCCTGGTGATATTTTAGTTGGAAAAGTAACACCTAAAGGTGATACGGCATCAGGTCCCGAGGAAAAACTTTTAAGATCAATTTTTGGTGAAAAGGCTATTGATGTAACAGATACTTCTTTAAAGATGCCTAGTGGTAGCGGAGGTATTGTTGTTGATGTTAGAGTTTTTAACCGTCATGGTATTGATAAAGATGAAAGATCAATAACTATAGAAAGATCAGAAATTGATTCTGTTCAACAAGATAGAATTGTTGAGGAAGAAATACTTGAGAGAAGCATTAAGCAAAGAGCACTACAAATCGTTGAGGGTCAGGTTTTAAATAAGAAGATAAAAGACGTGGATCAAGGATCAAAAATAAATGCAGATAATATTGATAAAATAACAATTACTGATTTATTTAAAATAAATATTGGAGACCAAAAAAAAGATGACAGTTTAAATCAGCTAAAAGATCAGTTTAATAAGGCAAAACAAGATATACAAGAAAGATTTGAAGACAAGGTTTTAAAAATAAGACAAGGCGATGAATTACTTCCTAGCGTAATGAAAATGGTTAAGGTTTTTGTAGCAATAAAAAGAAGATTAAGACCAGGGGATAAAATGTCCGGAAGACATGGAAACAAAGGTGTTGTAAGTAAAATTGTTCCATTGGAAGACATGCCATACCGTAAAAACGGTAAACCAGTAGACATTGTGCTTAACCCCTTGGGTGTACCAAGCCGTATGAATGTTGGACAAATACTCGAAACACACTTAGGTTGGGCATGTACCGAATTAGGAGAAAAAGTTAAAAATTTAATAAATGATAATCAAAAAAAAGCTGAAAAAAATGAGAAAATATCAAACTTTTTAAAATCAGTTTATGGAAAAGATACTTTTGAGGATAGTTTAGATAAATTAAATAAAGTTGAATTTAAAGATTTGTGTGAAAATTTACAAAATGGTGTCCCAATTTCCACTCCTGTTTTTGATGGAGCTAAAGAGATAGATGTTACCAAAATGTTAGAGCTTGCAGATTTACCAAATTCCGGACAAACAGAATTATGGGACGGTAGAACGGGTGAAAAATTTGATCGTGAAGTTACAGTTGGAACTATTTATATGCTTAAACTTCATCATTTAGTTGAGGATAAAATTCATGCTAGATCAACAGGTCCATACAGTTTAGTTACTCAACAACCATTAGGAGGAAAAGCACAACTTGGTGGTCAAAGATTTGGAGAAATGGAAGTATGGGCACTTGAAGCTTATGGAGCGTCTTATACTTTACAGGAAATTTTAACTGTAAAATCAGATGATGTGGCTGGTAGAGTAAAGGTTTATGAAACAATTGTTAAAGGCGAGGAGAATTTTGAGTCTGGAATTCCAGAGTCATTTAATGTTTTAGTCAAAGAAATTAAAGCTTTAGCTCTTAATGTGGAATTAAATTAAAATGAAAAAAGATTTAAAAGATTTATTTAAAAATAACAGCGATATTTCAGAAGCACAAAATTTTAATAGTATTAAAATTACTTTGGCTAGTCCTGAAAAGATTAAATCTTGGACTTATGGGGAAATAAAAAAACCTGAAACAATTAACTACAGAACATTCAGACCTGAAAAGGATGGACTTTTCTGTTCTAGAATTTTTGGACCAATTAAAGACTACGAATGTCTTTGTGGAAAATACAAAAGGATGAAGTTTAGAGGTATAATATGCGAAAAATGTGGCGTCGAGGTTACAAAGTCAAATGTAAGAAGAGAAAGAATGGGCCACATAAATCTTGCTACACCTGTTGCTCATATATGGTTTTTAAAATCATTACCTAGCAGAATTTCACTAGCAATTGATATGAAATTGAAAGAAGTCGAAAGGGTATTATATTTTGAGAGCTTTATAGTTATTGAACCTGGCTTGACTGACCTTAAAAAAAATCAATTGTTAACTGAAGACGAGCTTGCAAAATATCAAGAGGAACACGGCGAAGATGCTTTCTCAGCTGGTATCGGCGCAGAAGCAATATTAGAGATACTTAAGTCTGTAGATTTAAAAAAAGAAAGAGAAGTTTTATTAAAAAATATTAAAGAAACAAAATCAAAAGTTGCTGAAGAGAGATCGATTAAGAGACTTAAACTCATAGACTCTTTTATTGAGACAGGTAACAAGCCTGAGTGGATGATACTTACAACTATTCCAGTTATTCCGCCTGAATTAAGACCTTTGGTTCCTCTAGATGGTGGAAGATTTGCAACATCAGATTTAAATGATTTGTATAGAAGAGTAATAAATAGAAATAACAGATTAAAACGATTAATGGACTTAAAAGCTCCAGATATAATAATTAGAAATGAGAAAAGAATGCTCCAAGAGTCGGTTGATGCATTATTTGATAATGGAAGAAGAGGAAGAGTAATAACTGGAACCGGTAAACGTCCATTAAAATCACTCGCGGAGATGTTAAAAGGTAAGCAAGGTAGATTTAGACAAAATCTTTTAGGTAAACGTGTTGATTATTCCGGTCGATCAGTGATTGTTGTGGGTCCAGATTTGAAGCTTCATGAGTGTGGATTACCAAAAAAAATGGCTTTAGAATTATTTAAACCTTTTTTATATGCAAGGCTAAATAAACTTGGCCTGGCATCAACAATTAAACAAGCTAAAAAACTAGTTGAAAAAGAAACAAATGCAGTTTGGGATGCTTTAGAATTAATTGTTAGAGAACATCCAATAATTCTAAACCGTGCACCTACTTTGCATAGATTAGGTGTTCAAGCATTTGAGCCAAAATTAATTGAAGGTGATGCTATAGAACTTCACCCTTTAACATGTGCAGCGTTTAATGCCGATTTTGATGGAGACCAAATGGCTGTACATATCCCACTGAGTTTAGAAGCACAGCTAGAGGCACGTGTGCTTATGATGTCAACGAATAATATTCTCAGTCCTTCTAATGGAAAACCAATTATCGTTCCAAGTCAGGATATGATTTTGGGAATTTATTATTTATCACAGCCACCATACCAAACCGAAAAAATAGAGGGATATTTTGTAAATAATTCTGAAATTGAACAAGGTTTAGAGTCTGGAAAAATCAATGTACATTCAAGAATTGTTTCAAGATTTGAAACTGTAGATGATAAAAATAATGTTAAATATGAAAAGTACACAAGCACAGTTGGAAGATTTCTCTTAGCAAATTTACTACCAAAAAATAAGGATATAAAATTTTCTTTAGTAGACAGGTTATTACCAAAAAAAATAGTTTCAGAAATAATCGATATTGTATTTAGATTTACTGGTCAAAAAAATACAGTAATTTTTTGTGATAAATTAAAAGACTTAGGTTTTAAACATGCGTTCAAGGCAGGAATTTCTTTTGGTAAAGATGATTTAATTATCCCTGATAATAAAGCTCAATTAATTGAGGAGACTAAAAAACTTATTACAGATTATGAGAACCAATATGCCGAAGGTCTTATTACTAGAGGTGAAAAATATAACAAAGTTGTTGATGCATGGTCAAAATGTACAGATAGAGTAGCCTCTGAGATGATGAAAAGAATTTCAGCAACTGAAAATACTAAAGATGGATTAAAAGTAAATTCTGTATTTATGATGGCCGATTCAGGCGCAAGAGGATCTGCTGCTCAAATGAAACAATTAGCTGGAATGAGAGGTTTGATAGCAAAACCTTCTGGTGAAATTATAGAGTCGCCAATTACATCAAATTTTAAAGAAGGTCTTACTGCTCTTGAATATTTTAATTCTACTCACGGAGCTAGAAAAGGTCTAGCTGACACGGCTTTAAAAACTGCAAACTCAGGCTATTTAACAAGAAGACTATGCGATGTAGCCCAAGATTTAACTATTACAAAGAAGCATTGCGAAAAACCAGGATCAATAAAGTTATCTGAAATTATTGAAGGAGGAAATGTTATAGTTAGTCTCTCTGAGAGAGCTTTAGGTAGAGTTACTGCAAGTGACATTAAAAACCCAATCACAGGTGAAATTATTGTTAAAAAAAATTCTGAGATAAATGAGAGCGTTTGTGAAAAAATAGATGCAGCAGGCGTCAAATTAATTTCAGTTTACTCAGTTATAACATGTAGTTCAAAAGAAGGAGTTTGTTCTAGATGTTATGGAAGAGATTTATCAAGAGGAAAAATGGTGCATGTAGGCGAGGCTATAGGTATGATATCTGCCCAGTCTATTGGAGAACCAGGAACTCAGTTAACTATGAGAACATTCCATGTAGGTGGAACTGCATCAATAAAACAAGATTCACAAATTGTAAGTAAAAACGAGGGTACGTTAAAAATAATTAACACAAACCTTTTAGAGGATTCTAAGAAAAATCAGATTGTAATGGGAAGAAATACTCAACTTTCAATAGAGGATGATAATGGTCTACAAATAGCTATTTACAAAGTGCCCTATGGTTCAAAAATCTTTTTTAAAAATGGAGATAAAATTAAAAAAAATGCCAAGATTTGTGAGTGGGATCCGTATACCACTCCTGTAATCGCTGAAAAAAGTGGTATCGTTAATTATGTTGATTTAATTGATGGAGTTACGCTTTCAGAAACTTTAGATGATGAAACAGGAATAGAGTCTAAATCTGTGATTGATTGGAGATCTCAATCAAAAAATACAGATTTAAAACCTAGAATTACTTTAAGAGATGAAAAAGGAAATGTAATTAAAAAAGCTGATGACAATGAAGCTAGATACTATTTAGTGCCAGACTCTATTTTATCTGTGAAAGATGGGCAAAAAATATTTGCAGGAGATGTAATTGCAAGACTTCCAAAAGAAACTTCTAAAACTAAAGATATAACAGGAGGATTACCGAGGGTAGCAGAACTCTTTGAAGCTAGAAAAGCAAAAGATAGCGCTATTATTGCAGAAAATGATGGAAAAGTATTATTTGGTAAGGAAGTAAGAGGCAAACAAAGGGTTTCAATTGTATCCGATAGTGGTGAAACTTCAAATTATTTAATACCTAAAGGAAAACATATTAATTTTAATCAGGGTGAAAAGATTAAAAAAGGCGAATATTTATTGGATGGACAACCACTGCCACATGATATTTTAAGAATTTTAGGTATTGAGGAATTAACAGAATACTTTGTTAACCAAGTACAAGAGGTTTATAGATTACAAGGTGTAGTGATTAATGACAAGCACATAGAAACTATTCTACGGCAAATGTTGAAAAAAATTGAAGTTAAACATTCTGGTGACTCAAATTTATTACCTGGAGAAATAATCGATCGAATAAAATTTGACAATATGAATGAAAAACTTAAATCAGATGGTAAAAAACCAGCAGTTGGTGAAAGAGTACTAATGGGTATAACAAAAGCTTCATTGCAAACTGAATCGTTCATTTCTGCTGCTTCGTTTCAAGAAACAACCAGAGTTCTTACAGATGCGGCAATCAAAGGCAAAACCGACACTCTATTGGGCCTAAAGGAGAATGTTATTGTGGGTAGATTAGTACCTGCAGGAACAGGTACAATTAAGAACGATTGGAATAAAAGAGCTATAGATGACGATAATAAATTTCTTGCTGAGCAGGAAAAATCTGAACCCTCAGAAACCCAAGTAAATCAATAAAAATTTACAATTTTTATAAACGTTTTAATTTGACAAAAACAATTTCTATAGTATTTTGGCCATATTTTTTGGTTGGAATGTAATGTCATTGGGGCATTAAACGCTGCCACTAAATAACCTGTCAGTTATTTCTTACTCAAAAAATATTTAAAATGTATGCCGACTATAAACCAGTTATTAAGAAAAAGAAGACGTAGACCTTCATCAAGAGATAAAGTTCCTGCGTTAGAAAAATCTCCTCAAAAAAGAGGTGTATGTGTTAAGGTTTATACAACAACACCAAAAAAACCAAATTCAGCTTTAAGAAAAGTAGCAAGGGTGAGGTTGTCTAATGGTCACGAAGTTACATCTTATATACCAGGTGAAGGTCATAATCTTCAAGAGCACTCTGTAGTTCTTATCAGGGGCGGAAGGGTTAAAGATTTACCAGGTGTACGTTATCATATATTAAGAGGAAATCTAGATACGCAGGGTGTTACAGCAAGAAAACAGCAAAGATCTAAATACGGTGCAAAAAAAGGAAAATAATTCATGTCTAGAAAAAAAAGAGCACCAAAAAAAATTCCAATAGTTGATCCAGTTTATAAATCTACAATTATTCCAAAATTAATAAACAGTATTATGTATGATGGAAAAAAAACAGTTGCAGAAAAAATTATTTATGAGGCAATTGATAAAATCAAAACAAAATCAAAAGATGAACCTTTAAACGTATTTAATGAGGCTATCAATAATATAAAGCCTACAGTTGAGGTAAGATCCAGGAGAGTCGGTGGTGCAACATACCAAGTCCCAGTTGAAGTAAAATCAAAAAGATCTCAGGCTTTAGCTTTAAGATGGTTAATCGATGCTTCAAGAAAAAGAAAAGATAAAAATATGTCAGATAAAATTTTTAATGAGATTTATGATGCTTACCAAAATAGGGGTGCAGCAATTAAAAAAAAAGAGGACACACATAAAATGGCAGAGTCAAATAAAGCTTTTGCTCATTTTAGATGGTAATAGATATGAGTAGAACACACACTTTAGAAAAATATCGAAACATTGGGATTATGGCTCACATTGATGCTGGAAAAACTACAACAACTGAGAGAATTCTTTATTATACAGGAAAGAGTCATAAAATTGGTGAAGTTCACGATGGTGCTGCAACAATGGATTGGATGGAGCAAGAACAAGAGAGAGGAATTACAATTACCTCAGCAGCAACAACCTGTTTTTGGAGAGATAATAGAATTAATATTATTGATACTCCTGGACACGTAGATTTTACAATCGAGGTTGAGAGATCTCTTAAAGTATTAGACGGTGCAGTTGCAGTATTTGATGGAGTTGCTGGTGTAGAACCTCAATCAGAGACTGTTTGGAGACAAGCAGATAAATATAAAGTTCCACGTATATGTTTTGTAAATAAGCTTGATAGGACAGGAGCTGATTTTTTTAGATGTGTTGAAATGATAAAAGAGAGACTTGGCGCAAAACCTTTGGTGATGCAAATTCCGGTTGGAATAGAGTCGTCTTTACAAGGTGTTGTAGATTTAGTGAAAATGAAAGCAATAATTTGGAAAAATGAGGACTTGGGTGCTGAGTGGGAGGAAAAAGACATACCGGAAGATTTAAAGGAAATTTGTTTAAAATATAGACAGGATTTAGTTGAGACTGCTGTAGAACAAGATGAAAAATTAATGGAAAGTTATTTAAATGGTGACGAAATTAAAAATGAGGATTTAATTAAATGTGTGAGAAAAGGATGTTTAAGTTTTGATTTTGTACCAGTATTGACTGGTTCAGCTTTCAAAAATAAGGGAGTTCAGCCATTACTTGATGCTGTTGTTGATTATTTACCAAGTCCTAAGGATATTGGATCAATAAAAGGAACGAAACCTAATTCTGATGAGGAAATGGAAATGAAATTTGAGGATAGTGCTCCTTTTTCGGCTTTAGCATTTAAAGTAGCAAATGACCCATTTGTAGGATCATTAACGTTTATAAGAGTATATTCTGGTACGGTTAAAACTGGTACTGGAATTTACAATACATCAAAAGATAAAGAAGAGAGAGTTGGAAGAATGCTTTTGATGCATGCCAATTCTAGAGAAGATATTAAAGAAGCTAATGCTGGTGATATTGTAGCTTTAGCTGGATTAAAGAATACAATTACGGGACATACATTGGCTAATAAAGATAAACCTGTCCTTTTAGAGCCAATGGAATTTCCTGATCCAGTTATAGAAATTGCAGTGGAACCAAAAACTAAAGCCGATCAAGAGAAAATGGGTGAGGCTTTAGCAAGATTAGCAAAAGAGGATCCTTCTTTTAGAGTAAGCTCAGACGAGGAGTCGGGCCAAACAATTATTAAAGGAATGGGAGAATTACATCTTGATATAATTGTTGATAGAATGAAGAGAGAATTTAAAGTTGAAGCAAACGTTGGAGCTCCACAGGTAGCCTATAGAGAAACAATACAAAATCCCAGCGAGTTTGATTATACTCATAAGAAACAAAGTGGTGGTGCCGGACAATTTGCAAGAGTAAAACTCTCTGTTGAACCATTAGAACCTGGCAAAGGTAGAGAAGTCGAAAGTAAAATTAAAGGTGGAGCAATTCCAAAAGAATTTATTCCTGGAGTTGAAAAAGGTGTTGAGTCAGTTGCTGATAATGGAATATTAGCTGGTTTTCCAATGATAGATTATAAAGTTACTATTTTAGACGGTCTACATCATGATGTTGACTCAAGTGTATTAGCTTTTGAGCTTGCTTCTAGACAGTGTTTTAAAGAGGCATGTACAAGAGCAACTCTTAAATTATTAGAGCCAATGATGAGGGTAGAGGTAGTTACACCAGAAGATTATATGGGAGATGTTATAGGCGATTTAAATAGTAGACGTGGTCAAATTAGTACTCAAGAACAGAGAGGAAATGCAACAGTAATCACCGCAATGGTACCTTTGGCAAATATGTTTGGTTATATTAATTCTTTAAGATCAATGTCACAAGGTAGAGCACAATATTCTATGTTCTTTGATCATTATGCAAAAGTACCGCAAAATGTTCAGGACGAAGTAACAAAAAAGACAGGTTAAAAAATGGAAAAGCAAAATATAAGAATTAAATTAAGGGCATACGATAACAAAGTTTTAGACCAGTCAACTGAAGAAATTGTTAATACAGTAAAAAGGACTGGTGCTAATATAAAGGGGCCTATACCACTTCCAACAAAAATTGAGAGATATACAGTTTTAAGATCGCCACACATAGATAAAAAAAGTAGAGAGCAATTTGAAACAAGAACTCATAAGAGATTAATAGATATAATTGAACCAACACCACAAACAGTAGAAGCTTTGATGAAACTAGATCTAGCATCTGGTGTAGATGTAGAAATAAAAATATAAAATTATGACAGAGATAGCTTTAATAGGAAAAAAAATAGGAATGACAAGAGAGTTTTATAAAACTGGCCAGTCAGTTCCTGTAACTGTTTTAAAAATTGAAAAAGGGCGAATTATTGAAGTTATTGATCCAAAAAAAAGAGGATATACAGCAATACAATTAGGTTTTGGTAAGATCAAAAATTCGAAATTAACAAAAGCTATGAAAGGTTTTTTTACAAAAAAAAATACAGAACCAAGGAAAATAATAAAAGAATTGAGGGTAAAAAATATAGAGAACTATAAGCCAGGTAATGAGTTTGGTGTTGAAATTTTTAAAGATACTAAATTTGTTGATATTAGATCAAAAACTATTGGTAAAGGTTTTGCTGGTGCTATGAAAAGACATAATTTTGCGGGTTTAAGAGCTTCACATGGTGTCTCCATTTCACATAGAGCACATGGTTCAACAGGACAAAATCAAGATCCAGGAAAAGTTTTTAAAAATAAAAAAATGGCTGGACATATGGGTGATAAGCTAAGAACTATTCAAAATATTGAAATTATAAAATCTGATCCAGAAAATGATCTGCTTTTTGTAAAAGGATCTATCCCTGGCTCAAAAAATAGTGAAGTTTTAGTTAAAAAAGCATCAAAAAATACTTCAAAACTTACTATGAGTGAAAAAATTGAAGCAATAGAAAAGCTAAAAAAAGTACCAGAAAAGAAAAAGAAATAAAAAAATGAAAATTGATAAATTTAATATTGATGGAAAAAAAGAGAGCATAGAGGTGATGGACAAAATCTTTTCAGCTAAAATAAATAAAAAGTTAATTAGTGGTGTTCTTTACAAAATAAATGCAAATTACAAAGGAAGAAAAGCAAAAACAAAACAAAAAAACGAGATAATAGGTTCAACTTCAAAGATTTATGCTCAAAAAGGAACCGGTAACGCAAGACACGCAAGTAGAAAAGCTCCAATTTTTGTTGGTGGAGGAATTGCTCACGGACCAAAAGGTGAAAAAAATTATAAAATAAGAAAACTGAATAAAAATGAAAAAAAAATGAGCGTAGCTTCTTTGTTAAGTGATAAAAAAAAATCTAGCAATCTTATTGTAATAAGTGATTTTAAGAATGAAATAAAGAAGACTAAAGAGATGAATAAAATCTTAAATAAATTTGAAGCTAGCAATTCTTTAATCATATTAGATAAAAACTCAAAAGAAAAAGTATTTAAATCACTAAGAAATTTACCAAATGTAAAAACAACCGATATTAATCATTTTAGCGCTTTTGATATTATAAAATTTAAAAAAGTAATTTTTACAGAAACCTCAGTAAAGGAGTTAGAAAAAAGATATGAATAAAATTCATTTATATGACAAAATAATTTCTCCAGTAGTTACTGAAAAATCTACCAATTTATCCGAATTTAACAAAATTGTTTTTAAGGTTCCTTTTTCATCAGATAAAAAAACTTTAAAAAAAAATATTGAAAAAATTTTTAAGGTAAATGTTACCAAAATTAATATTGTAAATAAAAAGTCAAGACTCAAATTCACAAGAGGAAGAAAAGTTAAAGTTCAAGGGTATAAAAAAGCAATTATAACACTTAAAAAGGGTCAATCGATCGATTTGACGACAGGTATATAAAATGTCCTTAAAAAGTTTTAAACCATATACTAAATCAACACGTGGAACAGTTTTAGTTGATAGAAGTAATTTGTGGAAAGGAAAACCATTTAAACCACTAACAGCTGCAAATAATTCCTCGAAAGGGCGGAATAACTTAGGCAGAATAACGTCAAGAAATCACGGCGGAGGTCATAAGCATAAATATAGAATTATTGATTTTTACAGAAGAAAATTTGATTCAATTGGTGAAATAGAAAGAATAGAATATGATCCAAATAGATCTTGTTATATCATGTTGGTAAAGTTTGAGGATGGAGAAAAATTTTATTACTTAGCACCCCAGAACGTTAAAGCAGGTGATAAAATTAGAAATGGAACAAATATAGAGATCAAAGTTGGAAACTGTATGCCATTACAAGATATCCCAGCTGGTATTGATATTCATAATGTTGAACTCCAACCAGGAGCTGGAGGCAAAATTGCTAGATCTGCAGGTACGTCTGTTTCTATCTCAGGCGTAGATGGCGCCTATTCACTAATTAAGATGACTTCAGGAGAAGTTAGAAAAGTAAATTCAAAATGTATGGCAACAATCGGTGTATTATCAAACCCTGATCAAAAAAATATTAAAATAGGAAAAGCAGGTAGATCAAGATGGATGGGGATTAGACCACACACTAGAGGTGTAGTCAAAAATCCAGTTGATCACCCACATGGTGGAGGTGAAGGAAAATCAGCTGGAGGAAGACACCCGGTTTCACCAACTGGCCAATCCGCAAAAGGGCTTAAAACAAGAGATAATAAGAGAACAGATAAATTTATTATTAGAAGAAGAAAAAGGAAGAAGAAATAGTTATGGCTAGAGCAGTTTGGAAAGGACCTTTTGTAGAAGAAAGCTTGATTAAAAAAGTTGAAAAACAAAAAAATGATCCAGCAAAAAAACCTATAAAAACTTGGTCTAGAAAATCTACGATAATTCCAGATTTTGTAGGGGTTAGTTTCTTGATCTACAATGGTAAGAAATTTATTCCAATAACAGTTTCAGAAGATATGGTAGGACATAAATTTGGAGAGTTTGCTCCAACTAGACAATTCTTTGGTCACACACCGGCGGATAAAAAAGCTAAAACAGAGGATGCAGCAGCTAAACCTGCGGAGAAGAAGTAAAATGGGAAAAAAAGAAGATAAAATTAAATCAGATATTAAAACTGTTAAATCAGTTAACAAAAATGTCAGATCGAGCACGAGAAAACTTAAGCCTATTCTTAAATCTATCGTTGGAAAAAAAGTGGGTGAGGCAATAAGAGATTTAACTTTCTCAGAGAAAAGAATTTCAAAAGATGTCAAGAAAACGATTTCATCAGCTGTCGCAAACGCTGAAAACAATTTTCAATATGATATTGATAAGCTATTTATTAAAGAAGCATATTGTGGAAAACAAATTGTGATGAAAAGATTTAGAGCTAGAGCAAAAGGTAGAGCAGCAGGTATAAAAAAACCATATTCAAATTTAACAATTATTTTGTCAGAATATAAAAAGAAAATAGAGGAGAAACGTGGGTCAAAAAGTTAATCCAGTAGGTTTAAGACTTGGTATAAATAGAGGTTGGGACTCTGTTTGGTATGCAAGAAAAAAAGATTTTGGTAATTACTTAATAGAAGATTTTAAGATACGTGAATATATAAAAAAAAATGTAATTAATTCTGGAGTGTCAAAAGTAATGATTGAAAGAACATCTAAGAAATGTTTTGTAACAATTTACACATCAAGACCTGGTTTTGTAATAGGGAAAAAAGGAAGTGATATTGAAAAAATTAAGAATAAATTATCTCAATTGACTAAAAATGAAGTTAATCTCAATATAAAAGAAGTAAAGAAACCAGAGACAAATAGTTTTCTTGTGGCAGAAAACATTGCACAACAACTAGTTAAAAGAGTTTCATATAGAAGAGCTATGAAAAGATCAATGCAATCAGCTTTAAGATTAGGAGCGAAGGGCATAAAAGTCTCTATTAGTGGCAGATTAGGTGGAAATGAAATTGCTAGAACAGAGTGGCTAAGAGATGGAAGTATACCATCACATACACTAAGAGCAGATATTGACTATGCGGAGTCAGAGGCTTTAACCACATACGGTATAATTGGTATTAAAGTTTGGATTTATAAAGGTGAAATTTTTACAAAGGAGTTTAGTCAAGAGACTAATAAAAAATAAATTATGTTACAACCAACTAGAACAAAGTTTAGAAAAGCTCATAAGGGCAGAATACATGGAAGAGCATCGAGATGTAATTTAATGAATTACGGAGCATATGGTCTTAAAGCTTTATCACCTGATAGAGTTATTTCCAAACAAATAGAAGCAGCTAGAGTTGCATTAACAAGACATATGAAAAGACAAGGACGTGTATGGACTAGAGTGTTTCCAAATATACCTGTATCAAAAAAACCAACAGAGGTAAGAATGGGTAAAGGAAAAGGTTCTCCAGAATTTTGGGCTTGCAGAGTGAAACCCGGAAGAATTTTATTTGAAGTCGACGGTGTATCTGAGCAAATTGCAAAAGAAGCTTTATATAAAGCATCTGCTAAATTACCAATAAAAACAAAATTTATAAGAAGATTTACATAATGAAAAAAAAAGAAATTAAAAAGATGACTAAGTCTCAAGCACAAAAAGATATAGAGAAATTTAAGAAAGATCTATTCAATTTGCGTTTTCAAAAAATTAATGGACAAGTAACTAACACCTCTAAGATAAAAGAAACAAAAAGAAATATAGCAAGACTAAAAACATTTATTGGAGCAAAAGCTAATGCCTAAAAAAATACTTCATGGGATAGTTGTAAGTGACAAAGAAAACAAAACTATAAAAGTTTTAGTTGAAAGGAAGTACCAACATCCACTTTTCAAAAAAGTTGTTAGAAGTAGAAAGAAATATAGCGCTCATGATGAGACAAATAAATATAAAAGTGGAGATAAGGTATCTATTATTGAATGCAAACCTTACTCTAAAAGTAAAAAATTTGAAGTTATTGAGGGAAAAAAATGATTCAGGTTCAAACAGAATTAAATGTAGCTGATAACACTGGTGCAAAAAAAATTGAGTGTATTAAAGTTTTGGGAGGATCAAAAAGAAGATACGCAAGCATTGGAGATACAATTGTGATTGCTGTAAAAGAAGCCATTCCAAAGGGTAAAGTAAAAAAAGGGTCTGTTCATAAAGCGGTGGTAGTAAGAGTTAAAAAAGGTATTCATAGAGATGATGGATCTAAAGTTAAGTTTGATAATAACGCTGCGGTATTGGTTGATGATAAAGGAGAACCAGTTGGTACAAGAATTTTTGGACCTGTAACAAGAGAATTAAGAAATAAGGGACAAATGAAAATAATATCTTTAGCTCCGGAGGTTTTATAATGGATATTAAAAAAGGAAATAAAGTAAAAATAATTTGTGGTAAAGACAAAAATAAAGAGGGAGAAATAATAGAGATTGATAGAAAAAACTTTAGAGCAAAAGTAAAAGGTTTAAACATGATTAAAAAACATGTGAAAACAACCAAAGAAAAAAAAGGTGGTATTTTTGAAAAAGAAAATTTTTTAAACCTTTCAAATCTTTCTATTATTTCAACAGGCAAAAAAGAAATAAAAAAAAAAGAGGCTAAAAAATGATACCTAGATTAAAAGAGTTATATAATAAAGAAATTCAGATTGATCTTAAAAATAAGTTAGGTCTTAAGAATAGTTATATGGCCCCTAAACTTGTGAAAGTTGTTCTTAATATGGGTCTCGGAGTTGATGGAAACGACTCAAAAATATTAAAAGTTTGTGAGGAAGATTTATCGAAAATTACTGGACAAAAACCTGTTACAACTAAATTTAAAAAATCAATTTCAAACTTTAAAACAAGAAAGAATACAAAAGCAGGTCTTAAAGTAACTTTAAGAAAAGATAAAATGTACGAGTTTATTGATAGACTAGTCAATATAGCACTTCCTAGAATAAAAGATTTTAGAGGTTTATCATCAAAAGGTTTTGATAATTTTGGTAATTATACTTTTGGAATTAAAGAACATATAATTTTCCCTGAGGTTAATTTTGATAAAGTTGATAAGATAAGAGGGCTTGATATTACTATAGTTATTTCAGCTATCGACAAAAAGCACAGTTACGAACTATTAAAACGTTTAAATTTTCCATTTAAAGAAGAAAGGACTAACTAATGGCAAAACTAAGTTCAATAAATAAAAATAATAGAAGAATAAAGTTGTCTGACAGATATTACTCTAAAAGAAAAAAGCTAAAAAAAATAGTCATGGATAAAAAACTTCCATTAGAAGAAAGATTTAAAGCTCAACAAAAATTATCTAAACTTCCTAGAAATTCAGCAAAAATAAGAGTAAGAAACAGATGTCAGATTACCGGAAGACCCCACGGTGTTTATAGAAAATTAAAAATTTCAAGAATAGCCCTTAGAAAGCTGGGTCTTGAAGGAAAAATTCCAGGAATGGTAAAATCAAGTTGGTAGAAAGGAAATATTATGAGTTTAAGTGATCCAATAGGAGATATGATAGCAAGAATAAAAAATGCCCAAATGAGAAATCAGAAAAAGGTAGATTTACCATCTTCCAACTTTAAGACTAAAATTGCAGATGTTCTTAAAGGTGAAGGTTTTATAATTGATTACAATGTAGAAAATAAATCTGGAAAGCCAAACCTAACAATTAATTTAAAATATAATTCTGGTAATCCAGTTATAAATACAATTGAAAGAGTTTCAAAACCAGGAAGAAGAATATTTTCTAGTGCAGAAAGCTTACCGAAAATTAATAATGGATTAGGTATTGCTATAATCTCAACTCCTAAAGGAGTTATGACTGATATAGACGCAAGAAAACAAAAAGTTGGTGGAGAAATTATTTGTAAGGTATTTTAATGTCAAAAATTGGAAAAATTAATATATCAATACCAGACAAAGTTAAAGTTGCTTTAGCAGGAAGTAATATTAACATTGAGGGACCTCTTGGAAAAAAGTCTCTAAGTATAGATTTGGAAACTTTTGAACTAAATATAAAAGACGGAAAAGAAATTTCATTAAAACCAAAAAAAATTGATCAAAATACTAAAAGATTGTGGGGAATGAATAGAAGTCTCTTAAATAATGCAATTATAGGTGCAAGCAAAGGATATGAGAAAACTTTAGAACTTGTGGGAGTTGGTTATCGAGCAGCATTAAAAGGAAAGCAATTGAATTTACAATTAGGATTTAGTCACGATATAAATTTTGATGTCCCTGATACTGTTAAAATTACAGTAGAGAAACAAACAACACTAAAAATAATAGGATTTGATAAGCAGGAAGTTGGAATGATTGCATCTAAAATTAAATCTTTAAGACCACCAGAGCCTTACAAAGGAAAAGGAATAAAGGAAAAAGGACAATATATTTTGCGTAAGGAAGGAAAGAAAAAATAATGAAATTAACAACAACAATTAGAAAGAAATTTAGGGTAAGGAATAAACTTAAAAAAGTTGCAACAGCTGGTAGATTAAGACTTTGTATATCAAGATCCACAAAAAACATATCAGCTCAAATAATAGATGATAATAGTTCTAAAACTTTAATTTCAGCATCTTCCTCTGAGAAGGATATTAAAATGGCAAAAAAGAATAAATCAGATTCTTCAGCATTGGTTGCAGAGAAACTTGCAAAAATAGCTAAAGAGAAAAAATTAACAAAAGTTTTTTTTGATAGAGGCATTTATAAGTATCATGGAAGAATTAAAATATTTGCAGAAACATTAAGAAAAAACGGGATGGAATTTTAAATATGGATAAAAATACTGATATTTTAGAAAAACTTGTTCACATAAATAGAATTACTAAAGTAGTAAAAGGTGGTAGAAGATTTGGTTTTTCAGCGCTTGTTGTAGTAGGTAATCAAAATGGAAAAATTGGAGTAGCCCACGCTAAAGCTAAGCAAGTTCCTGATGCTATTAAAAAGGCAAATGAATTAGCAAGAAGAAATTTAATTCAAATTCCATTAAGAGAAGGAAGAACAATACATCATGATATATATGGAAAAGATGGTGCGGGCAAAATAAAATTACGTTCAGCACCTAAAGGTACTGGAATTATAGCAGGTGGACCAGTTAGGGCGGTATGTGAAGTACTGGGTATCAAAGATATTGTGGCAAAATCTATTGGAACAGCTAATCCGCATAATGTAATACGTGCTTGTATGAAAGCTTTAAAAAAACAAACATCTCCAAAACAAATATCAAATATTAGGAATAAAAAAATTTCTGAAATTATTGAAAAAAGAGGATAATGATAAATTTAAATTCAACAACTCAATTAAAGACAAAAAAAATTCGTCCAGGCAGAGGTATTGGCTCAGGAAAAGGTAAAACCTCTGGCCGTGGACATAAAGGACAAAAATCAAGAAGAGGGGTAGCAATTAAGAGTTTTGAAGGTGGTCAAATGCCTTTGTATAGACGTTTACCTAAAAGAGGATTTAATCCAATTAAATCAGCAGAAGTTGGAAAAATAAATATTGGAAAAATTCAATCACTTTTGGACAAAAAAAAAATAAAAAATAGTGAAACTATAAACTTAAGTTTGCTAAAAAAAGCAAAATTAATAAGCAATAATTGTTTAAAATTAAAAATATTAGGTAATGGAGAACTTAAAGACAAAATAACTTTAGAAGTAGATTTTATATCTAAATCCGTCAAAGATAAACTTGATAAAACAGATAGTATTTTAAAAATTAAGAAATAAGTAATGAGTTCAAGTCAACAAACAAACGACTTAAGAAATAGAATACTATTCACTTTATTAATACTAGCAATTTATAGACTCGGTACATTTGTCCCTTTACCTGGAATAGACCCTCAACAACTCCAAACACTTATGGAGGGTAATCAAAAAGGTCTTTTGGGGATGTTTAACGTTTTTGCTGGTGGTGCAATAAGTAGGATGGCTATATTTGCTCTAGGTATAATGCCATATATATCATCATCAATTATTGTTCAGCTTTTAACAGGTGTTTCTGATTATTTTAAAAATCTTAAGGCACAAGGTGAAATAGGTAGAAGAAAAATTACCCAAATTACTAGATATGGAACTGTTTTATTAGCAACAGTTCAAGGCTATGGTCTAGCCGTAGGTTTAGAGTCGTCAGCAAACTTAGTCATTAATCCGGGCATGTTTTTTAAAATTTCTACAGTAACCACAATTGTTGCAGGAACAGTATTTTTAATGTGGTTGGGGGAACAGATAACACAGAGAGGTATTGGAAACGGTATATCACTAATAATTTTTTCTGGAATTGTAGCTGAGATACCTAGAGCTTTAGTTACAACTTTTGAACTAGGTAAATCAGGTGCTCTATCAGGTTTTATAATTTTTCTAATTTTTGTTGTTCTTATAGCTACTATAATGTTCATAGTCTTTATGGAAAGGGCATTAAGAAAGATTTTAATTAATTATCCTAAAAGACAAATGGGTAATAAAATGTATGGTGGTGACTCTTCTCACTTACCATTAAAAATAAATTCTGCGGGTGTTATTCCGGCTATTTTTGCATCAGCTTTGTTATTGTTACCAGTAACTTTTTCAAATTTTAATATTTCAAATAATGAAACATTTTTAAACATTTCCTCTTACTTTACGCAAGGACAACCTTTGTACATGTTATTATACGCATCTGGAATAATATTTTTTACTTTTTTTTATACTTCAATAGTTTTTAATCCAAATGAAACTGCTGAAAATTTAAGAAAATATGGAGGATTTGTACCTGGTATACGTCCAGGAGAAAGTACTGCAATTTACATAGATAATATATTAACTAAACTAACTACGATAGGTGCATTATACTTAACAGCAGTTTGTCTTTTGCCAGAATTTTTGATTGCGAATTATCCAATACCATTTTATTTAGGTGGAACTGCAATATTGATTGTTGTGGTTGTTTCAATTGATACAGTGACTCAAATTCAAACTAGATTAATGAGCTCACAATACGAAAGTTTAATTAAAAAAACTAAATTTGGTAAGTAAAAAGTGAACATTATTATTTTTGGACCTCCGGGTGCAGGAAAAGGAACGCAAGCTAAAAATCTTGTAGAAAAATTGAAAAGCTTTCAAATTTCAACGGGCGATATGCTTAGAGATGAGATAAAAAAAGATACAGAAATTGGTAAGAAAATTATTAATCATATGAATGAAGGAAAATTTGTTGAAGATGAAATAGTCAATAAATTACTAGAAAAAATTATTTTTGATAAAGAAAAAAAAAATAAATTAATTTTTGATGGATATCCTAGAACTGTAAATCAAGCAAAAAATCTTGAAAATTTATTAAATAAATCGAACCAAAAGCTAGATTTTATATTCTTTTTAAATGTAAAAAAAGAAACAATAATAAAGAGAATTGAGAAAAGAAAGATTTTAGAAAATAGATCAGACGACGAGTCTTATACTATCCTAAAAAGATATGATATTTACATGGATAAAACTAAACCTGTTTTAGATTATTACTCTTCAAAGAAAGAATTTCATGAAATTGATGGAAACCTACAAATCAATCAAATAAGCGAAAAAATGCTGGGAATTCTTAATGTTTAAGACATTGACTTTAAAACAACTTCTTATATAAAGGCTAAAATTAATCTCTAGATATATGGCTCGTATTGCAGGTGTAAATATACCACAAAATAAGATTGTTCAAGTTGGACTTACCTATATTCATGGTATTGGACAAAAGTTTTCAAAACAAATATGTAAACAATTAGATATACCTAAATCGAAAAGAGTAAACGAGCTTACAGATGATCAAATTTTAAAAATCAGAGAGTACATTGATAAGAATTTCACTGTAGAGGGTGATTTAAGGAGAGAACTTTCATTAAATATAAAAAGATTAATTGATTTGGCTTGCTATAGAGGGTCTAGACATAGAAAAAAATTACCGGTAAGAGGTCAGAGGACTAGATGCAATGCAAGAACAAGAAAAGGAAAAGCTATCGCTATAGCAGGTAAAAAACTTACACCTTTAAAGAAATAACAAAATGAATACAAAAAAAAATGAAAAAACCCAAGCAACTGAGTCTAAAGAGGAAAAGTCAGTAAAAAAAAGTTCATATTCAAAGAAGAAAAAAGTAAAAAAAAATATTCTTAATGGTACTGCCTTTGTTTTATCAACTTTCAATAATACTATAATTTCTATTGCTGATACTAATGGAAATGTAATTTCTTGGGCATCTGCAGGTCAAAAAGGATTTAAAGGATCTAGAAAATCAACACCTTATGCAGCTCAGGTTGCTGCTGATGCTGCGGCCGCTAAAGCTTTAGAGTATGGAATGAAAACTTTAACAGTAGAAATTAAAGGTCCTGGTTCTGGCAGAGAAACAGCATTGAGAGCATTACAAGCCAGAGGATTTAAAATATTATCAATTAAAGATACAACGCCACTACCACACAATGGTACTAGGCCACCTAAAAAAAGGAGAGTGTAAATGGATAATCTTGAAATAAATGTAAAAAATTGGAAATCACTTATTAAACCAGCAAAACTAGATGTAAAATTAAGTGACGACAAAACAATTGCAAAAATTACGGCTGAACCTTTGGAAAAGGGTTATGGGCTTACGTTGGGAAATTCTCTTAGAAGAGTTTTATTATCATCTATAAGAGGTGCTGCTGTTACGTCGATACAAATTGATGGAGTATTACATGAATTTACTTCAATAAAAGGTGTTAGAGAAGATGTTACAGATATAGTTTTAAATGTAAAATCACTAGCTCTTAAAAGTTCATCGGAGGGAACAAAAAAATTAATTTTAGATGCCAAAGGACCAGGCGAGATTAAAGCATCTGATATTACGCCTGTGACAGATATAGAAATTCTTAACCCAAATTTAGTTATTTGTAATCTTGATGAAAATACAAACTTTCATATGGAGATGAATGTTGGTACTGGTAAAGGATATGTATCTGCTGACCTAAACAAACCAGAGGAACCACCTTTAGGGTTAATACCAATTGACTCATTATTTAGTCCGGTCAAAAAAGTTTCTTATTCAGTAAGCACCGCAAGAGAAGGTAAGGCACTTGATTACGATAAGTTGACAATGGAAGTGGAAACTAACGGGTCAATTTCAGCCGAAGATGCCGTGGCTTATGCTGCTAGAATATTCCAAGATCAATTAGGTATGTTTGTAAATTTTGATGAACCAAAAGAAGTCGTGATGAAAGAACAACCTTCTGAGCCTGAGTTTAATAAAAATTTATTAAGAAAAGTAGACGAACTTGAGCTATCTGTCAGATCTATGAATTGTTTAAAAAATGATAATATTATTTATATCGGAGATTTAGTTCAAAAATCAGAAGGAGAGATGTTGAGAACTCCAAATTTTGGAAGAAAATCTTTAAATGAAATTAAAGAGGTTTTGACAGGTATGTCATTATATTTAGGTATGGAAATACCAAACTGGCCTCCAGATAATATAGCTGAATTATCTAAGAAATTAGAGGAAGCCATTTAATGAGACACAAGTTTGGTTATAAAAAGCTTAATAGAACATCAGAACATAGAAAAGCACTAATTAAAAATATGCTTAATTCTCTTATTAAATACGAACAAATAACTACCACTTTACCCAAGGCAAAAGTTTTAAAACCACAAGCAGATAAAATTATTACTCTTGGAAAAAAAGAAAGTTTGCACAATACGAAAACTTTGTTTTCAAAACTTCAAGATACAAAATCAGCTAATAAGGTCATTAAAACTTTATCTAAAAGATATGAAAAACGTTCAGGTGGATATACTAGGATCGTTAAAGCTGGATTTAGATATGGAGATAATGCACCAATGGCTGTAATTGAATTTGTAGATAGAGATATCCAAGCAAAAAAAGTGGATGTAAAAAAGAAAGATACAAGCAAAGAAACAAAAAAAACAACCCCAAAAGAAGACAAAGTAGATAAGAAAAAATCATCAGCTTGAAGAATTACCAAATGAAAAAAACTTTTCATGTGGAAAAATCATATGATAATTGTCGAATAGATAGATGGGTTCGAAATAACTTTAAAAAAATACCTCAAAGTTTATTAGAAAAAAATTTAAGAAAAGGAAAAATTAAAGTTAACCATAAAAAAGTCAAAAGCTCATTTAAAGTTAAATATAAAGATTTAATAGAGATTTTTCATTTAAATATTAAGGACTCAATTAAAAATAAGGTAAAGTTTTTACCCTCATCTGATGTAATAAAATCTAATGAAAAACAGATAATAGACAATAATGAAAATTTTATAGTTGTAAATAAAGAGGCCGGGATTTCAGTACAAGGTGGAACTAAATCTAGAAAAAATCTAATAGATATTTTCGCTAAAAGTGAAATTTTTCAAAATAGTAAACCCTATACAGTACATAGGTTAGACAAGGATACCTCAGGCATTTTCTTGATTGCTAAAAATAGATCTTATGCTCAATTACTTACAACCCTATTTCGACTTAGAAAAGTGCATAAAACCTATTTAGCAATTTGTCATGGTGAAATTGACAAAACAAAAGGATCTTTAGATAGTAATCTGATTAGATATGAAAATGGAAAAAAAATTATTGAAAAAGCTAAAACTTATTTTAAAGTTTTAGATAAAAATTCAATATCATCTTTAATCGAAATGAAACCTATTACAGGTAGAAAACACCAATTGAGAAAACAGTTGCTTGAAATAGGAAATCCTATATTTGGCGATAATAAATATTTTTTACCCAATCTTAAATCAATAAACAAAAATTTAATGCTTCACTCTTATCAGCTAAAATTTATGATAAATAACAAAAAATATAAATACACAGCTTTACTTCCAGAATATTTTAAAAAACTTTTAAAAGTTAAAAGATTGCAGTTTAAAGATTTTTAATTAGGTTATTTAACAAAACTTTCTTTAAATTAGCATATTTATTTTTTTTTATACTTTCAAGATTAGTTACTGCTTTGTTTTTTATTCCACATGGAATGATTTTATTATATTTTTTTAAATCATTATTGATATTTATTGAAAATCCATGATAAGCAATCCATTTTTTGACTCTAATACCAATTGCAGCTATTTTTTTTATATTTCCCTCAATTTTAATCCATATACCAATATCTTGCCTGTCTGAAAAACTTTTTATTTTAAATTCTTTTAAGGTATTGATTATTGACTTTTCTATATTTGTAATAAATTTTCTAATATCTTTATTTCTTTTATTTAAATTTATAACAAAGTAACAAATTAGTTGTCCTTTACCATGCCATGTAATTTTACCTCCACGATTAGTTTTTATGACCTTTATTTTTTTATTTAAAATTTCACTTTTTTTTGATCTAGAACCAGCTGTATAAATGTCATTGTGTTCTAAAATCCAAATCAATTCTCTCGCTTTACCTTCTCTTATTTTATCTAATCTTTTTTCCATAAAAGTTACAGCTTTCTTATAATCTACTGGTTTTTTGGATATTTTAATCTCAATATTCATTTATTAAATTGTATTATATTTATTATGTATTAATAGTGCTTATAAATTATGAGATGAATTTATGACTTTAGTAAAAAAAATAAAAGATAAAAAAGTTAATTTCGAATTTAATAAAGAATTTATTAAAGTAGTAACTGATAAAATCGCGAGCAACGATGCAGAATTTATATCAAATTCTTTTAGAGAAATGCACCCATCTGATACAGCTGATATTATTGAGCATTTAAATGAGTCTGATAGAGAAAATTTAATTAAATTAAATAACTTTAAAATTGACCCTCAGGTATTTGTTGAACTTAATGAGGCAGTTCAAACAGAAATAATAAAGTACCTTTCAAAAGACTCCATTGTTTATATCTTAAAAAATTTAGAATCTGATGACTCAATAAAAATTATCGAAAATTTAAGTGAAGAAAATAAAAATGATATTTTGAGATCACTTCCACCAAAGGACCGGTTTGTTCTTCTTGAGAGTTTAAGTTACCCAGAGGACTCTGCCGCTAGAATAATGCAAAGAGAATTTACGGCAATACCAAGTAATTGGTCTGTTGGACAAACAATTGATTATTTACGAGAGAATAAAGATCTACCAGAAGAATTTCTAGAAATCTTTGTGGTTGATAACGAATTTCAGCCGATTGGTACAGTTCCATCATCAAAAGTATTAAGAACCTCAAGAGACACTAAAATGATTACGATTATGAATGAGTCACAATTATCAATACCTGTTGATATGGACAGAGAAGAAGTTGGTCATTTATTTGAAAATTATAATCTTAACTCAGCATGTGTTGTAGATAAAAATAATAAGTTGGTTGGAATGATAACAAGCGATGATGTTCTTACCGTGTTAAAAGAGGAAGCAGAAGAGGATGCTCTACGTTTAGCAGGGGTTGGTGACGAAGAAATTACTGACGGCGTTTTTAAAAAAACAAAAAGAAGATTTAATTGGCTTTTATTAAATCTATTTACTGCTTTCTTAGCTACATGGGTTATAAGTATTTTTGGGGCAACAATTGAACAAATGGTTGCATTAGCGTTTTTAATGCCAATAGTTGCATCTATGGGTGGCAATGCTGGAATGCAAACACTTGCGGTCACAATTAGAACAATTGCAACTAATGAATTAACTAAAAATAATTTTACACAAAATATTGTTAAAGAATTTTCAATAGGAATTCTAAATGGAATTATTTTTGCTATAATTAGTGCAATTATTGTTCAGCTTTGGTTTAATGATATTCAATTATCACTTATAATTTCAATTTCTATGGTACTAAATATGATAGTAGCTGGTTTATTTGGTATCCTTGTACCGATTTCTTTAAAAAGATTCAATATAGACCCAGCAATAGCATCAAGTGTTTTTGTTACTACAATAACTGATGTTATAGGTTTTCTCTCTTTTCTAGGTATTGGTGCATATTTCTTTTATTAAAATTAGACATTATCAATCAATCTTATTTTTTTAATAAAAAATGCAACAAATATTTTAAAATTATTTTGGTTGAAATTAGTAGAAAGATTATTTTTATTTCGTATCTCTAAATATTGTAAATTTATATTATTACTTTTTATAAATTTTTTAATTTCGGTTATTTTATCTTTATTCTTAAAATTTTTTTTAATTAAAAAAAATAGTTTTTTAATTGCTTGAGATACTTTAGATGCTTTTAATAAATCTTCTTTATTTAAACGTACATTTCTTGATGAAAAGGGCAGTTCATATTTACTCCTAACTGTTTCACAAATATAAACTTTTGTCTTAAATTTTCTTTTAATGAAATTTTTTATTAGGTAAGCTTGTTGAAAATCTTTTTCTCCCAAAAAAATATATTTTGATCTAATTTTTTTTAAAAATTTATTAATTATACCCAAAACGCCCTCAAAATGACCCGGTCTAAATTTAGCACATAAAACCTTATATTTATTAAGAATTGGAATTTTCATTTCTTTTTTTGTTTTAAACATATTCTTTATTGACGGTATAAGCACATAATCAACTTTTAATCTTTTAAGAATTAAAAGATCATTATGAATATTTCTTGGATAACTTTTATAATCATTTTTATTATTAAATTGAGATGGGTTTACAAAAATAGACACGATTGTTTTTTTGCATTTTTTTTTGCATGTATTAATCAAAGAAACATGACCTTTATGTAAAGAACCCATTGTAGGAACAAAACCAATATTTGCCTTAAAATTAACTTCTTTTATAAGTGTATTTATGCTTTTAAATATTATCATTTATGATAGTTCATATTTTAAAATAATTATTAATGATTAAACAAGCCATCATACCACTAGCTGGACAAGGAACAAGACTTTTGCCACTAACTAGTATTTTTGCAAAAGAACTTCTCCCTATTAATGGCAAACCTGGTATTGAATATATATTAGATGAATGTATCGAAGCAGGGATTAAAGAAATAATTTTTATAATTTCAAAAAAAAAACAATTAATAAAGAAATATTTTTATAATGATAGCTTTTACAAAAAAATTATAAAAACTAAAAAAGATAAAAGAATCAAATATGAATATGAAAAAATCAAAAAATTTAAAAAAATGATAAAATTTGTTTATCAAAATAAACCTATGGGAACAGGTGATGCAGTTTTGAAAACAAAAAAATTTATTAAGGATAAATTTTTTTTGATGCTTTTACCTGATGATTTAATTATTAAAAGAAATTGTTCTAAAGATATGATTTTAGTTCATAAGAAATACAATTGTTCTGTAATGGCAAGTATGAACGTTAAAAGAAACACTGTTAAAAGATGGGGTATTTATTCCAAAGAAAAAAAAATAAATAAAAATAATTTTTTTATAAAAGATGTAGTTGAAAAACCAGAAATTAAATATGCACCCTCTAATTCTGCAGTGATTGGAAGATATATTTTAAGTAAAGATATTTTTAAAAAACTTAATAATCAAAAGAAAGGTAAGGGTGGAGAGATTCATATAACAGACTCGATCAAAAGATTAATTGAGAGTGGACATAAAATTATAGGCCATAATTTTTCAGGCAAATATTTAGACTGTGGGACTATGAAAGGCTATATTAAATCATCAATGGAAATTTCTAAATTATGAAACTGTGTATGATAGGAACTGGATATGTTGGTTTAGTTAGTGGTGTTTGTTTTGCTGATCTTGGAAATGATGTTGTTTGTGTAGATAAAGATATTTTTAAGATTAATAAACTAAAAAAAGGTATTATTCCTATATATGAACCTGGATTAAGTGAATTAGTAAAAAAAAACTATAAATCTGGCAGATTAAGTTTTACCACAAATTTATCAGAAGCTATTAAAAACTCCCAAGTCATTTTTATTTGTGTAGGTACTCCTACAAAGAAAAATAGTAACGCAGCTGATTTATCTCAGGTTTTTTATGTTGCTAAGGAAATAGGCAAATTTATAAAAAGTTTTAAAATAATCGTAACTAAATCTACAGTTCCTGTTACAACAGGAGATAAAATAGAAAAAATTTTATTAAAAAATGCTAAAAGAAAAAACTTTTCTGTCATTTCTAATCCTGAATTTTTAAGAGAAGGAGATGCGATAAATGATTTTTTCTTTCCAGATAGAATTGTTATAGGTACATCAGATAAAAGAACTAATAAATTAATGCACTCTCTTTATGCACCGCTATTATCAAAAGGGGCAAAATATGTGAACTCTTCGAGAAGAGGAGCTGAACTAATAAAGTATGCCTCAAATGCATTTCTTGCAACAAAAATTACTTTTATTAATGAATTAGCAAACTTGTCAGAAAAAATAGGAGTAAATATTGAGGATATATCAATAGGTATGGGGCTAGATAAAAGAATAGGTGGTAGGTTTTTAAGGGCAGGACCAGCCTATGGTGGATCATGTTTTCCTAAGGATACGCGTGCAATTGTTGATACCGCAAAAGAATTCAAGACTGATTTATCTATTATTAAAAATGTAATTAAATCCAACGAAAATAGATCTAAGATACTTTTAAATAGAGTATCAAAATTATTAAAAAATAAGATTAAAAATAAAAGAATTACTTTTCTTGGAGTAACATTTAAAGCAAATACTGATGATATGCGAGAGTCATCTAGTCTTGTAATGATTCCCTCACTTATATCAAAGGGTGCCAAGATTAAATATTACGATCCTAGTGGATACAAAAAAGATTTTGATAAATTTAAAAATATTTCTTTTAGTGAAAATATTAAATCTGCATGCATAGATGCAGATATGATCATAATTCATACTGAATGGAATGATTTTAAAGCCCTTAATTTTAAAAAATTATCAAGCAAAAAAAATGTTATTGTTTACGATATGAGAAATATTCTATCACCAGATAAAATGAAAAAAGATAAAATAAATTATTTTGGTATTGGACGATAGTTATTTTAGCTCAAAAATTGCATCAACCTCAACAGCCACGCCAAGAGGCAAACTATTTGTACTCACAGCAGCCCTGGTATGAATACCACTATCACCAAATATTTTAGCAATCATATCAGATGCACCGTTGATTACTTTTGGCTGCTCAGTGAATTTATCAGTTGAATTTACAAAACCAGTTAACTTAATACAGGATTTAATTTTTGATAAATCATTATTACAAGCTTTTTTTGCTTGAGCAGCTATACTTAAAGCACATCGCTCTGCAGCTTTATAAGCCTGATCTGTATTTAGGTCTTGTCCTACTTTGCCTTTAATTAATTTACCGTTTTCGTCCATTGAAATTTGACCAGAGATGTAGAGTAAATTATTTACAATTTTGGCCGCCACATAGGCTCCTACTGGATCAGCAGCATTCGGTAAAACAATATTATTTTTTTTTATGTTTTCTTCAAAACTCATTTTTTCTTTTTTTTCTTATTTCTATCGTATTCTCTTCTTTTCTCAATTAATATTAAGGCCTCTTCCATGGTTAATTCTGTTGGATCTTTTTCTTCTGGTATAGTTGCATTAAGAGATTTATACTTTATATATGGTCCATATTGACCCTTCATAATTCTTACTGGTTTTTTATCCTCTGGATGTCCACCCAAATCCTTTATTAATGACGAAGATATTCTTCCTGGTTTTGCTTCTGCGATTAAAGTTATAGCTCTATTTAAACCTATATTAAAAATTTCCTCTACATTTTCCAATCTTGCAGATTTATTTTCACATTTTAAATATGGACCAAAACGTCCAGAGTTTAAAAAAATTTCCATGTTATTTTCCGGGTTAAGACCAAGGCTTTTTGGCAAAGAGCACAAAAATTTCGCACGTTCCAAATCTATCGTATCAATATCAATTCCTTTCGGTATTGAAACGTTTTTAAGATTCTCGTTTGTTTCATTTTTTAGTTTTTTCTTTTTCTTTTTTTTAACTTCAATTTCTTCAGGATTTTTTTCATATTGTAGATAAGGTCCAAATCTTCCATTTTTTAGATAAATATCTTTTCCTAAATCGTTTTGACCTATTAATTTAGGTTCAGCCAAGTTTACTTGCTCTGCTGCTTTAGCTTTAGACAAAGGTCTGGTAAATTTACAATCAGGGTAATTAGAACATCCAATAAATGCACCACCCCTGAAACTATTCTTAAGACTTAGTTCACCCTTGTCACATAGCTTACATTTTCTGTCAATTTTACCATTCTCATCAGTTTCAAAAACCAAACTTCCAAGACTTTCGTTTAGCATATCAAGTACTTCTCTAGTTCTTTTTTCTTTTACACTTGATACATTTTTATTAAAGTCGTTCCAAAATTGGTCTAAAACCTTTACCCAATCCTCCTTGCCAGAGGTAATATCATCTAATTGATCCTCTAATTTAGCAGTAAAACTGTAATCGACATATTTAGTAAAAAGCTTCTCTAAAAAAGCAGAAATTAATTTTCCTCTATCAGTGGGAAAAAAACGTTTATTCACGATATCTGCGTAACCTCGATTAGCTATTACAGATATTATACTTGCATAAGTTGAAGGTCTACCTATACCAAGCTCCTCTAGTTTTTTAACAAGACTAGCTTCAGAATATCTAGGTGGAGGTTGTGTAAAGTGTTGTTCATCAATAAAGCTCTCAATATTAATCGGACCTTTTGAAACTTCTGGCAATATTTTTTCTTCATTATTTTCATCATCTAAATTATATAGTTTTAAAAATCCATCAAACTTAATTACTGATCCACTAGCTCGAAATATATGTTTATCGTCCTCTGAATTGATTAGTATAGTTTTTCTATCAAATTTTGCAGATTGCATTTGAGAAGATAAAGCTCTAGACCAAATAAGATTATAGAGTTTATATTGATCAGAGCTTAAATATTTTTTTAAGCTATTAGGATCACTTGTTATATTTGTAGGTCTTATTGCTTCATGAGCTTCTTGTGCATTTTTAGCTTTCTTACCTGAGTAATTATTTGGCTCCCCTGGCAAATATTCTTTACCATAATTACTATTAATATAGTCTCTAAATTCTGTGACTGCATCTTTTGAAATATTAGTTCCATCTGTACGCATGTAGGTGATTAATCCCTTTGTATCACCTTCAATATCTATACCTTGATACAATCTTTGAGCTATTTGCATGGTTCTTGAAGCACCAAAACCTAATTTGCTTGATGCAGACTGTTGTAAAGTAGATGTAGTAAAGGGACCTACAGGATTTCTAGTAAAAACTTTTGAAGATATATCTGATATTTTGTATTTTTGACTTTTAATTATTTCAATAGCTTTATTAATATCATCCTTTTTTCTAAATGAAAATTTTTCTACTTTTTTTCCATCAAGCTGAAAAATATTTGATGTGATACTTGAATTATTTTCTGTTTTAAAAATAACGTTTAAAGTCCAAAATTCCTCTGGTTTAAAAATTTCGATTTCATGCTCCCTTTCAGTAAGCAACTTTAAAGCTACAGATTGAACTCTACCTGCTGATTTTGATCCGGGTAGTTTAGTCCATAGGATTGGTGAAATATTAAAACCAACTAGATAGTCTAGTGCTCTTCTAGCCATGTAAGCATCTACTAAATGATCCTCAATTTCTCTAGGATTTTCTATACCGTTAGTAACAGCCTTCTTTGTGATTTCATTAAAAACAACTCTTTCGATTTTTTTTCCTTTAAGTAGTTTTTTTTCGTCTAAAAATTCTTTAACATGCCAAGCTATAGCTTCACCTTCACGATCTGGGTCTGTTGCTAAAATTATTTTATCAGATTCTTTTGCAACATCAGTTATTTCTTTTAGATATTTTTTTGAAAAACTATCTATTTCCCAGATCATTTTGAATTGATTGTCTGGGTCAACTGATCCATTTTTTGATGGTAAATCTCTAATATGTCCATAACTAGCAAGAACAGTAAAATCTTTACCTAAATATTTGTTTATAGTTTTCGCTTTTGCAGGACTTTCAACTATGACAAGGTTCATAGTAAAAAGAACCTACATAATTGATTTAAATAGTCAAATTAATAAATTTTTGTCTTAGATTCAGTATTATTTATTAAGCGTTTTACATTCTGTCGATGTGTATAGAAAATCAAAATGAACAGAATTATGAAAAAATAATAATTATCATTGTTCAAATAAAAAAAGTGAAAAATCGGTATTGATAGAGTTGATAAAATTGAAGACAGAGAGGAGTATTTAAAAATTAAAAAAATAATAATCCATATAGTAATAAAAACTAAACCAAGTAAATAATTTATACAAAAAAGTATTCCTAGGTATGTTGCAACTCCTTTTCCACCTTTAAACTTAAGCCACACCGGAAACACATGTCCTATAAATGCACAAAGTGATCCTAAATATATATAATCTAGATAATAAAATTTTAAATACAAAAGTGGTATAACAGCTTTTAGTATATCCAATATTAGTGTGCTATAACCAATTAATTTATTTCCAGTTCGAAGAACATTTGTTGCTCCTATATTTCCCGATCCAATTTCACGAATATCTTTCTTTAGAATAATTTTTGTTAAAATATAACCAAAAGGTATTGAGCCCAATAAATAACAAAAAAAAGATATAAAAAGTAATTCCATATTACAATTTGAATAGTTCTACACCTTTAACAAAGGTATTTGTTACTTTCCCTTGAAGTTTTTTATCCTCAATACAAGTATTTTTCGATTTTGAAATCATTTTTTCTTTTTTAACTATCCAAGGTTTATTAATATCGACAATACAAAAATCTGCATCATTTCCAATTGATAAATTTCCCTTATCGACTTTAAGAACTTTAGCAGGGTTGCTAGTTAATAACTTTATTATCTTTGGCAATTTAATTGAGTTATTGTGAAAAAGCTCTAAGGAAAGCGGCAGTAGTGTTTCAATGCCAGAGGCTCCAGTAGCTGCCTGTGAGAATGTGAGCCTTTTCGACTCTTCATCCTCTGGCTTATGATCTGATACTAAAACTTCAATTAAATCTTTATTAATTCCTCTTATTAGAGATTGTCTATCTTCCTCAGTTCTTAAAGGGGGTGATAATTTTAAAAATGTCCTAAAATCACCTATATCATTTTCATTTAAAGAGAGATTGTTTATTGAAACACCGGTTGTAAAGTCTATTTGGTCCTTTTTTTTTTCAATTACGTCTAAAGACTTTGAGGATGATATCTGTGATATATGATATCTACAATTAAAATCTTCTAATAAAGACAAATCTCTTTCAATTATTATTTTTTCAGCAACCTCTGGAATTCCTTGAAGACCCAGTTTAGTTGCAATTACACCATCATTCATCATACCATTCTGTGATAATTCGTTGTCTTCCGCGTGCTGCATTATTAGACAACCCAGGTCAAATGCGGATCTCATTATTCTTGACATTAAGCGACTGTTTTGAATTGTTTTTGTTCCATCAGTAAAACCTATAATTCCTTTCTTTTGTAATAAACCAAATTCAGTCATGTTATTTCCTTCTAAATTTTTTGTGAGAGAGGCAGAAGGATAAATATTTATTTTTGATTTATCTCTCCCACGTCTCTTTAAAAAATCAACAATTGAAACATTGTCTATTATCGGACTTGTATTTGGCATAGTTACTACAGACGTAACTCCACCAGCCAAGGCTGCATTACTTAATGTTTTAAAGTTCTCTTTATATTCATAACCAGGCTCACCAACGAAAACACGCATATCGACTAGACCTGGAAATATATGTTTTCCGCTTAAATCAATGAATTTTTCTCTTGAAGGTATGTTGTTTTTATTAACTTTTTTTCCAACTGCTTCAATTTTTCCTTCCTCGCTTACAATTAAGCCACCCATTTCATCCAATGAATTTTTGGGATCTATTATTGCAGCATTTAAAAAATATTGTTTTTTCATTCACAAAAAATTTTAAGACAAGCCATTCTAACAGCAACGCCTAATTCAACTTGTTCTTTTATTACACTTTTATTGATATCGTCTGCCAATTTTGTATCAATTTCTATACCTCTATTCATTGGACCTGGATGCATAATTAAAGCGTCTTTTTTAGCATAATCTAGCTTGTCGGGTGTTAGACCAAAGTATTCATAATATTCTCTATTAGAGGACAAAAATGAACTACTCATTCTTTCATTTTGTAGTCTTAACATCATTACTATATCACAATCTTTTAAACCTTTTTTCATATCCGAAAAAGTATTAACGCCCAACTTCTCAATATCTTTTGGCATTAAATTCGATGGAGCAACAATGTTTACTTCTGCTCCTAACATGTTTAACAAATAAATATTTGACCTTGCTACTCGTGAATGCAAAATGTCACCACAAATAGCTATCCTTAATCCTTGAACTTTGTCTTTTCTATCAATTATTGTTAATGCATCAAGAAGAGCTTGAGTTGGGTGTTCTCGTCTACCATCTCCTGCATTTAAAACTGCACAATTTACTTTTTGTGATAAAAGATTACATGCACCAGAATCTTGATGTCTGATGACAATGATATCAGGATGCATAGCATTTAGCGTCATTGCAGTATCAATAAGAGTTTCACCTTTTTTGATTGCTGAATTAGTTATGTTCATTGACATCACGTCAGCCCCGAGTCTTTTTCCTGCTAATTCAAAGGAGCTTTGGGTTCTTGTAGATGGCTCGAAGAATAGATTAATTTGAGTCTTTCCTCTCAATATATCAAGTTTTTTATTTTTACTCTTATTTAATGATATAAATTTTTTTGCCTCATCCAAAATAAGATGAATATCTTTAATAGATAAGTCTTGGATTCCTAATAAGTGTTTTTGAGAAATTTTAATAGCTTTTTCTAATAATGCCATTAAAACCAACTCTATAGACTGTAAGAGCGAATTAGGCAAGCATTAATTATTTAAATAATCGATTGCGCCCTGAAGAATGAATGTCGCTGCATTTTCATCAATTTTTTTTACTCTTTTTGTGATATTCGCTTCTAAATTACTCGATAATTTAAATGCAGCTACTGTAGAAAGTCTTTCATCCCAAAGACAGATAGGTATATTTATCGATTTCTCAATATTTAATGCAATACTTTTAACGGAATGAGATGATTTACCTAAACTTCCATCCATATTTATTGGATAACCAATTATTAGGCCTTTAATATTATTTTCATTTATAATAGCTTTTAACTCATCAATAAGTTTGTTCGAGGTTGATTTTATTAATGTTTTATGAGGAGTGGCTATGGTTTGATTTTCATCGCTTATAGATAGTCCAATCTTTTTAGAACCTAGGTCTAAACCTAGCAATCTAACCTTATAAGTTTGTTTTTTTTTAAAATCTTCAATAGTGATCATATTGTATATTTTATACTTAAGTGATACTTTGCGATATTTAACTACCACATGACTATAGATCTTAAAACCATAAAACATATTGCAAAATTATCAAGAATATCTGTTGATGATGAAAAAGCTAAAAAATTAGCAGGTGATTTAAATTCAATATTTGATTTTATAGAAAAGTTAAATGAGCTTAAAACGGATCAAATAAAGCCATTAACCTCAATTGCAGAAACCTCTCTTAAACTTAGAAATGATGAAATAAAAAGTCAAAATATGAGAGAAGAAATTATCAAAAATTCTCCTGAAAAAAACGAGGATTATTTTGTAGTTCCAAAGGTAATAGAATAATGACAGATATCACAAAGCAAACACTATCAGAATTAATTAATAATATTAAAACTAAAAAAATTTCATCTGAAGAGGTCACAAAGGCTTTTATAGATAGATCAGAAAAATCAAAAAAACTAAATACATATATTACTGAAAGTTTTGACAGGGCAATTAAAAAAGCTAAGCAATTCGATCAAAATCCTAACTTTGATTTAAAGCTTCCTGGTATACCCATTGCCGTAAAGGATTTATTTTGTACAAAAGATGTAAAAACAACAGCTGGTAGCAAAATATTAAATAATTTTATTCCCACATATGAATCTACGGTTACACAAAATATTTGGAACGAGGGAGCTATATTATTAGGAAAACTAAATTGTGATGAATTTGCAATGGGATCATCCAACGAAACTAGCTACTTTGGAAATGTAGAAAGTCCAATCGATGAAAATTTAGTGCCAGGAGGATCATCGGGTGGATCAGCATCTGCTTTAGCAGCAAACTTAACCCCTGTAACAATCGGCACTGATACTGGTGGATCCATAAGACAACCAGCATCCTTTACAGGAACTGTAGGATTGAAACCAACGTATGGTAGTTGTTCTCGATATGGTATAGTAGCCTTTGCGTCATCTTTAGATCAAGCAGGACCCATGTCACAAAATGTAAAGGACTGCGCAATATTAAATGAAGTAATTAGTTCCTACGACGAAAAAGATTCAACATCAGTTGATTTTAAAAGAGGTAAGTACAGCGTAGAGTTATCGAAAAATATTAAGGGGAAAAAAATTGGTATACCAAAAGAATATAGAGTCGATGGTATGCCAAAAGAAATTGAAGAACTTTGGCAAAAAGGTATTAATTTTGCAAAAGATTGTGGTGCTGAAATAATTGACATATCACTCCCACATACGACTTATGCATTACCAACTTATTATATAGTAGCACCTGCAGAAGCTTCATCAAATTTAGCTAGATACGATGGTGTAAAATATGGATTTAGATCTAAAGGTGACAACTTAATAGATATGTATGAAAAAACAAGGTCTGAAGGTTTTGGTTCAGAAGTTCAAAGAAGAGTTATGATTGGTACATATGTTTTATCATCTGGTTATTATGATGCGTATTATCTTAAGGCTCAAAAAGTAAGAAATTTAATAAAAAATGATTTTGATGAGGCTTATAAAAAAGTAGATGCAATATTAACTCCGTCAACTCCTAGCTCCGCTTTTAAAATAGGAGAAAAAAAAGACGATCCAGTATCAATGTATTTAAATGATATCTTTACAGTACCTGTTAATTTAGCGGGTCTGCCGGGCATATCAATTCCAGCAGGTCATGATAAAAAAGGTTATCCTTTAGGATTACAAATTATTGGAAAAGCTTTTGATGAACAAAATATATTAAACATAGCTTACTCAATGGAGGAAAAGATTAATTTTAAAAATAAGATAGCTGATTGGTGGATTAAATGAGTAAAAATAAATCTGAGTATTTAATTAATAGAAAAGATAATCAATATGAGGTTGTTATAGGATTGGAGGTTCATGCGCAGGTTACATCAGATTCAAAATTATTTTCAACATCTTCCACTAAATTTGGCGCAGAGCCAAATACCCAAGTTAGTTTAGTTGATGCAGCCTTTCCTGGAATGCTACCTGTCATTAATGAATTTTGTGTTAAACAAGCAATTAAAACTGGAATTGGGTTAAATGCAAAAATAAACAAACGTTCAGTATTTGATCGAAAAAACTACTTTTATGCAGATTTGCCTCAAGGATATCAGATTTCACAATTCAAAGATCCAATTGTAGGAGAGGGCAAGGTTATTTTAGATATGCCCGAAGGTCAAAAGGAAGTTGGTATTGAAAGATTACATTTAGAACAAGATGCTGGAAAGAGCATTCATGATATTGATCCAGATAACACCTTGGTAGATTTAAATAGATCTGGTGTAGCTTTAATGGAAATTGTAAGCAAGCCTGATCTGAGATCACCAGACGAAGTTAGCGCTTATATTAAAAAACTTAGATCTATAATGAGATATCTAGGAACTTGCGATGGTAATATGCAAGAGGGATCTCTTAGAGCAGATGTTAATGTTTCTGTAAGATTGAAAGGATCAAAGGATTTTGGCACAAGATGTGAAATTAAAAATGTGAATTCAATTAAGTTTATGCAATCAGCTATTGATTATGAGGCAAATAGACAAGTGGATTTAATTGAAGAAGGCAAAGCCATTGATCAGGAAACTCGTTTATTCGATACAAAAAAAAACGAAACAAGATCAATGAGATCTAAAGAGGATGCTCATGATTATAGATATTTTCCAGATCCAGATTTACTTCCCTTAGAAGTCTCTGATGAATTTATTGAAAAATTAAAATCCGATATTCCTGAATTACCAGATGATAAAAAAAAAAGATTCATAAATGAGTTTAAACTATCACCATACGAAGCAACGATCTTAGTTTCTGATATTGAAATCGCAAAATACTTTGAACAGGTTGTGACCAAGATGGGAAAAAATAGAGATATTAAATTAGCAGTAAATTGGATAACTGGTGAATTGTTTGCTCTATTGAATAGTAAAAATTTAGAAATTTCTCAAAGTCCAATAAGTGCAAAAAATTTATCAATACTAATTAACTTGATTAAAAATGGAACAATCTCAGGAAAGATAGCTAAAACTGTGTTTGAACATATGATTGATGGTGATCAAGATCCTCAAAAAATTGTTCAAGAAAAAGGATTAAAACAACAAAGTGACCCTAAAGCTCTTGAGGCTTTAATAGATAAAATAATTAATGATAATAGAGAAAAAGCTATTGAGTATAAAAACGGTAAAGAAAAATTATTTGGATTTTTCGTTGGACAAGCCATGAAAGCCTCTAGTGGTAAAGCTAATCCACAATTAATAAATGAAATTTTAAAAAAGAAATTATAAGGTTATGGGTGCAGACCTTAATATTACTAAACTTTTACAAGATTATATTCTTAAATATGGCCTTAAACTACATCCAGTTCAAAAAGAAATTATAAATTATAATCTATCGTTAGGAGATATTAAAAGAATGCAAATTTCAATATCTCAATGCCAATTTCTTCATTTAATTATTAAAGTTTCTAAAATAAAAAGAGTATTAGAAATAGGAACATTTACTGGTTTAAGTACATTATCAATGGCATTGGCCTTACCCGAAGATGGCAAAATAACTGCTGTAGATAAAGATAAAAATACAAGCAACAAAGCAAATGAGTTTTTTAAAAAAGCAAAACAAGACAGTAAAATTAGTATAATTGTAAAATCAGCTTTAGAGGCTTTAATGGAAATTAGAGACAGAAAATATGAATTAATTTTCATTGATGCAGACAAAATGAATTACAAAAAATATTATGAAATTGCATTAAACCTATTAGATAAAGAAGGTTTAATTATTATAGATAATGTTCTTTGGCATGGTGAGGTAGTCGATAATAATATAAAAGATAAAATCACAGAAAGTATAAGAAATTTAAATAACTTTATATCTAAAGATAAAAGAGTGGAAAAAGTAATTGTTCCTTTTGGTGATGGCATGACTATTTGTAGGAAATTATAATGTTTATAGTTTTGGGATTTTATAAGTTTATAAAAATTAATAACATAAAAAAAAATAAAAAACATATAACTGATCTTTTAATTTCAGAAAATATTAAAGGTACAATTATAATTTCAAAAGAGGGTTTAAATGGCAGTATTGCTGGCAAAGTAAATAAAATTAAAATTATTTCACAACAAATTAAAAAAATTTTTAAATTTAAGTATTTTGATAGTGAAAATTCCTCAAAAAGTTTATTTCAGCCATTTCACAAGCCAAAAGTAAAAATTAAAAAAGAAGTTGTTCCTATGAATTTACCTTTATATGAAAAATCAAAAAAAAATAATCGACATATAGAACCGTCTCAATGGAACAAACTTATTAGTGATAAAAATACATATATAGTAGATGCTAGAAAACCATTTGAATATAATGTTGGTACTTTTAAAAAAGCGAATAATCCAGGTATTAAGAATTTTAGAGATTTTCCTAAGTATTTAAAAAAACTTAAAAAAGATAAGCCTATAGCAATGTTTTGCACAGGAGGTATAAGATGTGAGAAAGCTTCTGTGTATTTAGAGAGAAAAGGTTTTAAAAACGTTTATCAATTAAAAGGTGGAATTATAAATTATCTAAAAAAGATTCCAAAAAAAAAAAGTTTATGGAAAGGGGAATGTTTTGTTTTCGATAACAGGATAAGTTTAAAACATGGTTTAGAAATAGGAACGTACACAATTTGTGGGGGATGTAGAAATCCGATTTCAAAAAAAGATAAATTATCTAAAAAATATGAATTAGGAGTGTCATGTGCACAATGTTATGATTTTTTAACACTTTCTCAAAAAAAAAGATTTAGAATGCGTCAAAGTCAAATTAATCTTGCAAAACAATTAGGAAAAAAATACATCTTTGAAAAACAATACTGATTGTAAATCTATAATATGGACTTGTTAAATGAAAAAATACCCACATTAGTAAGAAAGCTTGCAGTACCTGCTAGTGTTGGAACTCTATTTCAGACACTTTACAATATAGTCGATACTTTTTTTGCAGGAAAAATTTCACCTGATGCCTTGTCAGCTTTGTCAAAATCATTTCCAATGTATTTTATTATAGTTGCAACATCAATTGGTGTTACAATTGCTGGTACATCATTAATTGGAAATAGTATTGGAGAAAACGATAAAAAAAAGATTTTATATTATTTTTCTAACATTATCTATTTTGGAATTTTTATTTCAGTATTATTAACCCTATTTGGTTTATTTTTTTCAGAAACTGTTTTTTTATTAATGGGATCTTCAAATAAGGTTACTTCCCTTGGTTTGGAATATACAAATATAATCTTTTCTGGAACAATATTATTTATTTTAGTAGTTGCATTTAATTCATTATTACATGCCGAGGGAGATACAAAGACTTATAGAAACGCTCTTATATTATCATTTTTTTTAAATATAATATTAAATCCAATTTTAATTTTTGGATTTCTTTTTATACCAGCATTTGGTGTTAAGGGTATTGGTATAGCAACTATCATATCCCAAATATTATCATTTTTAATAATTTTTTATAAAGTTATTAAAAATAAAAGAATTCGAGAAATGTCTCGAGAATATCTATCAATCAAATTTGTTTATATAAAAGATATTTTTTTTCAATCTATGCCTATAAGTTTAGCGATTTGTGGATATTCAATTGCATCGGCAATTATATTTGCTTATGTAGGATTATCCGGTGAAGCTGCAGCAGCAGGATATGGTGCTGCAACTAGAATAGAGCAAGTAGTGCTGCTTCCTGTACTAGGAATTAATACAGCTATAATTTCAATAATAGCGCAAAATTATGGTGCTAGAAAATATGAAAGAATTAAAGAATCTTACTATACCGCTATAAAATACGCTTTAATTATTATGATTTTATCTGGTATCTTTATTTTTTTAACATCTGGAATAATTCCGACATTTTTTTCTGATAGTTTAGAGGTAAATCATTTCGGAAAAAAATACTTACAAATTTCAGCTTTTGTACTTCCTGCATATCCAATATTTTTTCTTTCAAATGGTTTTTTCATGGCGTTAAAAAAATCAGAAAATGCATTACTTACAAATTTTTTTAGAAATATTATAATGCCAATTTTTACTTTTTACCTAGCAACTTATATTGTAGCTGATTTTAATACTTTTTTTTGGATATGGGTAATTTCTAATTGGATATTTTCAATTAGTCTTTTTCTTATAGTTCTTTATTATATTAAAAAAAAATTATATACGCTTAGCGCCGTCATTTAACCAAGACCAAAGATGGCTTGAGAAGGATCGTCTAACCAATAAATTTACCACATTTATTTCTTTGTTATGAATAATTACATCAATTTTATTAATAATGGTTTGAGTGACTGCACCTTTTTTCTTCTTAAAATCATTAAAGTTAAAAGGACAACTATTTGAAAATAATTCATAAATTTGCGAACCTTCCATTTTGATCATTGTAAATTGATCTGTAACATCGGTTATAGCACCTAAGTTAATCTTATGAATATTATTTATCAGATCTTCTTCAATGGGATACATATTGTTATTTTTATCAATTTTATCATTAGAGTGAATCATCCATTCATCTGGGCTTAACCAAAGTGCTGAAATATTATTTCCAACTGTTGATGTATTAGGTTCATTAGGTAAAAGTATATTTAATAATTTTCCAACTTTTGAAATGAACTCTCTTTTTTTTCCTCTAATAACTAACTTCATAATGGGACTCTCTTCACTCATTTTGAGGTTATTAAAGTCTTTTGTTTCGTTAATTGGTGAATTATAATTAAGCATTTAATCTTTTATTATCTTTATCTAGAAAAACTGGATCAGCAATTTGTACATTAATAACTTTATTTTTCATAGGTACAAATAATTTTTTACCCAACATATCTTTTCCACCTTTAACAACTCCTAAAGCGATTGACTTATTTAAATTTGGACTAAAATAGCTTGAGGTAATATGTCCAAGCATTTCTACTGGTTTTTTTGAGACATCAGCAACAATTTGAGCACCCTCCTCTAAAACTTCTTTTGGGTCTTCTGTAATTATTCCAACAAGTTGTTTTCGATCCTCTCTAATTGTATCTGATCTATAAAGCGATCTTTTACCTATGAAATCATATTTTTTCTTACTGACTATCCAATCCATTTGAAGATCTATGGGAGTTAAAGTTGCGTCAGTATCTTGTCCCACAATTATAAAACCTTTTTCTGCTCTTAAAAGGTGCATAGTTTCGGTTCCGTAGGGAGTGATATTAAACTCTTCTCCAGCTTCTATACATTTTTCCCATACAGATTTACCAAAATTTGCTTGAATATTTATTTCATAACTTTGTTCCCCAGTAAAACTAATCCTCATTACACGACATTTAATATTACCAATTTTTGCATTTTTGAATGACATGTGTGGAAACTTCTCATCAGATAAATCTAAATCAGGTATAATTTTTTTAACAATTTTTTTACTATGAGGCCCACAAACACTAATTGTAGCGAAATGATCAGTTACTGAAGTTAAATATACATCAAGTTCAGGCCACTCTGTTTGAAGATAATCCTCTAATTTGCCAAGAACAGTAGCTGCGCCACCAGTGGTAGTAGTCATTATATAATGATTTTCATCAAGTCGAGTAGTAACACCGTCATCATAAACCATACCATCCTCATTTAACATCAAACCATACCTGCATTTTCCAACTGCAAGTTTTGACCAAGCATTTGTATAAACTCTATTTAAAAATTCCGACGCATCAGATCCTTGGATATCAATTTTACCTAATGTAGATGCATCTAATATACCCGCACCATCTCTGGCCGCTTTACTTTCTCTTTGAACTGCATCATGCATACTTTCATTTTTTTTTGGGTAATACCATGCTCTTTTCCATTGACCAACATTTTCAAATTCAGCATTATTTTTAACATGCCAATCATGCATTGGAGTTTTTCTGAATATGTCGAAAAATTCACCAACATTTCTTCCAACAATTGTTCCAAATGTTAAAGGAGTATAAGGTGGCCTAAAAGTTGTCGTTCCTAAATCTGACATTTTAACTCCACTTGTATCTGAAATAATTCCCAAAGCATGCATATTACCTAGTTTACCTTGATCAGTACCCATACCAGTTGTTGTGTATCGTTTTACATGTTCTATTGATCTAAATCCTTCTCTTAGGGCTAGTTTAATATCTTTTGCGGTTGCATCATTTTGAAAATCAACAAATGATTTAGTTTTTCCAATTGGTTTGTTTGAGGGTAATAGCCAAATATTCTTTTTTAAAATTTCTTTAGAAGCACTTATATTTAAATTTTCATAGCTTGTTTTTTCTATTCCAAGATATGTTTTGACATTATTGTTAAAATTTTTAATAATCGTATCTAAATCAAATTCACCATTACACGCACCTATACTTATTTGATCTGAAGGATACTTATTAGGTTTAAAAACATTGTCATCATAATCAAACTTAAGCTTTCCACCTGATTGTGTAAATAAATGCACCGCTGGCGTCCATCCTCCAGATACTCCGAGACAGTCACAATTTATTTGAGTTTTTGAACCTGTAACAGATTGACCATCTTTTGAAAGTTTCATTATTGAAATATTTTTAATTCTTCTATACCCAGACGTATCTACAATAGTAAAAGAATTATATATTTTTATACTTAATTTTTCTGCTTGATTTACAATACTAGAAGTTACTTTATCTCTTATATCTATTATCGCATTAACTCTAATTCCTTTATTAAATAAAGATATAGCTGTTTCATAAGCACTATCATTATTAGTAAATAAAACATTTTCATTTCCACAGATTACCCCATAATAATCAGAATATTTTTTAATCGCTGATGAAAGAATAATACCTGGCCTATCATTATTATTAAATATTAGAGGTCTTTCAATTGAACCTGTGGCAACGATTACTTTTTTAGCTCTAATTTTAATTAATCTTTGTCTTATTTTGTTTTTCTTTTTATCAAAAGGTAAATGATCAGTTAAATTTTCCCTGGCTAATAAAAAGTTATAACCATGGTAAGCCACCACACTTGTTCTTGTTTTAATTTCAAGGTTTTTTATATCTTTAAGTTTAGATATTTCATTTTCAAGCCATGTAGATGAAGATTGATTATTTATCTTATCAAAATCTGAATTTTGATAAATGGTTGATCCACCTAAATGTGGTTTTTCATCTAACAATAATGTTTTAAAATTATTCTCAGCAGCTGTTTTAGCTGCCATAATCCCAGAAATACCACCACCTATCACTAAAACATCACAATGTATGTGTTTATGTTCATAGATGTCAGGATCTGGTTTTGTTGGTGATTTTCCTAAACCTGCGGATTTTCTTATAAAGTATTCATATTTTTCCCAAAAGCTAGCAGGCCACATAAAAGTTTTGTAATAAAATCCAGCTGGTAGAACAGGGGATAAAATATTATTTATACCTCCTATATCAAAATTTACATTTGGCCAACAATTTTGGCTTGAAGCTTCAAGACCATCATATATTTCAATCTCTGTTGCTCTAACATTAGGCTCTGTATAAGCACTATTTCCATTCACCTGTACTATAGCATTTGGTTCCTCAGACCCTGCAGTCATTATTCCTCGAGGCCTATGGTATTTAAAACTACGAGCTACTAAATGAATACCATTAGCTATTAAAGCAGATGCTAAAGTATCACCTTTGTAGCCATAATATACTTTACCATCAAATTTAAAAGAAATCCTCGTTGTTTCATCAATAAACTTACTTGCTTTTGTTCTTAAATTTTTTGTCATAAAATTATTTTACGGGTGGTTTTTCGCCCATTTTGTAAACTGCATGAATTTGATCATTAGATGTATCCCGAACCATATTAAACCATTTTCTACATCCATGTATATGAACCCATCTTTCAAATTGTACACCTTTAATATTTTTTCTCATAAATAAATATTCAGCCCACTCATCATCACTAAGCTCTGTCGGTTGTTTAGGTCTAACTATATGAGCTTCACCGCCAGCTTTAAATTCGCTTTGTTCCCTTTCGCCACAATAAGGACAATTAATAATAAACATTAATGAGCAACAGCAGCAGCCCCATGTTCATCAACAAGATCGCCACTTACAAATCTATTTATATTGAATGCTGCATTTAGCTTATGAGGTTCGTCATTAGCAATTGTATGTGCAAATAAGTCGCCAGATCCAGGTGTAGCTTTAAAACCACCAGTACCCCAACCACAATTAAAATATAATCCTTTTATTGAGGTCTTGCTAATTATTGGACTTGCGTCAGGACAAATATCAACAATTCCTCCCCATTGTCTTAGCATTCTCATTCTACTGAAAATTGGATAGAGTTCTAATATTGCATGCAATGTTCCCTCTACAATGTCATGACTTCCTTTCTGAGAATAAGAAACATAATCATCTGTTCCTGCTCCAATTACCAATTCGCCTTTATCCGATTGACTAACATAAGCATGAACTGCATTTGACATTACGACAGTATCAATTATTGGTTTAACAGGTTCAGAAACTAGAGCTTGTAAAGGTTTACTTTCTAAAGGAAGTTTTAAACCTGCCATGTTTGCTATAACACTTGAATGTCCTGCAGCAACTACACCAATTTTTTTTGATTTAATAAAACCTTTTGTTGTTTCTAAACCTTCGACAGTATCTCCATTTCTTTTAATACCTTTAACTTCACAATTTTGAATTATATCTACTCCCATTTCATCAGCGCCTCGAGCATAACCCCAAGCAACAGCATCATGTCTTGCTGTGCCTGCTCTTTTTTGTAATGTCCCACCTAAAACAGGATATCTTATATTTGGGGACGTATTTATTATAGGGCAGAACTTTTTAACCTCATCTGTTGACAACCAAATAGCATCTACACCATTTAATCTATTAGCATGTGTTCTTCTTTTTAAATCTCTTACATCTTGAAGATTATGCGCTAAATTCATAACACCTCTTTGACTAAACATAACGTTATAATTTAATTCTTGAGAAAGACCTTCCCATATCTTTAAGGCGTGATCATATAATCCAGCACTTGCATCCCAAAGATAATTAGATCTAATTATAGTAGTATTTCTTCCAGTGTTACCACCACCGATCCAACCTTTCTCTAAAACAGCAATATTTTTCATGTTGTGTTTTTTTGCTAGATAATAAGCTGTAGCTAAACCATGACCACCTCCGCCAACAATTATGGCGTCATACTCTTTTTTTGGTTCAGGATCTCTCCACGCTCTTTGCCAGTTTTCATGGTCAGTTAAAGCGTTTTTTAAAAGCGAAAAAATTGAGTATTTGTTTTTCATATTTTTAGTGAAAATACTTGATTAATATTGAATATTCAATGGTTTCAAGTTACACAGGTATCGTGGAAGAGTGGGTGAGATGGCTGAAACCAATCGGTTGCTAACTGATCTTACGGAGAAATTCGTAACGTGGGTTCGAATCCCACCTCTTCCGCCATTAATAAAGCGGCATATCCTCGAAAAAATTAAGCATTTTTACAGGTCTTTTTTCAACAACGAATCTATACACATTATAGTTCTCTAACACTCTCTGAACGTAATTTCTTGTTTCTTTAAATTTAATTAGCTCTATCCAATCAACATAATCAATTTGATTTTTTTGAGGATTTTTATTTAATCTCTTCCAGTATTTTACTCTTTTTGGTCCAGCATTGTAAGCAGCTATGGCAAAAGGATACGATCCATCGTACTCTAGAATCAGTCCAGCAATATAATGTGAGCCTAAATTTATATTATATTCCGGATCCGTTGTTAGCCTTGATTTTGAATAAGGTAACTTCGCTTGTTTGGCAACTAACTTAGCAGTGTAGGTCATTAATTGCATCAAACCTCTTGCACCGGCTGAACTGTTTGCTTTCATATCAAACTCACTTTCTTGTCTTATTATTGATAAAATAAAAGGTGTTTCAGGTATTTTTCTACCATTAATTATTTTTGGAGTTCCTATGATAGGATAGTTATAATTATTCAAAAATCTTTTTTCGTAAGAAGCTATTTTTGCTATTTGAATAGCAAAATCGTATCTTGAAATATTTGTTGCAAGTTCTGCAGCTAAAATTTCACTTCCTTTTTCAATATCATCTAGAGCTAAATGTCTTAATATGTGCTTTGTATATTTATCTTTATTAAGTTCATTTAAAAGGTAAATTACTTTGACTAATCCCTTATTCTCAAATTTTTTTTTATAATCTTTATCTACAACTTGCTCCAAATCTAACTCGAAAGATTTATCAGGATTTATTTTTAAAAAGGCAAGCTGTCCATAGTAAGTAGTTAAATATTTAGAAGCTTCCTGATACCATTTATTCTGTAAATCTTTGCTACCCATCTTTTCGTAGGATCTACCCAGCCAATATGCCCCTCTAGCCAAACTTATTGGATAACCGACGTTATTAAAAAAATTATCAAAATGTTCTACAGCTAAAATTGGATCATTTAAAAAACTTAGCGCAATCCAACCACTCATCCATTCTGCAGCTGCATACTCTGGTCCTTCTACCATTGAATGTTTGCTTACAACTTTATAAGCTAACTCATATTTTTTTTTATAAATTAAAGATCTTCCTATGATTTCTCTTTCCTTCCACCACTTTTCAGGTCTTACTAGGTAAATTTTGTTATTTGGAACTTTTAATAAAATTTCAAGAGAAGAGTCGACTCTGCCTCTTTTTCTACGCCACTTCAGTCTATCATAGTTTAATCCTGAGTCATTTTTAAGTCTATCAGGGACTTTTGCAATAGCACTATCCACACCATATGATTTACTCATTAATAACTGTCTTGCTGTGTATAGTAATTGCTCGTCTTTTGGTAAATATCGTAACATTCTTTTTAGGTCCCAATATTTATTCTCCCAAGCTAAATATTTTGCTCTTTTAATATAATCTTCACTATTTAAATATTTTTTATATTTTTTTCTAAAAAACCTTAAATCTGATTTACTTAATTCGGCTTTTTCAAAACCTTTTTTTATTAAATTAATTCCTTTAGCGCTTTCACCATTTATTATGTAACTCTCTCCAAGGATCATTTCGCCGAAACCACTTAACGGCGCTTCCTCAGAAAATTTTTTAATAATTTTTTTTGGTGATACTTTTTCTGTTGATAATTTATGTTCTGATAAATACTTAATCCTTCCTATTCTTGGATAGTCTGGATTTTTATCTATGAATTGTTGGTAGTCATAATAACTCGCATTATTTCTATTTGTTAAAAGATGTCGCCACTGAATAAAGCTATTAATATCATTGTTTCTTGTTTTCTTTGCTAAACTTAGTGCATTGGGCCAGTTACCTTTTTGCATTGCATTAATTGCTTTGGCAGCTAATTCAAACTCTTTTTTTGAAAAGTACTTCGATTTTTTTGCAACCTTTTCTATTGTTTTTTGAACTATTTTTGGCTTATTTTTTGGAACAATAATTCCTAATTTAGTTATTTTTTTATTTTCAATAATTTCTTCTTTTTCATCTTTTTTCTTTACCTCTTTTGTCAAAATAGGCTTTTCAAGGGGTTTAATAATATTTATTGAAATTTTTTTTTCTTTTAACTCAGGATTAAGAGTAGGTTTTTTTAAAGGAATAATAACATTTTCTTGTGAACTTACATATGTGGTAGCTAAAAATGAAAATAGGATAGTCAGTAAAAATAAATTTTTTTTCATAATTTTTTGTAAATGAATCTATAATTTATGTTATAAGTATTTATGTTTAAAGGTTCAAATGTTGCTTTAATAACCCCATTTAAAAATAATAAGCTTGATATTGAAGCTTACATAAAAATTATACATTTTCACTTAGAAAATGGCACCAATGGTTTAGTTCCAGCTGGAACAACAGGGGAGTCACCAACTTTAGACCATGATGAACACCAGAAAGTTATTGAATTGTGTATAAAAGAGGTAAAAGGTAAAATTCCTGTTATTGCAGGTACAGGATCAAATTCAACAGATGAGGCAATATCTTTAACGAAGCATGCTGAGAAAATGGGTGCAGATGGAGTTTTGGTTGTTACTCCTTATTACAATAAACCAACACAGGAGGGTTTATATCAACATTATAAAGCTATTAATGATAACACAAGCCTTCCAATTATTATTTACAATATACCAAGCAGATGTGTAATAGATATGTCAGTAGATACAATGGCTAGATTATTTGAACTAAAAAATATAGCAGGTGTAAAAGATGCTACTGGAGATCTTAATAGACTAGATGAAACAATAAAGAAACTCGGCCCTGATTTTATCCAGCTAACAGGTGAGGATGGTCTTGCATTTGAGTTTAACAAAAGAGGCGGGGTCGGAATTATTTCGGTCACAGCAAATATTGCACCAAAATTATGTTCAGATATGCAAAAATATTCAAAATCAAAATCAGATAATGAAATTAAAGAAGCTGAAAGAATAGATCAAATTTTACAGCCATTACACAAATCATTATTTATTGAAAGTAATCCAGCACCTGCAAAGTATGCAGCAAAACTTCTAGGCCTTTGCAATGATGAAATTAGACTTCCTTTAGTTAATATTCAAAAAGATACAGAAGAAAAAGTCAAAAAGGCTTTAATATCAGCTAAATTAATTAGTTAATGAAAAAAAAAACCAGTGTTGGTTTAAAGATAATTTCAATTAATAGAAAAGCAAGTTTTAATTATTTCTTTGAAAGCGTTTACGAGGCTGGAATTGTTTTAAAAGGATCTGAAATAAAATCTATCAGATCTGGCAAAATTAATATTGCTGATTCATATGCAATTGAAAGACGTGGTGAAATTTATCTTATGAATTCACATATTCCATTATATAAAAATGCAAGCTATTCAAATCATAATCCAACAGATGATAGAAAACTTTTATTAAACAAAAGAGAAATTAATAAACTTATTGGGAAGATCAACAGAGAAGGTTTCACAATAATACCCACTAAAATTTATTTTAAAAAAGGAAAGGCAAAAATCGAAATAGCCGTTGCAAAAGGAAAAAAACAATACGATAAAAGACAAGCAAAAAAAAATAAAGATTGGCAGAGAGATAAAGCTAGATATGTTAGAAAAACAAGCTAATACTGTTTTTTTAGGTATTGGATCAAATTTAGGAAATAAAAAAAATAATATAAATAAAGCTAAATCGCTTCTTCAAGAAAAAAATAATTTAATGATCGAGAAATCTTCAAATTTTTATAAAACTAAATCATGGCCTGACCCCAAAAAACCAGAATATTTAAATATTGTTCTCAAAATTAAAACTAATTTAACACCTTTAAATCTATTTTATTTTATAAAGAAAATTGAAAAAAAATTAGGTAGAAAAATCTCTGAAAAAAACTCTCCAAGAGAATGCGATATAGACATATTAGATTATGACCATAAATGTTTAAAATTAGATTGCGAAGGTGATAAAATAATTATTCCACATCCAAGATTACATAAAAGGAATTTTGTTTTAATTCCACTTTATGAGATATCAAAAAAATGGAAACATCCCAAATACAAGTTAAATATATCCCAATTATTAAAGCAAATTGACACGATTGACTTAAGATCTATTACAGTTGAATAAAAAAAATGATATAAGTTTGTATGTTAAAATCAAATGATTTAATAAATAAAGTAAAATCATACAATAAGTTTTTGAATCCTGAAACTTTGGATAAGGCATATAATTTTGCAGTAAAGGCTCATGAAAATCAAAAACGACAATCAGGCGACCCTTATGTTATACATCCAGTTGCTGTGGCTAATATATTAACAGAGTTAAAATTAGATAGTGCAACTATAGCTACTGGACTACTTCATGACACAATAGAGGACACGCATGCTACTTATCAAACTATTAAACAGGAATTTGGTCAAGAAGTTGCTGATCTTGTTGAGGGTGTAACTAAAATTTCTGAGTTAGAAAATCAAGCTAAAGCAAATTCAAGAGCTGAGAATTTTAGAAAATTAATCATTGCAACTTCAAAAGATATTAGAGTATTACTTGTAAAAATTGCTGACAGACTTCACAACATGCGAACAATTCATTCAATTGATAAACAAGAAAAAAAAGAGAGAATTGCAAGAGAAACTATGGAAATATATTCTCCCTTAGCAGATAGAATGGGTATGAATAGAATAAGGGATGAATTGGAGGATCTTTCATTTGAAGTTCTTAATCCTAAAGCTAGAAAACTAATCAAAGATCGACTTGATAAAATAAAGGAAAATAACTTAATAAGTTTTAATTCCGTTGCAGATGAATTTACTAAACTATTAAATGAAAATGACTTATCAGCAACTATTTATGGAAGAGAAAAAACTCCTTTTTCTCTTTGGAGAAAAATGCAAAGCAAAAGAATATCTCTTGAGCAAATTACTGACATTATGGGTTTTAGAATAATTTTAAACGATATTTCTTCATGTTATAAATCACTTGGGATATTTCATAACAAATGGAATTGTATTCCGGGAAGATTTAAAGATTATATTTCTTCTCCAAAAATAAATAAATATCAATCTTTACATACTGCAATAATAGGGCCAAATAAAAGACCTATAGAAATTCAGCTAAGAACAATGCAAATGCATGAATTTGCTCAAAGGGGAATAGCATCTCATTGGAAATACAAGTCATCTGAAAAATTTAATTCATTAACATGGAAAGAATATGACTGGTTAGCTGATTTGGTAGAGATAATTGAGAAAAATGAAAATCCAGAAGATTTTTATGAATACACTAAATTACAAATGTTCCAAGAAAATGTATTTTGTTTTACTCCAAAAGGATCGGTTATAAAATTACCTAAAAATGCTACGCCAATAGATTTTGCTTATGCTGTTCATACACAAGTTGGTGATACAGCAATTGGATCAGAAATAAACGGTAAAGAGTCACCCTTACAATCAATATTAAGAAATGGAGACGTGGTGAAGATAATTACATCAAAAAAAGTTTCACCCTCACTTCATTGGTTATCCTTGACTAAAACGGGAAAGGCGCGTGCAGCAATCAGAAGGTATTGGCAATATAGAGAGAATTCTAAATTATCTAAATCTAAAAAATACAATACAACACTATGGATATCATTACCTGATCAGCCTGGAAAATTAGGAGATGTTACCACTATGATAGGTATAAATAATGTAAATATTTCCAGCGTAGAGATGGTAGAAAAAACTAAAAAAACTATAAATTTTAGATTTAATCTTATTATTCATGATTTGAAAAACTTTACAAAACTTATTAGTGAGTTAAAACAAAAAGAATATAACTTTAAAATTATAAGACATAAAAATAAAAAATATGCTTTCATCAAAAGACTCTTTGGCGGTTTTAAAAAAAACTAGAGCTCTTTTGGAAGGTCATTTTGTACTATCTTCAGGTCTACACTCATCAAAGTATGTGCAATGTGCAAAACTATTGAGCAAACCCAGTTTAGCTTCAAAAATATGTCTCTCTTTAGCAAAAAAAATAAGAAAAGAATTTAAGAATATAGACATTATATTATCTCCAGCGATGGGTGGTATAGTTATCGGATATGAAATAGGTAGATTGTTAAATAAAGAAACAATCTTTTGTGAAAGAGTAAATAAAAAGTTTCAATTAAGAAGAGGTTTTTCAATTAAACCTAAGTCAAAAGTTTTAATAGTTGAGGATGTAATAACGACAGGCAAATCCAGTTTGGAATGCACAAAATTAATTAAAAAATTTAAATCTAGCAATATAGGTTTTGCTTGTATTATAGATCGATCAGAGAAAAAAACTTTAAAAATAAAAAATAAAAAAATCGTATCACAAATTAAAATTAACATTCCAACATACAAAAAAAAAAATATACCTCCTTTTCTCAAAAAAATTCCAATAACAAGACCGGGAAGTAGAAATTTAAAATGATACGTCTTGGTGTAAATATTGATCATGTAGCAACCTTAAGGAATGCAAGAGGTGAAGACCATCCAAATATTTTAAATGCAGCAAAATTTGTGATGAAAAACGGAGCTGATTTAATAACAATACATTTAAGAGAAGATCGACGTCATATCAAAGATAGTGATCTCAAAATATTATCTAAATTTAAATCAATACCTATCAATCTCGAGATGGCTTGTAATAAAAAAATGTTGAATATTGCTCTAAAGGCAAAACCTTCATATGTATGTATAGTTCCAGAAAAAAGAATAGAAATTACAACAGAGGGAGGGCTTAATCTTAAAAAAAATTTTCAGGCATTAAAAGCAAACATTAATATTTTAAATAGAAAAAAAATAAGAACAAGTTTATTTATAAATCCAAAAATTCAAGATATTAAATTATCTAAAATAATTGGAGCTAAATGTATTGAAATCCATACAGGCACAATCTCAAGAAAAATAAAATCCAAAAAAAAATATCAAAAAGATTTAAAAAATATAATTGCATGTTGCAAATATGCAAATGCGATTGGACTTGAGGTGCATGCTGGTCATGGACTTGATTATAAAACTGCAAAAATTTTATCTAAACTAAAAGAAATTAAGGAATTTAATATCGGCCATTTTATAATAGGAGAGTCAATTTTTGTTGGAATTAATAAAGTTATAAAAAAATTTAAAAAAATTTGTAAATGATATGATAATTGTTGGTAATGGTGTTGATATTGTTGAAAACTCAAGAATTAAAAAATCAATTAAAAATATTAAGTTTATAAAAAGAATCTATTCATCTGAAGAAGTTAAAAAATCAAAATTAAAAACAGATAAAGTTAGTTATTTTGCTAAAAGATTTGCAGCAAAAGAGGCTTTTGTAAAATCACTAGGAACAGGTTTTCGTAATGGTATAAATTTTTCTGACATTTCAGTTGTCAACGATAAACTAGGCAAACCTTTTATTAAAATAAATGATAAAATTAAATCAATAATTTTAAAAAAAAATAAATTTAAATCTTTCAAAATATTTTTATCTTTATCTGATCAAGATAAACACTCTATTGCTTTTGTTATTTTAAGTGGGTTAAAAAAATGAAAAAAATATTTATTGAAAATGCAATAACAATTTTTTATGCATTAATTATTGCTATTATTATTAGATCATTATTAATTCAACCTTTCTATATACCTTCTTCATCTATGGAACCAAATTTGTTAGTCGGTGACAGATTGTTTGTGACAAAATATTCTTATGGGTATAGCAAACACTCCTTTCCTTTTAGTCCACCTATATTTAAAAATAGAATTCTATTTCAAAAACCTGAAAGAGGCGATGTAGTAGTATTTAAAACACCAGCAGACAATAGAACAGATTACATAAAACGTCTTATTGGCTTACCCGGTGATACTGTTCAGTTTATTGATGGCAGTATCTACTTAAACAACTTAGAAATATTTAAAAATCTTAAATCAAAAAATCAGTTCGTATTTTGTGGATCAAATAAGATTGAAAGTAATTTCTTTAATGAAAAATTTTCAAATGGAAAGGAATTTAAAACAGCTTATTTTAGTAGTTTTACTCTTCAAAATACAGATTTATTCGTAGTGCCAGAAGATCATTATTTTTTTTTAGGAGATAATAGGGATTGTTCAAAAGACAGTAGATTCTTATCAAGTGTTGGCTATGTGCACAAAAATAACTTAGTTGGAAAAGCACGATTCATTTTTTTTTCCTCCGATGCAAGGAATGGAAGTATATTTGAATTTTGGAAATGGGGTGAACTGATTAGATTTGACAGGTTCTTTAAAGTAATTAATTAAAAAATTTATATGAGTTTAAATGATCTTGAAAAAATATTGCAGATAAAATTCAAAAATAAAAAAATTTTAGAAAAATCACTTATTCATAAAAGCCTTGATCCAATAAATAATAATGAAAAACTAGAATTTTTAGGAGACAGAGTCTTAGGTTTTGTCATATCAAAAAAACTATATGAAATTTACCCAGAGGAAACCGAAGGAGCTCTTGATAAAAAATTTGCATCACTAGTAAATAAAAATATGTGTTTAAGTATTGCAAATAAATTAAATCTGTCTGAATTTATTAAAACAAATACAAATAAAACCAATAATTATAAGCCAGAAAATAAAATTATATCCGATACATGTGAAGCAATAATTGGAGCTATATTTTTAGACCAAGGAATTAAAGTTGTAGAAAATTTTATATTAAAAATTTGGAATGAGTATATTGAAAACACACAAGAGACCAAGATAGACTCTAAAACAAAACTTCAAGAATTTTCACTTAAAAAGTATAAAGTATTACCTAAGTATACCTTGTTAAAAACAAAAGGACCAAAACATAAACCTGTATTTCATGTTCAAGTTAAAATAAAATCATCAAAAAGCATTGATGGAATTGGTTCTTCAAAAAAGTTGGCTGAACAAGATGCAGCTACTTCTCTTCTAAGAAAAATGAACTTATTATGATTTGGGACGATAAAGGATTTCTATTATCCAAATTTAAATATAGTGAAAATTCAGTGATTGCAGATTTTTTTACAATAGACCATGGGAAAACCTCTGGTATTATATTTGGCGCTTCATCAAAAAGAATAAAGGGCTATCTACAAATTGGAAATAAATTTCAATTAAACTATCAAAGTAAAAATGAAAATAAAATCGGATCCTTTAAAGTAGAGATTATTAAAGCTGAAACACCTCTATTCTTTAATAACAGAAGTAAGCTACATTGTATTAGTTCATCAATGAGTATGGTTAAACTTCTTACAGCTGAAAATCAAAAAAACCCAGAAATTTTTAATTTGATTGAAAAATTCTTTTCTTTAATTAAAAAAAATAATTGGTTAATGGAATATATTATGTGGGAACTCGAATTATTAAAACTTTCAGGTTATGATTTAAATTTAAGAAAAATTGTAAAGAAAACAATTGAAAATAATAAATCGAAATATTTTGTTGAGTCTCAAACTGAAAAAAAAATTGTTCCAAATTTTCTTGTAGAAAACAATAATGAAATAGCAGACAAAAATGATCTTATTAGAGGAATACAAATTGTGACTAGTTATTTAGATAAAAATATCTTACAGCCAAATAATCTAAATCATCCACTTCAAAGAGTGGACTTTATTAATACACTTAAATAATTTATAGAGTTTTAGCTATACTACTTGAAAAATATGAAATTATCGCATTGGCACCAGCTCTTTTAAAGCTTGTCAGTGTTTCATATATTATTTTATCGTCAACCAGACCTTTTTTTATTGAATTCATTATCAAGCTATATTCACCAGAAACTTGATAGGCTAGAACCGGTATTTTAAAATTCCTTTTCACGTCTCTTATGATATCTAAATAAGGGAGTCCAGGCTTGACCATGACCATATCTGCTCCTTCTTTAATATCTAATGCAACTTCCCTTAATGATTCATCACTGTTGCTAAAATCCATCTGATATGTTTTTTTGTCTCCTTTTAAAAGATTTTTTGATCCAACAGCATCTCTAAAAGGTCCATAGAAACTAGATGCATATTTGACAGCGTAAGACAAGATCCTCACATTTGAAAAATCATTTTTATCTAAAGCTTTTCTAATTTTTCCAATTCTTCCATCCATCATATCTGAAGGCGCAATTACATCACAACCAGCCTTTGCTTGAATGATAGATTGTTTAATCAAAATATCTATCGTTTCATCGTTAAGAATTTTGTTTGATTTTAAAATTCCATCATGTCCATGTGATGTATATGGATCTAATGCAACGTCACACATTATTCCAATTTTGTTTCCAAATTTTTTTTTGATTAATTTTGTAGCCTTACAAACTAAATTATTCTCATTCATGGCTTCCGACGCATAGTTATCTTTAAGTTTGTTCTCTGTATAAGGAAATAAAGCTATCATTGGAATTCCTAAATCAATTATTTTTTTCACAAAACTATTAAGTTTGTCGATCGAATACCTATATACTCCAGGCATAGATTTAATTGGTATTTTTTTATTTTTTCCTTCTATTATAAATATGGGTTGAACAAGATCATCTACAGATAATGTATTTTCTTTAGTTAATCTTCTAATCCAATCGTGTTCACGATTTCGTCTAAGTCTTAAATTTGGATATTTACCAGTTGTAATCATTTAAAAATTATTTTATATGCGACAATAGTTATATATTATATAATAATTATTAAGCTATTAATAAAATACCATTATGTCACTTACTTTTAACGACTTTCAAAAGCAAGACCTTAAATTTGACATTTCAAAACTAAAACAGGCTTGCGACGATGTATTAAAAATTAAAGGATTTGATACAAGTCTTGGCATACCTCATTTTGCAGGAATTTCACTTAACCAAATCCCAGGAAAACCTGAATCCATAAAAGGTAATAATGTCAGAGGAATTTATTGGACAAAGCCAGACAGCACAGGTGTAGAGGTTCAAAGAGAAAATAAAATAGACGAAAGTAAATATACTGAGTTTGTTGATGAATTTAAAAATACTTATTTTAAAGAAGTTTATGATCAATTAACAAAAAAATATAAATTGGGAAGAATGAGATTACTTCTTAAAGAGCCAAGATCAACATTAAGTTGGCACAGAGATCCTGAACCAAGACTTCATATACCTATATATACAAATCCAGGTGCGATTATGGTTGTTGATCATGTGGCAAAGCATATGCCAGCTGATGGTTCTGTTTGGATAACTAATAACACCAAATATCACAATGCGTTCAATGGCGGTGAGGAGAATAGAGTTCATTTGGTTGCATGTGTTTTAAATTATAAATTTAATTAATTTGAGTAAAATATTTATTTCTTCTGATCACGCAGGTTACAATCTTAAAGAGTATATTAAAAAAAAATTTTATAAAAAAAAAATGAAAGTTTTCGATTTAGGACCTAAAAATAGTAATTCTGTTGATTATCCAATTTACGCACATAAACTATCAAAAGCAGTATCAAAAAACTCAAAATATTTCGGTATTTTAATATGTGGTTCAGGTACAGGCATGAATATAGCGGCAAATAAACATAAAAAAATACGTGCAGCCGCATGTTACAGTATAAAATCTACCAAATTATCAAGAATGCATAATAATGCTAATATTATTACCTTAGGTTCAAGGTTGATATCCAGAAAAAATGCTTTATTGTTTATTGATACTTTTTTAAAAACAAAATTTGATGGGGGAAGACATCTAAGAAGAGTAAATAAAATTTGAGGTTATTATGTCTAGTGAAAATAAATATGTAAATGATCAATACAAGGGATTTTTTGAGGATAGCTTATCTAAAACAGATCCAGATCTTTTTAAAGCAATTAGTGATGAACTAAGAAGACAACAACAACATATAGAGTTAATAGCTTCAGAAAATATTGTTTCTCAAGCTGTGCTAGAAGCTCAAGGTTCAGTTTTAACAAATAAATATGCTGAGGGATACCCAGGTAAAAGGTATTATAATGGATGTGAGCATGTTGATGTTGCGGAAAATTTAGCAATCGAAAGATTAAAAAAATTATTTAATTGTAAATTTGCAAATGCTCAACCACACTCGGGCGCTCAAGCAAATGGTGCAGTTTTTTTAGCTTTGCTAAAACCTGGTGATACTTTTTTAGGAATGAGCCTAAACTCAGGAGGACATATAACTCATGGGTTAAAAATTTCTATGTCAGGTAAATGGTTTAATGCAATTGGTTATGATGTCGATAAAAAATCAGAATTAATTGATTATGACAACGTTGAAAAATTAGCATTAGAACACAAACCAAAATTAATTATTGCTGGTGGTAGTGCTTACTCAAGAGTAATTGACTTTAAAAGATTTAGGGAAATAGCTGACAAAGTTGGAGCTTATCTTATGGTAGATATGGCTCACTTCTCAGGTCTTGTAGCTGGCAAAGGTTATCCTAATCCGTGTGATTATGCTCACGTGGTAACGTCTACAACACATAAAGTTTTTAGAAGTGCAAGAGGTGGTATAATTTTAACTAATCACGAAGATCTTTCAAAAAAATTTAACACAGCCGTTTTTCCTGGATATCAAGGTGGACCATTAATGCATGTTATAGCTGCGAAGGCTGCTGGTTTTCTTGAGGCATTACGACCAGATTTTAAAGATTACATAAAATCTGTTTTATCCAATGCAAAAATTTTAGCTGAGACATTAAAAAATAATGGTTTTAAAATTTACTCTGGAGGTACAGATACTCACTTGATGCTAGTCGATCTAAGACCTTTTAATGTAAAAGGAAATTTAGCAGCAGAGAGCTTATGCAGAGCTAATATTACTTGCAATAAAAATGGAATTCCATTTGATACTGAAAGCCCAATGGTTACATCGGGAATAAGACTGGGCTCGCAAGCTGCAACAACTAGAGGATTTGGTTTAAAAGAATTTGAAATGGTGGGACAACTTATTACAAAAGTTATTAAAGGCCTTTCGTCAAATCCAGAAGATAATAGCAAAGTGGAAAATGAAGTAAGACAGGAAGTAATTGAACTATGTTCAAAATTTCCAATTTATAAACACTTAGGTTAAATAAATTTAAATGATATGTCCAATTTGTAAAAGAGGTGAGACCTCGGTAGTTGACTCAAGACCTACAGAAGATGGAACTACCATAAGAAGGAGAAGGCTTTGTGGTTGCGGAGAAAGATTTACTACATTTGAGAGAGTACAAATTCGTGAATTAATGGTTGTAAAAAAGAATGGTAGAAAATCTCCTTTTGACAGAGATAAGTTAGCTAAGTCAATTTACATCGCTCTAAAAAAAAGACCTATCGATACTGATACAGTTGAAAAATTTATTACCAAGATCTCTAGATCATTAGAGGAATTAGGACAAAATGAAATTGCATCAAATACTATTGGAACCATGGTTATGGACGGATTAAAGGACCTAGATCCAGTTGCCTATGTACGTTTTGCATCTGTGTACAGAAATTTCAGAGAAGAGAAAGATTTTATTCAATTTGTTGACAAAATAGATGTCTTCAAAAAAAGATAAAACTAAATCAATTAATAATTATTATATGGGTTTGGCTTTAGCGCTTGCTCGAGAAAACGCTGGTTTAACAAAAGAAAATCCATCTGTTGGTTGTGTATTAGTTAAAAATAATCAAATTATCTCAACAGGAATAACCTCAATAAATGGACGTCCACATGCAGAATATAATGCAGTAAAAAATAGCATTGATAATGTAAGTGGTTCTACTGCCTATGTTACTATGGAGCCATGCACCCATAAGGGTAAAACTGATCCTTGTTCAAGTTTATTAATTAAATCAAAGATTAAAAAAGTATACTTTTCAGTCCCCGATATTGATGAAAGGACTTCTAATAAAGCTCTTAAAGTCTTTAAAAGAAAAGGTATTGTTGTCAAAAAGGGAATTCTTAAAAGAGAAGTTAAAAATTTTTACTCGAGTTATTTTTTTAATCGCAAGCATAAATTGCCTTATATAACAGGTAAAATTGCTTGCTCAAAAGACAATTATATTAAATCAAATAAATCTCAGTATATATCAAATCAGGAGTCGTTAAATGTAACTCATTTATTGAGATACAGAAATGATGGTATTTTAGTTTCGTATAAAACAATTAACGCAGATAATCCAAAGCTTAATTGTAGATTACCCGGTTTAGAAAATTTTTCTCCAAAAATATTTATTATAGATAGAAATTTGAGGATCAAAAATTCTTCATATGTGCTTAATTGTATAAGTCGAAGAAATACTTTTATATTTCATAACTCTAATAAATTAAAAAAAATTAAATATCTTAAAAGAAAAGGGATTAATATTATAAAAATAAAACATGAAAATATTGACAAATTTGACCCATATAAAATAGCAAAAGAGATCTATAAAAATAAGGTCTTTAATCTATTAGTTGAGGGAGGTTATGATATTACAAAATCTTTTTTAAAGAAAAATTTTTTTAATCAATTTTACTTATTTAAAAGCAATAATAGTCTTAAGTCAAATGGATCAATTAAAATTTCAGATATATTTTCTGGATTAAATAAAAATTTTAAAAATAAAAAAATGTTAGACACTTACTCTAATAAAGATAAAATCATAAGGTATTTTAATTATGTTTAATGGAATTATATTTAATAAGGGTAGTGTTGAAAAAATTATAAAATATAAAAAAGGACTTACTCTTTTTGTTAAATCTTCATTAAGATTAAAAAAAAAAGATTTAGGAACCTCGATATCATGTGATGGAGTTTGTTTAACCTTATCCTCTGTTAAAAAAAATATTCAAGGTTTCTATTTATCAAATGAAACTCTTAAAAGATCAAAATTTCAAAATATTAAAAAAAGTGACATTATAAATCTCGAGCTACCTATGAAATATGGTCAAAATATATCAGGTCACATTTGTCAAGGTCATGTTGATACCGTTGGAATAGTTAATAAAATTACTAAATCAGATAAATCGATTATTTTTGACATCTTGATTGATAATAAATTCAAAAAGGATTTAATAGAGAAAGCATCTATATTAATTAATGGTGTTTCACTTACAATTTCAAAGATAACAAAAAAAGGTTTTAAATTATGGATAATACCGCACACTTTAAAGCTTACTAATTTAAACAATTTAAAAAAAAAAGATAAAGTAAATATTGAAATCGATATTTTGTCAAAATATGTGAAGAGATATGTTAAAAAAAAATAGTTACTCAAACATTGAAACAATTATTCGTACCGCTAAAAAAGGTGGAATGTATATCTTAGTTGATGATGAAAATCGAGAAAATGAAGGTGATCTTGTTTTTTGTGCTTCTGACGTAGATAAAAAAAAAATAAATTTTATGGCTAAAAATGGCAGGGGCTTAATTTGCCTAACTTTAAATAATACACAGGCAAAAAAATTAAATTTAAATTATATGGCCCCAGTCAATCAATCAAGAAACCAAACAGCTTTCACAGTGTCAATTGAGGCTAGAAAAGGTATTTCAACAGGTATTTCTGCTAGAGATAGGGCAAAAACTATTAAAGTTGCAACAAGAAGAAATGTAAAAAAAAAAGATATTGTTTCACCGGGACATGTTTTTCCAATAATTGGTAGAGAGGGTGGTGTGTTAGTTAGAGCAGGACATACAGAGGCATCAATCGATATCTCTAAACTTGCTAAGAAAAATCCCGCAGCGGTTATTTGTGAAATAATGAATGAAGATGGAACAATGGCTAGGGGGCAAGATCTAATCAAATTTGCTGATAAGTTTAATCTTAAAATTGGAAAAATTGAGGATCTTATATCTTACAGACTTAAAAAAGAGAAACTTATTAAATTAAAAAAAACTTCAAAAATCAAAATACAAAAACAAATTTATAAAATTAAAATTTATGAAAATATAATTGATGGTTCAGAACATTTTGCTTTAATCAAGGGAAATCTCAAAAAAAAAATATCAACTAGACTAAGAGTAATTTCTTCAAATGTTGTTGAAAATTATTTAATTAGTCAAAAAATTCCAAATTCATTTAATAAGACAATTAACTACTTTAAAAAATTTAATAATTGTGTGCTTATTTTTATAAGGGATCCAAATTTAAAATCCGTATCACAAACCTTAAAAAAACATAAAAATAATGAAAACAATAAAATTGGACAAGATAAATTAATAAAAACCTACGGTATTGGGGCGCAAATAATTAAATCGCTTGGTATTAAGAATATGATATTGGTTACAAGATCAAGAAAAAAAGTTGTTGGTCTTGATGGATATGGAATTAAAATTGTAAAACAAGAAATTTTAAAATGAAAAAAAAAATATTAGTTGTAATAGCAAATTATTATACAAATATTGCAGATGAGTTACTAAAAAGCGCTCTTAATGAGTTAAAAAATACTCATCAAACAAAAATTATAAAAGTACCAGGTGTTTTTGAAATTCCTGTGACTATTTCAAAATTTATAAAAAAATTTGATGCTGCAATAGCTTTAGGTTGTGTCATCAAAGGAGAAACACCTCACTTTGATTTTATTTCTTCTGCAACCACAGATGCAATAATGAAAATAAGTATTGATACTAAGAAGCCAGTTGGAAATGGTGTAATAACATGTCTAAATAAAAAACAAGCAGAAGCACGTGGTAAAAAAGGTAAAGAAGCCGCAATAGCTGTTTTATCAGTATTATCTCAAAAATAATGAAACTTCATTATTCTCCAAAAAAAAATCCAAGAGTAATAGTAATTCAAAAAATTTACTCATTAACTTTTAATAAAGAAGAGAAAATAACTTTTGAAAAACATAGATTTAAAAAATTTATAAAAGATGTTGTTTTAGGTACTTTAGAAAGAGACGAAGTATTATATGAAGAAATAAACAAATCATTAAATGATATAAAATTTCAAAATATGGATAAAATTTTACAAACAATCATTAAGAGTGCTGCTTATGAATTGTTGTATAAAACTAAAATCCCTAAAAAAATTATTATCAAGGAATATTTAAATGCATCAAACTTTTTTATTGAAAGCTCTAAAACAAAATATTTAAATGCTTTGCTTGATAAAATCTCAAAAGAAGTAAGAAAAAATAATGAATGAATTCGAAATTATTAATAATTATTTTAGAAAACTAGCGACCAGTAAAGCATCCTTAAATCTTAATGATGATATTTTTTTTGATAAAAAAAATAAATTAGCAGTTTCAACAGACACTTATTTTGAAAAAACACATTTTTTAAATTTTAAAAAGCCTGGTCAGGTTATTAAAAAAATAATAAGATCCTCTATATCTGACCTAATATGTAAAGGCGTTTATCCAAAATACATCTTCATTTGTGCATCAGGAAATAAACATAATTTCACAAAAAATAATTTGGCAAAAATATCAAATTCTATTAAATCAGAGCAAAATAAATTTAAAATTTCTATTGGAGGAGGCGATACAGTAAAGTCAAACAAATTATCATTTTCAATTACCTCGATTGGGTACGCCTCTACAATTGTTCATCGTAATAAAGCAAAAAAAAATGATGACATATATGTAACTGGAAATTTAGGCGACAGTTTTACTGGATTATCTATTTTAAAAAATATAATTAGGACCAATAGCCGGTTAGAAAAATATTTTATCGATAAGTACTTTTCTCCTGAATTACACATAAAATTTATTAAAAAATTGAAAGAAGTCGCTAGCTCCTCAATAGATATTTCAGATGGTTTATTTGCTGACTTAAAAAAACTTATTAATAAACAAAAGTTATCATATAAAATTTATCTTAAAAAAATACCTATCTCCAAGCAGTTATTAAAATTAATTTTAAATAAAAAATTTAAAAAAATTAAATTTATATCTAATGGTGATGATTATCAGATTTTATTTACAGCACCAAAGTTCAATCAAAAAAAAATTAGGGATTTTTCACTCAAAAATAAGATTCGAATAACTAAAATTGGAATAATGACAGATAATAAGCATAAATCTATTATTCTAGATGGCGCTGGAAGACGAATATCGCTAAAAAACAAAGGATATTTTCATACTTTTTAACCAAGTTAAACGTTGCCTTTTATAATCTTTTTTGTATTGTCCGATTTTTAATAATTAATAAATAATTAAATCTAGGAATTAAAATGAACTCATCAGTAGAAACAATATTAATTTACACAATATTAGCAGGATTATTATCAATAGTTTATGGTTTTTTTACAGGTAAACAAATTTTAAATGCAAGTTCAGGCAATGATAAAATGCGGGACATAGCTTCAGCTATTCAGATTGGTGCAAAAGCTTATTTAAACAGACAGTATAAAACCATTGCCATTGTCGGTGTTGTTGTCTTAATAATAATAAGTTATGCTTTTAGTATTCTTGTAGGACTTGGTTATTTAATTGGTGCTGCTCTCTCAGGAATTGCTGGCTATGTTGGGATGTTAGTATCAGTAGAGGCTAATGTAAGAACAGCAGAGGCATCAAGAAAAGGTTTGTCTAATGGTTTATCTGTAGCTTTCAAATCTGGTGCAGTAACAGGAATGCTTGTTGCTGGATTAGCTTTGCTTGCTATTGCTGTTTATTATTATTTATTATTAAAATTTAACATAAACGAAAGAGAGATAGTTAATGCACTTGTTGCACTTGGATTTGGCGCTTCATTAATATCAATTTTTGCTAGATTAGGTGGTGGAATATTCACAAAAGGTGCAGATGTAGGTGCAGATCTAGTAGGGAAAGTTGAAGCTGGGATTCCAGAGGACGATCCAAGAAATCCAGCTGTTATTGCAGATAATGTTGGAGATAATGTAGGAGACTGCGCAGGCATGGCAGCTGATTTGTTTGAAACATATGCTGTAACTATAGTTGCAACCATGGTTCTTTCATCTATCTTTTTTGTAAATGATTTAAATATGATGATTTATCCTTTGACTATTGGTGGTGTTTGTATTCTTACCTCAATATTAGGTACTTTCTTTGTTCGATTGGGTAACAGTAAAAATATTATGGCAGCCCTATATAAAGGCTTTGTCGCTACAGCAATTTCTTCTTTAATTTTGTTATATCCCCTAACAGATTATGTAATTGGTTTTACTACAGAGTATAGTGTAAATGGAATTTTATTTAATGGTAAAAGTCTTTATTATTGTGGTGTAATTGGTTTGGTTATTACGGGTCTGATAATTTGGGTAACAGAATATTATACAGGAACTAATTATAGACCTGTTAAGAGTGTAGCTAGTTCATCAACAACTGGTCATGGAACGAATGTAATTCAAGGTCTTGCAGTTTCATTAGAAGCTACTGCTATACCAGCACTTATTATTGTATCAGGTATATTACTTACTAATTATATTGCTGGATTATATGGTATTGCAATAGCAGTTACTACAATGCTTGCATTAGCAGGAATGGTTGTTGCCTTGGATGCATATGGACCAGTTACAGACAATGCTGGCGGTATAGCAGAGATGTCAAAATTACCAAATAATGTTCGAAAAACCACAGACGCATTGGATGCAGTAGGTAACACTACTAAAGCAGTTACTAAAGGATATGCCATTGGCTCCGCAGGGTTAGGCGCTTTAGTTCTTTTTGCAGCTTATACAGAGGATATTAAACATTTTTCAAAAGAAGCTGGATCTAAATTAGAGGGAATTGTTGTAACGTTTGATTTATCCAATCCATATGTAGTCGTAGGTTTATTAATAGGTGGTATGTTACCATATTTATTTGGTTCGATGGGAATGCAAGCTGTTGGAAGAGCAGGTGGGGCTGTTGTTATAGAAGTAAGAAGACAATTTAAAAAATTTCCTGGCATAATGAAAAGAAAACAAAAACCTGACTATGCTAAGCTTGTTGATCTGTTGACTGTTGCAGCAATTAAAGAAATGATAATACCTTCTTTGTTACCAGTATTATCTCCAATAGTTTTATATTTTATAATTTTTGCTATTGGCGGACAAGTTGCTGCATTAGCATCAGTAGGTGCAATGTTACTTGGTGTAATCATCACAGGATTATTTGTTGCTGTATCAATGACGGCTGGAGGCGGCGCATGGGATAATGCCAAAAAATACATTGAAGATGGAAATTATGGTGGTAAAGGCTCAGAAGCTCATAAAGCTGCAGTAACAGGTGACACTGTTGGAGATCCTTACAAAGATACTGCTGGTCCAGCCGTAAATCCAATGATCAAGATAACAAACATAGTTGCACTACTTTTACTTGCTGTTATTGCTGGATAATTATTTTTTTTTAATTGGTTCGTTTATTTTTTGTCTCATACTAGATAAAAAATCATAAACAAATGATCTTTTTCTGTAAACTGAGTCTGTTGAAGCAGTTGCAAACTGTATATTCTTCATTGTATTTTTATCGTAAAACTTTTTGTCGGCTAAAAGTCCAAATTCATCTATTTCAAGCACTAAAACATTATTAACTATTAATTTTTCTTTTCCGAGTTTATATATTGATCCCGTCGATATTTTTCTTTCGATATATATCCAAATGTCGGTGTCAAATGAACTTTTAGTCGAAGGCTCACCAAGTAATTTTAGAATATCATTTCTATTTGTATTGTTAATTTCAAGATTTTTATGCTTTTTGTCTAAAAAATGAACCCCGTGGTGTTTTACTACTTTATTAGTTGAGCAACTTAAAATAAAAATAAATATAAAGATAAATATATATTTCATGAACAATAATTATATTAACATTTATAACAATTTAGTAAATTTCTCTAGAAATAAAAAAATATTCGAAATTTTTACTAAAAACGATACATTTTCTGATCGTTTAACTATCTTATTATTTCACTTAGGCTTCTTCATAAAAAATTACAAAAGTGAGATCAGCAAAAATGAAATGCAGAACATATATGACTATATTTTTCGCCAACTAGAGCTAAGTATTCGTGAAATTGGCTATGGCGATGCATCAATAAATAAAAAAATGAAAAATTACTTGAATGTTTTTCACTCTATTTTAGACAAAGTTGAAAGGTGGGAAGCTTTCTCAGTAAAAGATAAAGAAGAAATATTTAAAAGCTATGTTAATTTTGATGGAAATTTAACATATTTAATTGATTATTTTGAAAAATATAGAAAATTCTTATCAAAAAAACCTTTTCATTTCTTTACAAAAGGTGTAATTAAAAACAATTTTTAATTATGGCTGTACCTAAACGTAAAACTACAAAATCAAGAGCTGGAAAAAGGAGATCCCATATTCGTGTTTCTCCAAAAAACGTTATTGAAGACAAAAAAAGTGGTGAATATAGATTATCTCACCATTTAGATTTAAAAACCGGCATGTATAAAGGCAGACAAATTCTAGATCCTAAAGAATAATATATTTATAATACATTTAATGTCTAAAAACATAACAATTGCGGTTGATGCAATGGGTGGAGATGGATCTCCAAAAAAAATTATTGATGGAATAGCTCACCATAATAAAAATACTAAGAGTATCTTTTATAAAATTTTTGGTGATAAAGAAAAAATTTTAAGTAATTTGCCTTCAGGTTTAAGTAAAGACGTTTATGAAATTTTTGATACGAAAAATAATGTCAAAGGAACCGATACTCCACTAGAGGCTGCTAAAAGGGGCAAAGATACCAGTATGTGGCTTGCTATAGAAAGTGTAAAAAATAAAAAAGCTGATGCAATTATATCAGCTGGAAACACTGGTGCGTTATTAGTCATTGCTAAATTAAATCTTAAAATGATTGAAAATATAGATAAACCTGCGCTTTCAGCATTATGGCCAAATGAAAAAGGGATGAGTGTGGTATTAGATCTTGGAGCTAATATTGAATGTAGTGATAAAAATCTAATTGACTTTGCAGTAATGGGATCTTCAGTTTTTAAATCTTTATACCCGAATGAAATTGCAAAAGTAGCTTTACTAAATATTGGATCAGAGGAAATGAAGGGAAATGAGGTAATAAAAGAAACATATCAAAAATTAAACAGAATAAAAAGTTCAGATTATGAATTTAAAGGTTACATAGAGGGTAATAATTTAATGAAAGGTGATGTAAATGTAATCGTTTCAGATGGTTTTACCGGGAATATTGCTCTTAAAACTGCAGAGGGCACTGCTAATTTTATAACAAAAGAATTAAAAAAAACTTTTACTAATAATATTATTGGTAAACTTTCAGGTTTAATTAATTATTTTAATTTTAAAAAATTTAAAAAAAGATTAGATCCAAGGCTTTATAATGGAGCTATTTTTATAGGCTTAGACTCACCAGTTATAAAAAGTCATGGTGCTACTGATTATATAGGTTTTTCTAATTCTTTATCTGTTTGTGAAAAAATCGTAAGAGGTGATTTAATATCTAAAATTAAAAGTAATATCGCTTGATGAGAATTAATTTAACTAAAAAAGATATTATCAATGCTATTTATATGCAGATTGGTTTTTCAAAAAAAATAGCTGATAATCTATTTGATGATATAATTGATAGCATTATTGAAAATTTAATTCAGCATAAAAAAATAAAAATCTCTAATTTTGGAACATTTATAATTAGAGAAAAAAAAAGTAGACCTGGGATAAACTTTCAAACCAAAGAAAAAAAATTGATAAAGGAGCGTAAAGTAATTTTATTTAAACCTTCAAAAGAATTTAAAAATTTTATAAATGAAAACAATCAATAAGCTTGAAAAAGCATATAAAACAATAAGCGAGGTCGCTGAAATTTTGAATTTACGTGATAAAAAAAGTGGAAAGTTAAGTACGCATACTATCCGGTTTTGGGAAAAAAATTTTAAACAAATTAAACCTAAAGTTTTTAATTCAAAAAGAAGATATTATGACCAGAACAGCATAGAAATGCTAAAAAAAATTAAATTTTTACTTAAAGAAGAAGGTTTCACTATAAATGGAGTGAAAAAAATGCTTAATAAAAATACTTCTTTAAATATTGACGATTTCTCAGAAAAATCTATAAATATCACTGATAAAAATATAAAATTAAAATTAACTAAAATTCTAAAAATTATAAAAGAAATAAAAGATATAAATTAATGGCAAAAAAAACACATGTTAAAGTAAGATTGGTACCTGAAGCTAAACCAGATAGTCCTTTTTTTTATTATGTTAAAAAACCGGCAGGTGGTGAAAAAGCAAAGATTAAGTTAAAAGCTAGAAAATATAATCCAAGCACCAGAAAACATGAAATTTTTGTAGAGAAAAAACTGCCTCCTCATAGTAAATAGTTTATTATTTTTTAAAGTTTCTTTTCTCGTAGTCTATATAGGACCAAATCATATTTTTCCAAATTCTATTGGTAATTTTAGGATCTATCTTTTTCTGAATTGATTTCTTTTTTATTTTCTTAAGGATAAATGATATTCTTTTTTTATCTATTATTTCATTTTTATATTTTTTTAACTTGAGAACTTCATTAACTAAAAGAGTTCTTTTTTTTATTATATTAAGTAGTGTATTATCGAGTTTATCTAGTTTATTCCTTATTTTTGATAATTTACTTTTATTTAATGGCGACATTTATACAATTGGTTGAATAATAAATTATTATATTTATAAAGCATGTTTGTAAATAGCGATATCAAAACTAAAGCGATTACATATTGGTTATTAACCATTTATTTATTATTGATCTTTATGATTGCTATAGGTGGATTAACGAGACTTACTGATTCTGGTCTATCAATTACTCAATGGGAATTATTTAAAGGTATTTTGCCTCCTATAAATTCAAACGAATGGAATATATATTTTGAAAAGTATAAAAAAATTCCTGAATTTATTTATTTAAATAGTGATATTTCATTAAACGAATTTAAATTTATTTTTTATTGGGAGTATTTTCACAGATTACTTGGGAGAATTATTGGTTTAGTCTGTATAATACCATTAATATTCTTTTTTTTTAAATTCAGAAATAAAAATATTTCAATATACAAATATACTACAATATTTTTCTTAGTTTGTTTGCAGGGAATAGTTGGTTGGTACATGGTTGAGAGCGGTTTAGTTGATAGAGTAGATGTGAGCCACTATAGACTTGCAACACATTTATCTTTAGCTTTTGTGATATTATCTCTTACTCTATGGTATATATTTGAAAATTTACAGATAAAATCTTTTCGTAATAAAATTTCATCTTCGTTAGTTCTTTCAATTTTTATCTTAATATTTTTACAAATTATTTTAGGCGCATTTCTTGCTGGTTTAGATGGTGGGTTAATTTACAATACATGGCCCGATATGAATGGAGATTTTTTACCAAATGATAGTAATGCAAAACTGATTTTTTCCCTAGAGGCATTTAGCACACCTTCAATTGTTCAATTTATTCATAGAAACATTGCTTATATTTTAACGCTTCTAGTTTTGTATTTTAATTACATTTATATAAAGAGCAGATTACCAATTAAACCGTTATTGATTTTCGATTTAGCAATTTGTTTTCAAATTATTTTAGGGATTATTACATTATTATCTGGTGCAAAAATTATATATGCATCTTTGCACCAAATAGGATCAATATTAGTTGTAAGTAGTTTTTTATTTATTTTATATAAAAATTTTAAAACTAACTTACCGCTTTAAGGTTAGGCTTACCAGAAGCACTTAGTGCTTGATCTAAATCAGCTATTATATCATCTGGATGTTCAATACCTATAGATAATCTTACATAACCAGGTGTAACTCCTGCAGCTAGAAGCTCTTCAGGCGTTAATTGACTATGTGTTGTAGTTGCGGGATGTATTGCTAAACTTCTTGCATCCCCAATATTAGCTACATGGTAAAACATTTTTAAAGCCTCAATAAACTTTTTACCAGCTTCGACTCCACCCTTAACTTCAATACCAACAAGAGCACCGTTTCCGCCTTTAAGATATTTTTTAGACCGTGCTGCTATATCTCCCTTATGTAGTGTTGGATAGATTACTCTTTCAACATTTTTATGTTTGCTTAAAAAAGCAACCGCTTTTTCAGCATTAGAACAATGTTGTTTCATTCTTAATGGAGCTGTTTCAAGTCCTTGAATTATTCCCCATGCATTGTCTGGAGCTAATGGAGCGCCTAAGTCTCTTAGTAAACATACTCTGGCTCTTACAGCAAAAGCTACATTTGCACCAGTTAATTGAGGAACAACCTCTCCCCATACAGCACCACCATAACTAGCATCAGGTTCATTAAACATTGGTTGCCTTTTTTTATCTGCTGTCCAGTCAAAGTTTCCTCCATCAACCAAACAACCACCAATTACAGTTCCGTGTCCACCAATAAATTTAGTTAATGAATGAACTACTACTGCCGCACCATGTTCGATTGGTTTACATATTACAGGAGCTGCTGTGTTGTCCATGATTAATGGTATATTATGTTTTCTTCCAATATCAGAAACTTCTTTTATAGGAAAAACTCTTAAATATGGATTAGGAAGAGTTTCAGCATAAAAACATCTTGTTCTTTCATCGATTAATTTTTCAAAGTTTTTTGGATCAGAAGGATCGGCATATCTACACTCAATACCAAGTTTTTTAAGAGTATGTGTAAATAAGTTTACTGTGCCACCGTATAAATCTGTTGAACTTATAAAATTATCTCCTGATTGACAGACATTCATAATAGCAAAAGTAGATGCAGCTTGACCTGAGCCAACTGTAACACATGCTAATCCACCTTCTAATGCAGCAACTCTTTTTTCAAGTACATCATTAGTTGGATTCATGATCCTTGTGTAAATGTTACCAAATTCTTTTAAAGCAAATAAATTCGCAGCATTATCGGTATTCTTAAACTGATAAGATGTAGTCCTATATATTGGTACTGCTACAGAAGTGGTAGATGGATCACTTCTATAATCACCACCATGCAAAGCTATTGTTTCTGGATTTTTACTCATTTTTGTTTCCTCCCTTATTTATTGAAATTCAATTTTATTATAGTTTAAGTTATGTAAGCAATAGCTAAAAAGCGCTTTATTACTTAACTTTTGTAGTAATTTAGAGGACCTATTAATTGACAAACAATACTTTTATAAGTATTAATCCCGCATCCATGACTAAATTTATAAAAAAATCTGAGATAACCTCAAAATGGTACGAGATCGATGCTAATAACGCTGTTGTTGGAAGACTTGCTACAGTGATATCAAAAATTTTAAGAGGGAAAAATAAAGCTACATATACTCCACATATGGATACAGGAGATTTTGTAATAGTTAAAAATATAGAAAAAATAAAATTTACTGGAAGTAAATTTCAAAACAAAAAATATTATAAACACACAGGTTACCCTGGGGGTATAAAAGAGATAACTCCAGAAAAATTAACTGAAAAAAATAAACCTGATGAAATTTTAAAATTAGCAGTGAAAAGAATGCTACCAAAAGGACCATTAGCAAAAAAACAGCTTACAAAATTAAAAATTTATTCAGGAAGTGACCATCCACATGTATCACAAAGTCCAGTTGTATTAAATTTGTCAAATTTAAACAGAAAAAATATTATTAAAAATTAAATGGAAACAGCATCAAACTCGCAGACAACAAAATCTAAAATGGATATTGAAGGAAGTAAGTACGCTACAGGCAGAAGAAAAACATCTATAGCTAAAATCTGGCTTAAGAAAGGAAATGGCAATATTTCAATTAATGGTAAAGATTATAAAGATTACTTTAAAAGAGCTAACCATAAAATGCAATTATTAAGGCCATTCGAAATCCTTAATGTTTCCACTTCATATGATGTAAAATGTAATGTGAAGGGTGGTGGATTATCAGGTCAAGTAGGAGCTTTAGTTCATGGTATTTCTAAGGCTCTAGTATTATTTGATGCAAACTCGAAGACTACACTTAAAAAAGAAAAACTGACCACAAGAGATTCTAGGGCAGTTGAAAGAAAAAAATACGGTCATAGAAAAGCTAGACGAAGTTTTCAGTTCTCTAAAAGATAATACTTTTTTTAATTTAAACTGTTATAATATAAAATGGCTAAACTTAATGTATTAGTAGCTGGTTGTACTGGTTATATTGGTATTCAATTAATTAAACTCTTACTAAATCATAAAAGAGTAGAGATTAAATATCTTTGTGGGAGTTCATCTGTCGGAAAGAAAATTTCTTTCTTTGATAAATCTATTAAGAAAAAATTACCCAAAATAACTAAATTTGATAAAACTAAATTAAAAGATGTTGACCTTATCTTTACTGCATTGCCAAATGGTGAAGCACAGATCATATCAAATAATTTAAATAAAAATAATGTTTTAATTGATCTAGCAGCTGACTTTAGACTGAGTGCTAAAGACTACCTAAAATGGTACAAACAAAAACATAAAGCACAAATAAATATTAAAAAAAGTATTTATTCATTACCCGAACTTAACTCAAAGAATTTAAAAAAATTTCAAATTTTATCTTGCCCAGGATGTTACCCAACATCAATTTTATTACCACTTGTCCCACTTGTTAAAAAAAATATGATTAGTTTGAAAAATATTATTATAGACTCTAAATCTGGTTATTCAGGTGCTGGGAGAGGTGTCCATAAAAAATATAAAAATAAAAACTTATACGAATCACTTAGTGCATATGGGGTAGGCTTTCATAGACATAATTCTGAAATTCAAAACGAATTAAATTTAGCATCTAATAAAAAAATAAATTTTAGTTTTACACCACATTTAACACCAATGTTTAGAGGAATACTAACTACAATATATATAGATATGAATAAAAATATTACCCAAGATAAAATTTATAAAACGCTTCTAAATTTCTATAAAAATGATCATTTTATAAAAATAATGAGTAAAAATACTTATTTAAGTACAAATGATGTTATTAATACTAATTATTGTAAAATATCAGTATGTAAGTCAAAATATAAAAATAAACTGATAATTTTATCAAGCATCGATAACCTAATAAAAGGTGGATCTGGTCAAGCCATTCAAAACATGAATAAAAAATTTAATTTTCCTGAAAAAATGGGACTTATATGAGAATATTTATAATACTTTTATTTTTACTAACTTCATGTATGTCTAATAAAAAAGTAGATACAAGTTCTTTTAATGAAAATAATTTGTATGATTTATCGATTGATGAATATAAAGAAATGTTAATAAATTATAATAAAAATAAAGATTTTCCAAATATAGAAAACTAAAATGAAAAAAAATTATAATATTGCTATTGTTGGATTAGGTCAAGTTGGTCTTTATCTTTATAATGAATTAAAAATAAAAAAAAAGGACATCGAAACAAAAACAGGCAAACAAATAAAAATCGTAGCTATTTCAGCAAAAAATAAAAATAAAAAAAGGAAATATAAAATTGATAAAAAAATTTTTTACACTAATCCACTAAATATTTTTAAAAATAAAATTGATATTTTAATTGAGTGTATAGGTCTTTCTGATGGAATTTCAAAATCTATTGTGGAAAAAGCTTTAAATAAAAAAATACATGTTATTACTCCAAACAAAGCCCTTATTTCAAAGCACGGTGATAAACTATCGGAAATCGCGGAAAAGAATAAAGTAAATCTAGAATTTGAGGCCTCTGTTGGAGGAGGGATACCTATTCTTAGAACAATTAAAGAAGGTCTTGCAACAAACAAAATTTCAAAAGTTCATGGAATTTTAAATGGTACATGTAACTATATATTATCAGAAATGGAATTTACTAAAGATAATTTCCACAATGTTTTAAAAAAAGCACAGAAGCTAGGTTATGCCGAACCAGGAAATCCAAAATTAGATCTTAATGGTTATGATGCTATGGCAAAGGTTAAAATCTTGTCAGCACTTTCATTTAATAAAAGAATATCATCTAATAAATCCCTTATGGAAGGAATAGAGAATATCGAAAGTAAGGACTTTGATATAGCTGAACAACTTAATTTAAGAATAAAATTACTTGGTATAACTGAAATAATTGATAATAAATTATTTGAAAGAGTACACCCGTGCTTAGTGAAAAATAATACGTATATTGCCAATGTATCTGGTGTGATGAATGCAGTCATATTAGAAGGCAAGCCAGTTGGCGAAAGTGTTTTACAAGGGGAGGGTGCCGGACCTGGACCCACTTCATCTGCCTTAATGTCGGATCTTTTATCAATATTAAGAGGTAATATAAAATACCCATTTGGTATTTCTTCAAAAAAAAGAAAAAAAATACAAATTTATGACTCAAACAATTATGTAAATTCTCTTTACCTTAGATTTGAGGTTAAAGATAAACCAGGTGTTTTATCGCAAATTACTAAGCAGTTAGCAAAGTATAAAATTTCGATACAAAGATTAATACAAATTCCTGATAATTCTAAGAAGAAAGCTTCAATTATAATCATAACACACAATGTAAAGGAATATTTTTCAAAAAAATGTTTAAATTCTTTTAGTTCAAATAAAAATATAATCAAGAAACCTATAGTGATTAGACTATTTTAATGGAAATCTATATCAAACTTTTTGAGGTAGTATTTCCAGTATTCTTTGTTGTTGGTATTGGGTATTATTTAGGTAAAAAAAACCCAAAAATTGATACTAAATTTATCACAAATTTTGCAGCTAATATTGGTACTCCAGCAATGGTTATTTACGCTGTTACTTCAACCGGAATTAATTTTGAAATATTTAGAGACTATTTTTGGTACTATTTACTCGCAATTATCTGTTTCTCAATTGTTGGTATAATTAATCTTTTTTTAATTAATACAAAAGATATAATAAGAGAGTTGCCACCTTTAATCTTTCCAAATACTGGAAATATGGGCCTGCCAATTTGTTTATTTGCTTATGGATCACAAGGATTAGGAGTGTCCGCCTCTATTACCTCTTTAATTATCTTAATGCATTTTACTGTTGGTGTTTTTTTAGCTGATAGAAAATTTAATTTGGATGTAATAATTAAAAATCCTCCTTTTTATGCAATTATTTTTTCAGCTATAGTATTATTTTATGAAATTGATATGCCGGTTTTTGTAATAAATACAACAGAGTGGTTAATGTATGTAACTATCTTTTTAATATTAATGTCTCTTGGTATAGCATTAACTAGATTGAAGGTTTTTTCTTTTAATAAAGCGGTAATATCATCAATAACTAGAATGTTTATTGGACCATTAATTGGTATTGGATTGATTTGGTTTTTTGATTTAGAAGGCTTTGCTGCTGGAGTTCTATTAATACAATGCTCGATGCCAAGTGCAGTATTGAATTATTTGGTTGGTTCAATTTATTCTCCTAAAAAAGTTGTTGATAGCGTGGCCAGCACCATTGTTGTATCAACAGTGATGTCGTTTATAACTATTCCTATTGTAGTATATTTTGCTTTAAGATATTTTTCTTAAATGAAGGCAATAATTTTGAACCTTTCAGCCTGGGCATTATTGCCATTTATGGATGCTATTGCAAAATATCTTTCATCTGAACTATCATTTTTTCAAATAACATGGGCAAGATATTTTTTCACAGTATTTTGGACTTTGCCTTTAATGTATTTTTTTTTCAGGAAGAATTTAACTTTTTCTGAGAATCCAAAATTGCAAATTATTAGAGGATTGACTTTATTTTCTGCAAATATTTGTTTCTTCTACTCAATTTCAATTATTTCAATGGCTAAGGCTCTGACATTAGCATTTGTAGCGCCACTTATAACGACAGCATTATCTCCTTTTTTTTTAAAAGAAAAAGTTGGAGTAAGGAGATGGGCAGCAGTTCTTATTGGTTTTTTAGGAAGTTTAATAGTAATTAGACCAGGATATTTAGATTTTAATTTAGCCACTTTAGCAGGTTTAGGTACTGGATTTTTTTATGGAATATATTTAGTAATAACTAGAAAATTACATTCAACAGATAATCCACTATTAACATTATTATTAACTGGTGTAGTAGGGGCTTTCATTTCATCATTTTTTGTTCCAATTGTTTGGATAAATCCAACTATGAATCAATGGATATGGTTAGGTATAATGGGAATTTTTGCTTGTTTAGGACATATATGTCTAATTTACTCACTCAGATATGCTGATGCCTCTAAATTAGCTCCTTTTGGTTATTTCGAGATAATTCCAAACATAATATTGGGATATTTAATATTTAATGATTTTCCTGATGTTTGGACATTTACTGGACTTACAGTAATATGCCTTTCTGGATATTATGTATTCAGGAGAGAATTAATTTTAAAAAATTTAAAAGGTAATACAAACTTACCTAAATACTAATATTTTACTTTAATATTATAATGTAAATATGTGTAATTACTGCTTAAATTAATTAATATATTTTATATAAAAAGTAAGTAAAATTAGATAAAATAATTAAAATTCATGTAAAATATTTCTAAAACTTTGAATAATTTAAGTATTAAGTTATTCTCTTATATTTAATCCATCGAAATTTAATTTTATGAATTAAAGAAGGTCAATTTATCAATATAAAATGGGTAAAATTCAATAGAATTGCAGATATGGAATATAGCGTTTAAAAGGCCATTGGAGGGTCTTATTTAAGCATTTTGTGTTTTATAGTACAACTAAAGGGTGAAATATTAAAAAACATTAATGAATTTTTATTAATAACAAAAAAGTGTTTAAAAATGCGCCTTTTTTGGCAAAAAACCCTCATTTTTAAGTAGCTTTTTCTTCGTTTTAATGCCCCCAGAACCTGAATATCCACCTAGACCGCCATCAGATCTTATTACTCTATGACAAGGTATTTTAGGTGCGTATGGGTTCTTTGCGCAGGCATTGGCAACTGCTCTAGCAGATTTAGGGCTATTTATTGCTATTGCCACCTGTTTATAGGTTTTTACCGAACCTTTAGGTATTAATTTTAAGTAATTCCAGACTTTAATTTGAAATCTAGTACCTTTCATGAAGAAAAACCCCTGTTTCCTTGCACTTTTTAGGGTGCAAAGAACAGTAGTTTTGGCACGTCGTTGATTGCGCTACCGCCATGCCTTCCGCCCTACGATTTTAGCGCTACTCCGTAGAGCTTTCTGCCCCCTGGGCTTGGTCCTCTCGGCCTTTCCCCAGTCGGCCAGTTAAGGGTTGCCCCTTAATTCATCTAACAATACCAAATAGGGAAGGTTGAATATATCACTTTATCGTTGAATTTATTAAGTTTTTAACAGGTGGGAATAATGGGGATAATTTTAATCAATTAACAAAGCAACTAAAGCAACAATTAAGAAAATTGTGCTGAATAATAATGTAAGACTTATTTTTTTTTTATTTTTTTCATCAACAACTGGCCATTTAAAAAGAAGTATAAATGCGATTATAACTATTAATATTGCTGGAATTAAATACTTAATCATATTTTTTAATTTAACGATAAAAGATTAGAATAAAATAGCTAATTACAAATAATATAGCCATAATAGATAAAAATATTGTCTCAATACTTTTTCCAGTTTTTTTATATTGAATGTAACTTAACAATATAAAACCTAACGATATTATAAAAAAAAATGAAGCTGGTATTTCACCATCAATTGAACCCATATATTTTTTAAATTAAACTATTGACATTTAAAATCACTTAATATATTACTAATGATAATTAATTGTTATCAATAGTAATTATATGAATGAACTGACAACAGATTTAAAATCGCTTCATGAGGCAACTTTAAATAACCTTAAAAGCTCTAAGGCAAACAATACTTTAAGAGCTTATAAATCTGATTTTAAAGACTTCGGAGCTTTTTGTGCAAAGCATGGATTTAATTCATTACCAACAGAGCCAAAAATAGTTTCTTTGTACCTAACGTATCTTTCTAAGAAATCAAAAATAAGCACCTTAAGACGAAGATTAGTTTCAATAAGCATGGTTCATAGACTTAAAGGGCATTATCTAGACACAAAACATCCAATCATTGTTGAAAATTTAATGGGGATAAGAAGGGTTAAAGGAAGTATTCAGAAAGGTAAAAAACCTATATTAATCAATCATTTAAAATCAATTATTGATGTAATAAATGAACAAAAAACCGAGGAAATAAAAAAACTTAGAGACAAATCAATAATCTTAATTGGCTTTGGAGGAGGCTTTAGAAGAACTGAGCTTATTTCAATTGATCATGAGGATTTAGAATTTGTTCCTGAGGGTCTTAAAATCACTATTAAAAGATCAAAAACTGACCAATTCGGAGAAGGAATGACTAAAGGACTACCCTACTTTGATAATGAAATTTACTGTCCTGTTACAAATCTAAAAAAATGGTTAGAGATTTCTAAAATAAAGTCTGGACCTATTTTTAGAAGATTTTCTAAAGGTTTGTCATTAACAGACAAAAGATTAACTGACCAATCTGTAGTTTTATTAATGAAAGAGTATTTAAAATTAGCAGGTATCGAAAACAAAAATTTTTCAGGCCATAGTTTAAGGTCGGGTTTTGCAACAGTAGCTGCAGATTCAGGCGCAGATGAGCGAAGCATAATGGCTATGACAGGTCATAAAACTACACAAATGGTTAGGAGATATATTAGAGAGGCAAATATATTTAAAAATAATGCGCTTAACAAAATAAAAATCTAAATTGAGATCCAATTTTCAGGCCAAAAATCAATATTATTGGATGGATTTAAATTTGAAGGTCTAATACAAATTTTATTTGGATTTTCATTCAACCAAGCGCCCCACCAATGAAAAGACGTTGGACCAACAATGAAATGCTTACAAAAATTAAATAAATAGAAATCGTTTACAGATTTATTTTTTTTATTATCAATAAAAATACACTCATCCCGATTAAAATAATCACTAAGATTGGATAAATCATTGGACCATATAAAGAATTTTGGTTTTTCAACGTTTTTTTTTATATGTTCAATGGATTTGTAAATATAATCTATTGTATCTTTAGTAAATTTATTGGATTTATTGTGGTCCTTATATTTTCCTTCTGAATATCTATTCTGTCTAATACAAATTGATACCGAATTTGAATTATCAATGTCTTTTTTGTATCTATTATTTATATCAACTTTTTCTTTTTTTATCTTAAAAAATTGAATAATTTCTTTCTTATAATCAATAAAATATTTTTCAGACTCATAATGACCTTCAATATAAATTTTATCTGAATAATCATTAAGGTCTATCTTATTAAATGCAGTTTTTTTTGTACTATTTTTTGACTCAAGAAGGAATTTCTTTTTTCCAAAAAAATCTAATTTTTTTTTAATTTTTCTTCGAATATCTCTAATATATGTATCGTATTTAAGATTATTATCTGCAATATTAGACTCAATTAAAAAATTATCTAACTCATAACTTCTATTTTTATTTTTTTTTTTAAAATATCCCGAAGTATCATCTATATATAAGTCGCAATTGTATTTTTTTGATAAAGCATAGCCATTTGCATACATAAATAATTGGTTACCGAGGCCTTCAGCTATTCTTACAATTAATTTTTTTTTAGTTTTTTCCATTTTTGTAAAACAATTTAATCAATAAAAATTTAAATTTACATAAAATATAAGGAATAATATTATTTGCCGATAATTTAAATTCATCAAGTGGCTTAATATATTTCAATCCTCTCTTCAGGTAAAACTTGACAAAAAATTCAATTGATATCCCCCACTTTAATAAAAAAGTATTATTTGCATTATTTCTAATTATATCTTTATTTTTTCTCGTAGTCTGTGAGCCAAAATGATAAACACGGGATTTATTAACTCCTTTAAAAATTCTTACTCCATTTTTCCACATTTTCATATTTAGATCGGGATCAGATCCAAATCCTGGGTTAAATTCTTCACTAAAACCACCAATTTCAGACCACATTTTTCGTGTCATGATATGAGGTGCCCAGTGAGATCCCTGTAGATCATGAAATTCTAAACTTTTGTAGTTTTCGATTAATTTTTTCTCATTAAAGCTTTCAATATCTTCACCACAATCGAAAGAAATATGGTTTGTTACTGATCCTTTAAGTGGTTTTGAGGGTGAAATTTGTGTTGATGAAAAGTAAAATTTTTTATGTTTTATTAAACTAATCTCATTTATTAAATGGGTGTCCCAATCCGGGCAAAAATACATATCATCATGTGCATAAACTATAAAATCATGTCTGGATTTACTGGCTGCTATATTTACACCACTACATAAACCAATGTTCTTTTCGGTTTTCGTACATTTTATGTTTGAATTAATTAAGAAATTTTCAGTTTCTTTATCTTTTCCATTTATATGTACAATAATTTCATGATTAAATTTCGAATTCTTTTTAATAGAATTAATAGATGTTTTGAGATATTTATGATTTTCAAATGTGGGTATTATTATTGAAAACTGCATTTCTAAATTATAATTATTTAATACAAAATAATGAATATTGATACAATAAATTATGATACAGCCTTAATTGGATGTGGTTATTGGGGCACAAATATAGCTAAAGTTCTCTCTAAAATAAAAAAAAATAAAATTATAATTTATGATGAAAAACATTTAAATTCGATCATTTTAAAAAAAAGGTACCTAAATAAATTTATTATTGTTAAGAAATTAAAAACAATTCTTAATGACAAAAAAATACAAAATGTTATTTTGGCAACTCCACCTAATAAAAATTATAATCTTTTAAAATTATGTATCAAAAATAACAAAAATATATTTATTGAAAAACCAGGATTAAAAAGTTACTCAGATTTAAAAAAAATAAAAAAACTAAATCATAAAAAAATATTAATGTTTGGTTACATCTATTTATTTAATAATAATATTAAATTTATTAAAAAATATATTTCGTCAAATAAAAATGGAAAAATTTTATATATGAAATTTCAAAGACAAAATTTAGGTCCGATACGCAGTGATGTAAATGCCGCTTACGATCTTTCTTCACATGATTTAAGTATATTTTTATATATATTTAATAAATTACCCAAACTAATAAAAAATTCTAGTTATTCAATATTAAAAAAAAACATTGCAGATATTTCTAATTTGAGTTTTAAATTCAAAAATTTCTTTATTGATATTAATAATAGTTGGTTAAATCCAGATAAGATAAGACGTTTTACAATAATAACTAACAAAAAAATGTTACTATTCAATGAGATGGACACTGATAATAAAATTAAAATATTTAATAAATACGCACAATACCCAAATATTTCCTATTTTGACAATAAATTTTTTAATAGAAAAGCCAAAATTTATCTTGGAAAAAATTTCACTCCAAAAGTAAAGCAAAACGATAGTTTGTATGACGAAATTAATTATTTTTTTAATTGTATTAAAAAAAATAAAAAGCCTATAACAAATATTTCTTTTGCATTAAAAATTCTTAAAACTTTAAAAAAAATTGTTTAAAAAGTATTTTCAATTATTTTTTTTGTAATAATTTTATTATTAAATAATTTAAAATATTTTTCCTTACCTCGTTTACCATATTCATTAATTTTTTTTGGATATCTTAGTAAAAATTCTATTTTATTACCTAAGTCATTTACATTTTTGTAAAATCCAACCTCATTATCATTAAAAAAATCGTTAAATTTTGTATTGATATCAATAAATGTAAATATTCCATTTCCTATTAGCGCTGCAATACGGTTGCTTGAAGTATATTTTAAGGGCTTTCCTCTACTTAAGTTTAATGACATTTTACATTTAGCTAATTCTTTATAAAAATTATAATTCCATTTTGGTAATTCATTTGAAATACCTAAAATATTATATTTAAAATTTGGAAATAGTTGCATCAAACTACTAATAAAACTCTCACGTTCGTCACTCTTACCCTTTTTAAGTCTTCCAAAATTAACTCCATGACTAAGTGCAAAAAATAAATCTTTAAATCTATTTTTATAATTATAAATTTTGAGATTTTCGATATTTGGATCTACTGGAATCGGTAAATAGTTTAGCTTATTTTTTTGTATTTTTGTCTTGATTTCATCTGGGTGCGTAGTGAGGTAATATTGATCTATTAAATGACTGTTATTTTCAATTAGATTTAAATTATTTTTCCAATTTGGTCCCTCACCTTTTTGACCAAGTGCATCTTCATACCATAAAACTATTTTTGAATTATATTTTGATTTTATGTTGGATAATGTTTTATTTTCTAAAATATTATTATGACCAAGAACTATCAAATTTGGACGATAATTTTCTGTTATATTTGTTATTTTTTCGTTAATTAAACTATTTTTTTTTGTAACGAAATTCTTTGTTAAATAGTTTCTATAGCTAAAATTAATTACATCATGATCATTTCTTATAAAACCTTTACTGATTTTATTGGCTATAGATATATTAAATAATCTGTGATCACTTCTCTCATCAAACGTTGATATATGTAAAATTTTTAATTTTGAACCTTTATTGAAATTAAAATTGGAATTTAAATAAAAATTTTTTAAACTATCAATTTTGTTAACATGTTCTGAAAGTTTATGCTTTACATTTTTCCAATTAATTTTTTGTATTTTTTTCCTATAATCGACGTTTATAACAAGTTTTTTTATAAGATTGTATAACTCATGTTCGTTTATTTTATTAATAAATAATGAATTTTCAAAAGTTTCTGGAAGACCACCTTTTTTTGAAGTTATGGTTGCGCACCCAAAAGCAGCAGATTCCATGGCAGTTCTTCCAAAAGGTTCTTGCCACCTTGATGGAACTACAGAAATTGATGCTTTTTTATAATAATTTAAAATTTTATTATGATTTACCCAATCTAAAATCTTTAACCGATTATGTTTAAAATTAAATTTTTCTCTTGGTTCGTTACCGATTGCCATGGCTTTCCAATTTTTAAATTTATCTAAAATCTTAATAACTGACTTCCCATATATATCAAAACCTTTTGAGGAATTTAGTTTTCCTGTGAAAATAATTACATTTTCTTTTTTGGGAAATTTTTTGATAGGACTAATAGCCGGATATAAAATTTCACAATTATTTCGGTGTTTATATGGTAAATTTTCAAAAAATTTATTCTTAACCCATCCACTTACAAAATAAATTTGATCTGTATTTTCTGCAATAAATGTTCTTTCTTTTATAGATGATGAGGAACGTAAGTCTTGTGGATTATTATGGTACACAAATATGAGTTTTGCTTTTATTTTTTTTTTTATAAGATAAAGGAGTGACTCAGGTCTATTATGTATTTCAATAATCTTAAAGTGATGTTTAAGATATTCTTTATATAATTTGTCAGTATAGGATATATTCTTTTTAACAAAAGAGCTTCCTATTTTTAGATTTTTAAAATTATTTAGTAATGGTTTAGATTTATCATCAAGATTACCATAAACAATTGATCTTTTTTTTAATTTACTTCTGTTTAAATAATCTTTTACCCATATAGATGCCGCGCCGGCATTATTTTCAGTGAAGTTTTCCTTATAAGGAAGTAATATTGCAATATCTTTCATATTTCTTTTTTTATCTTTTTAAATCTTTGGGTTTCTTTTATCAGATTATTCACATCTATTTTAAGTTTTTTAATAATAAAATTATTTTTCTTTATCAATTTAACAGGTTTGCCATAATAAATATAACCTGGTTTTATTATTTTTTTTTTGGTTATAATAGTTCCCATACCAATCATTGTATAAGATCCAATTACCTGATTCTGATGAATAATTGTTTTTATACCTAAATTTGAATATTTCATAAGATGAACGTTTCCCCCAAGAATGACACCACTGCTTAAAGTAACATTATTTTCAATATAGCAGTCATGATCAATTGTTGATGAATTCATTATATAATTATTATTGCCTATAAATGTTATTTTTTTCAAAGTTGTAGGCAAATGAATATTTACGTATTCATTAAATATATTTTTATTACCTATTTTAATTTTTCCAGAATTTTTTTTATTTTTCCATTGTGCTTTATTGCCTATAACGACATATGGACCTATTATATTACCTTTTCCAATTATAAGTTCATCCCAATTTATTATTGCCGTAGGATGAATTAAATTACCTTTAATTTTTTTAAATTTTAACATTACAAAAATATTTTTTTTTTATTTTACTTCTTAATAAATAGTTTTTCTTAAGTTTATATTCCTCCTGCATTGCTTTAATTTTACTCATATATTTTTTTTTGAATATAATTTTCCATTTTTTACCTCTAGTAAATTTAGCTCCTTTTCCAGCATTATGATCATCCAATCTTTTTGATAGATTTGATGTATATCCTACATAAGAAATTGTTTTATTTTTGACTTTTGTAGCAATTATGTAAACAAAATATTGCATTGTGGCGGTCCCTAGGGGAATCGAACCCCTCTTTCATGGATGAAAACCATGTGTCCTAACCGATAGACGAAGGGACCAAACTCCGATCTTTTATTGTATAAAGATATCTTAATCAAGTTTTTATAGTGTCCTCTTGTACTAATATTTTATTTAAATTTGAGCTTTTATGAGTAATTAAGGTTTCAGTAATATACTTATTTCCATCCACCTTCACACCATTTACAAGATCACCTGATGTTATACCTGTCGCACAAAATATAGAGTCTCCTTTAATAATATCTTTTATCTCATATTTTTTATTAATATCTCTAATACCCATGGTTTCAGCTCTGTTGATGCTTTCTTCGGTATCAAATATAAACTTACCCTGAAAATAACATCCAAGAGTGTCTAATGCTGCAGCAGCTAGAACACCTTCGGGACCACCTCCAATACCTAAAAATAGATCGACTTTGTATTTTTTGTTAGATACAAGCAAGGCACCTGATACATCACCATCACTTATAAGTTTTAATTTTACCTTTAGTTCGTTTAATTTATCTATTATTTTTTTATGTCTAGGCCTATTTAGAATACATACTGTTAGTTCTTTTATGTCTTTATTTAAAAATTCAGCAAGATTTTTAACATTTGTTCCTATATCAAAATCTAAATCTACAATTCCTTTTTGGTTAGCGTTTATAGCAATTTTATCCATATATGTTTCAGGTGCATGAAACAGATTATTAGCTTTCGAAACAGCAATAACAGATAGAGCACCAGGTAAATTATTTGCTGCAAAATTTGTGCCTTCAAGTGGATCTACAGCTATATCCAAATCTGGACCATTACCATTTCCTAATTTTTCTCCTATATATAACATTGGTGCTTCGTCTAACTCACCCTCGCCAATTACAATAGTGCCTTTCATGTTAATTTTATTAAGTTCGCTTCTCATATTATCTACAGCTGCTTTGTCGGCAGCTTTTTTATCTTTTTTACCCAAATAAGGAATTGTTGAAATTGCTGCTCTTGAGGTAATTTTTGCAAATAGATTTATATATTTTTCGTCTAAACTCATTGAGCTTGTGTTTCAATTTTATTTTGAGCTTTTAATTTAGCCTCAAACTCGCTGAGTCTTTTCCAAACAGAAATTAATTCTACTATAATTGGCCAACTTCTTACTAAATATTGTAAAGATGTTTCAACACGTCCAAAAGCTCTTATAATTTGTTGAACAAATCCTAATGTAATAGCACCTGTTACAATTGTAGGAGCTAAAGCCAAATAAGGAACAATTACCATACCTTGAAGATAGCTCCATTTTACAGCGTTAAAATATAAATAATGAAAGTACATTTTATAATGTATTTTTCTTACGCCTCCATAAAGATCTGTTATTTTTTGTGGTTTTGCATTCTCTTTAAAGTCCTCACCTAAAACTAATTCTTTTCTATATGCAGCCTCCTCTTTTTGAATATCGTATTCAATTCCAGGAAGTTTGATACCAACTGACGCTAAAAGTACTGTACCACCTAATGCTGATATAATTGCAACCCATACTAATGCATGTTCAACTTCGCCAATCCATGGGAGTACAGTTATACTTTTTGAAAGCTCCCACAATATTGGAGTAAAAGCTATCAATGTCATTAAACTACGTAATAATTCAGCACCTAGACCCTCCATTATTCTGGCAAATTTTAAGGTATCTTCTTGAACTCGTTGGGAAGCTCCTTCTATTGAGGATGCTTTATCCCAAGTATCATGATAAAAGTCTGCCATTGCTGTTCTCCATCTAAAAGTCCAATGGCTAGTAAAATAATCACTGAAGATTACAACTAAAATATAAACAGCAGCAATTTTTGCGAATGTAAATAAATAAGCGATAAACTCTTTTTCAGAAACAGCACCTGGTTCAGCTAGAGCCTTTTGTAGAGTATCATAAAATTCACCAAACCACTCATTAATTCTAACGTCTAATGAAACCTGATACCAAGTAGCAAATAAAATAAGTAGCGTTCCTCCTATACTCCAAGTAAACCACCTTTTATCTGTAAAAAACTTAAACATTATTTAATAAAATTATCTGAGTAAGATTTTTTGTTAACTTTTTTTATTTTTGGTTCAATTACTTCATAATCTAATTTATTTTTCTTTGCATATTTAATGGCATTTTCTTTATTGGTAAATTCTAACTTAACTTCAGAAAGTGTATGGGTTGAGCTTTCCCATCCCATTAATGGATTTACTCCACTTCTTTTAGATATAAATTCTAATACCCAACTCTTACTATTTCCTAACCCAGATTGCATGGATGTTTTAGCTGGTTTATAAATTTTTACTTTATTCATAATTAAATGGTCGGGGCGGCAGGATTTGAACCTGCGACCCTCTGGTCCCAAACCAGATGCGCTACCAGACTGCGCTACGCCCCGAGATGAATACTAATATAGTAGATAATGTGAATTTCAAAGGATAAATAATAGCAAATTTGAAGAATTTTAAATAAAATCTGCTATATAAATAAGCATGATAATTGCCTGTCCAAAATGTAAAAAAAAATTTGATATCGAGGATAGCTTAATACCTGAAAAAGGAAGATTATTACAATGTAGTTCTTGTGATAATAAGTGGTTTTTTAAAAAGACAATTGAAGTAAAGAAAAAAATTGAAAGAATATCTACAAAAACAAAAACTAACAAAATACCCAAAGAAACTGAAGATATTATAATTGAAGCAGAGGAAAATAACACAAAAGTAAAAAATTTAAAAAAAAATAACTTACCAATCTTGAATTTACTTTTAATTACAATAATTAGTTTTGCTGCATTAATAATATTTTTAGATACATTTAAAATTCAAATAAATAATTTTGTTCCTGGTTTTGAATTTTTACTTGAAAATTTTTATGAAACTCTTAAAGATTTCTATTTATTTACAATAGATTTAATAAAGTAATGATAAATTATATTTCAAAACCGTTCAGATGGTTCTTTAAACTAGAGGCAGCTAGCGGGTTAGTTCTATTATTCAGCGCAATATTTGCTTTAATTATTAGTAATTCTACATATGCTGATTTGTACTTTTCAACTTTAGAAAAATATTTATTTATTGGATTTAATGAAATTGGTTTGAGGTTAAGTATATTGCATTGGATTAATGATGCTTTAATGGCCATCTTTTTCTTTTTTGTTACACTTGAAATTAAAAGAGAATTTTTACAAGGTGAGCTTTCTAATTTTAAACAAGCATTGTTACCAATAATTGCTGCAATTGGAGGAATGGTTGTACCTGCCCTATTTTACGTTATCATAAATTTTGGAGATCCAGAGACTTTGAATGGTTGGGCAATTCCATCTGCAACTGATATAGCTTTTTCTTTAGGAGTTTTGTCATTACTTGGAAAAAGAGTGCCTATATCCCTTAAAGTTTTTTTAACTGCTCTTGCTATTATTGATGACTTAGGTGCTATTTTAATAATTGCTATATTTTATTCTGGTGATCTAAATATTGTTTATCTATCTTTAATGTCCGTTGCTTTTATTATATTGTTATTAATAAATAAATTTAACATTAAGAAATTTTTACCATATCTAATAGTTGGCTTAGCACTATGGGACTTTACTCACAATTCTGGAATTCATGCAACAATAGCGGGCGTACTTTTAGCAATGACAATTCCACATAGAAAAAAAGAAAAAGATTTTTCTTTACTTTTAAAAATTGAACACGCAATAAGTCCCTATGTTGCTTTTGGTATAATGCCGTTATTTGCATTTGCTAATGCAGGCGTCTCATTAGAAGGCTTATCTTTATCATCTTTAATGGATAAGGTACCTTTGGGAATTGTTTTAGGTTTATTTGTCGGTAAACAATTAGGAGTATTTGTTTTTTCATATGTTTCAATAAAATTAAAAATTGCTCAAATGCCAAACAATTCAAACTGGTTTAATTTTTATGGTGTTGGTATTTTAACAGGAATAGGTTTCACCATGAGTTTATTCGTTGGTAATTTAGCTTTTGTTGAAAATATGCAATACATGGACGGTGTTAAAATTGGAGTTTTAACTGGGTCACTATTATCCACTATAGCTGGATACTTTCTGATATTACTTACACCAAATAAATAATATAATTGTATGAAATTAAAAATTTTTACTATTTTAATTATATTTATGTTTTTCAGTAAGAAAGGCTTCTCAGAAAACTACGATAAAGTTTTATATGATTTTAAAATCGAAAGCATTACTGGAGAAGTAATTGATTTAAATGAATTTAAAAATAAAGTCGTACTTATAACAAATACAGCAAGTTATTGTGGTTTTACTAAACAGTATTCTGATTTACAAAAATTGTGGCAAAAATATAAAGAAGAAGGTCTTATTGTTTTAGGCGTACCCTCAAATAGCTTTAATCAAGAGAAAAGCAATGAAAAAGATGTTAAAGATTTTTGCGAGGTAAACTTTAATATTAATTTTCCTATAACGAAAATAACTGAAGTTAAGGGTGAAGATGCACACGAAATCTTTAAATGGGCAAAAAAAAATTATGGAAAATCTGCTGTACCAAAATGGAATTTTCATAAAATTTTAATAAATAAAAAAGGAAAAGTAGAGGATACGTTTGCATCCTTCACTAATCCAATGTCAAATAAGGTTACTTCAAAAATAGAGAGTTTATTATAAATTTAAACTCATCCCATCATATGCTGGTGTAATATTTTTATTAAGTTTCTTTTTAAGTTGTTTATAATCTAAATCTGAATGCAAATTTGTTAAAACTGCTTTTTTTGGTGAGAATTTTTTAATAAACTCCAAAGATTGATCAAGGTTTAAATGAGATGGATGGTTTCGATACCACAAACAATCAATAATTAAATATTTTAGATTTTTGAAATATTTATAATCTTTCTTATAAATTTTACTAACATCACTTATATATGCTAATTTTTTATTAATTATATAACATATACTATTAACATTTCCGTGTTCTACTTTAATGGATCTTATACTTATCTTTTCGCTAGAGTAATTCATTTTAAAAACCTTTTTAACTTTATTTAATTTTAAAATTGATGGATATTCTTTAGAACTGGATTTAAAACAATAAGAAAAATTTTTAAGAAGATATTTTCTTGTAGCATCATCAGCATAAACATCAATTGGTTTTTTGTTCTTTATAAAAAATACACGTAGATCATTTATACCGTGTGTTTGGTCAGCGTGCATATGAGAATAGAATACTTTATCAATAGATTTAATTTTATTATTAATTAATTGGGTCCTAAGATCTGGAGAAGAATCAAATAGAATATTTAGGTTTTTACATAAAAATACTGCAGAGCATCTTGTTCTATAGTTTTTTTTATTTTTAGGATCACAATTTCCATAAAAGCCATCTGCACGTGGTACACCCATTGAACTACCACAACCTAAAATAATAAATTTCATTTTTAATTAAAAAATAATTTATTAAAATTATCAGTTGTTATTTTTATTAAATCCGAAGTTTTCATATTCTTTAATTTGGCTAGTTTTTCAGCGGTAAATTTAATAAAAGATGGCTCATTTTTTTTACCCCTATTAGGAACGGGTGATAAAAAAGGACTATCCGTCTCTATTAATAATTTTTCATTGGGAATTTTACAAAAAGTTTCTTGTAATTCTAATGAATTTTTAAATGTAATTATTCCACTAGCAGAAAAATAGGCATTTAATGGCATTAATTGCTCCGCAAATGATGATGATCCTGTGAAACAATGCATTAAAATTTTAAGATCTTTGTTATAGTTCTTTTTCAAAATTTCAAAAGTTTCATTTTCTGCACTTCTTGAGTGCACAATAATAGGAATCTTTAGAGAGGAAGCAGCCTCAATATGATTTTGAAAACTCTCAATTTGTATATCTTTGTCACTATTATTATAATAAAAGTCTAATCCAGTTTCACCTACTCCTATAATTTTATTATTAGATTTTACATTATTAATTATATCCTCTTTTTTAATAAAATTATTTTTTGTTTCGTGTGGATGAATACCAAATGTTCCGAATATAATTTCATCTCTTTTAACAATGTCTAAAATGTTGGAATAACCTTTAATATTAGTACAAATGGTTAAAATTTTTTCAATTCCAACATCCTTAGATCTACTTAAGACTTTATCTAAATTTGAAAACAGGGGTTCATGATCTAGGTGACAGTGTGAATCAATCATTTTTATTAATTTTTTTAAATAATATATCTAATTTTGAAATTTTCATCTTTTCTTTTAAGAATTTGTTATCTGTAATCGAAGAAAAATTAATCTGTTTTTCATTAATAGAAAAAATACTTAAAACTTTCAAAGTTGTTTGGGGCATCACAGGGTATAATAAAATCGAAATCTTTCTAATTAATTCTAACGAAACGTAAACAATAGTATTCAACCTTTTTGTATCAGATTTTTTAGTCCATGGCGCTTGATCATTAAAATACTTATTAGCATTAAATAATTGTCCTACAACAAAATCTATATAGTAGTTAATATTTTGATTATCAATTTTATCAATAATGTTATCAATATTAGAACTAAAGTTATTTAGTATATTTAAATCATCATTATTAAATTTGTCAGTACTAGGTATTTCTAAGCCAATATTCTTTTCACAAAAAGCAATTACTCTTTGACACAAATTTCCGTAGTTGTTTGCTAGATCACTATTTATACAATTTTCTAATTTTTCTTTTGATATACTGCCATCATTTCCAAATGAAACCTCTTTTAACAAATAATATCTTAGAGCATCAAGTCCATAAACTTTAATAATTTCAATTGGGTCAAGTATATTACCTTTTGATTTTGACATTTTTTCTTCCCCAGACAATATCCACCCATGACCATAAACTCTTAATGGAGGTTTAATTCCTGCAGCTAAAAGAAATGCTGGCCAATAAACTGCATGAAATCGTAATATATCTTTTCCTATTAGATGAATGTTAGCAGGCCAAAAGTTTTTAAATAAATTATTTTTTTCATCGGGATAATTCAATGCGCTTAAGTAATTGGTCAGAGCATCTAACCAAACATATATAACATGATCTTTATTTGATGGAACCTTAATACCCCATGAAAATGATTTTCGACTAATAGATAAATCTTTTAATCCGCTTTTAACAAAACTTATAACCTCATTTTTTCTTGTTTCCGGCAATATAAATTTTGGATTTTCTGAATAAAACTTCAATAATTTATCTTGCCATTTTGATAGCTTAAAAAAAAAGGACTCCTCCTCTACCCACTCAACAGGTGAACCAGAACTTTTACATATTTTTTTACCATTGACCGTATCGATTTCATCATCGTTATAAAAAGCTTCATCTGATACAGAGTACCAACCAGCATATTTTGATAGATATATTTCACCCTTTTTTTCAAGAATGTTCCAAAGGTTTTCAACAGATATGAAATGTCTTTTTTCGGTTGTTCTTATAAAATCATCATTAGATAAGTTTAATATGGATGATAGATCCTTGAAGGTTTTGCTAATTTCATCACAAAATTTTAGAGGATCTTTATTTGCTTTTTCAGCAGCTCTTTGTATCTTTTGACCATGTTCATCAGTACCTGTTAAAAAAAAAACGTTATATCCTTGAATTCTTTTAATTCTTGCAAAAAAATCAGCAACAATACTTGAGTACGCATGTCCCATATGAGGTTTTGCTGACGGATAATATATCGGTGTCGTGATATAAAAATTTTTACTCATTTATTAATGTATTTTTAAATTCAAAAAATAAACTTTCAATATCAAGATTATATTTGATCGTGTTATTCATTTTTAAAATAAAATATTTATATAAATCATAAATTTTATTATCCTTTGATAAATAAAAACTTTCAAATAGCAAAAGCTGGATAAGTCTAAAAATAAAAATATTTAATTCGGAGTCCTTTTTATATAGTTTTTTTGATATAATATAATTAAGTAGTTCTTTAACTGTATAACTTTTAATATTAATTTCATATTTTTTTGCAAAATTATTTAAAAATACCAAATCTCCAATTGAATTATACATTTTTAGATAAGTATTATTTATATTTGAAAAATCCTCTTCACCCATAATTTTCTCTGTTATTTCTATTATTGATTTATTTGTAAAATTTATTTTAAAATTGATTGATCTAGATTTAATGGTTTCTAAAATTCTATATGAGTTATCGTGTATTAAAATAAAATATAAATTTTCTGGTGGTTCTTCTAAAAGTTTTAAAAGTGAATTAGAGGCACTTTTAGTAAGAAGTTCAATATTATCAATTAAAATAAATCTTTTATTTTGATTAAATGAGCTTTTTTGTGAATAGTTTATAATATTTCTTATTTGCTCAATTTCTATATTTTTTTTATTAATTTTAAGATTTATCAAACTAAAGTTAGGATGTGTAGAATTATTCATCAGCTTAAAAGACTTATTATTAATATTTATTTGTTTTGACTTAAAAGAATAACTATCGTCTTCATTTTTAGATAAAACATAGTTTATAAAATGTACTGCAAAAGTATATTTTCCAATACCATTTGCTCCACTCAACAAAATTTTATTTGGTAATAAATTATTATTTAATAGATTGTCAAATTCTAAGAATAAATTGTCATATCCATAAAGTTTATAGGTGCTAAGTATACTAGTCATTTAATTTATTAAATCCAAAATTTTATGAATAATTATTTTTTTATTCACATTTACAGGTAAATTAGAGTCTATGATCATATAGTTTTTTCTTTTAGAAAATATTTTAAAGTATCCTTTTTGAACCTTGCTATAAAATGTACTATTGAATTTATCATACCTATTTAATCTTTTTCTTTTTTTTAATCTTAATTTTAAGTTTTTTGTACTTACAGTATTTAAAAAGCTAAAACTTGCTTTAAAGTCTTTTAAAATATACGAATTTAACAAATTTATAATCTTAAGATTTAAACCCATACCAAAATGCTGATATGCAATTGTTGAGTCTGTAAATCTATCAATTAAAATAATTTTTTTTTTAAAGTTTTTTTTAAGAATACTATTATAATTTTCATTTCTTGCAGACAAATAAAGAAATAGGTCGGTTAAATTATTAAAATTAATATTTTTATGTAGTATAAAATCTCTTATTTTTTCTGAATTTTTTGATCCACCTGGTTCTCTAATGACAACATGCTTTATTTTTTTTCTTTTTAAAAATTTGGATACGTTATTTAAATGATAACTTTTTCCTGATCCCTCAATGCCTTCAAAAACAATGACAGGTTTTTTAGACATCGCCCCATATTAAATAATTAATTGATTTTATAATACGTGAAAATAGGTTTACTTTTTTAACATCATTTAACGCATATACTGGATAAGTGTTTATCAATTCATTGTTAAATAATACTTTTAGCTTACCTAACTCTTGGTCTTTTGTAATAGGCGCTTCTATTGGACCGTCATATTCAATAAATGCTTTTATTTTTTTTTTTCTTGCTTTTTTTATAGTCGTGAAAATATTTTCTTTTGTATATACACCTACTTTGTTTGTTTTACCTAGCCATACATCTACTTCGATTAATGCAGTGTCCTTAGTAGAAATCTTAATAAGATCAAAGTTTGTAATGCCCCAAGTCAAAAGTTTAATTGATTGCCTAGATCTATCATTCTTTGTATTAAAACCACTAGCAACTGCAATTAGACGTCTATCATTTTTTTGAATAGACGAGGCAAGTGAATATTTTTCTACAGCTAAATAACCAGTTTTTATTCCATCAGCTCCTATATTTTTGTATAAAAGTGGATTTCTATTACCTTGGGTAATTGGATCTCCTCCAGTTCTATCCCACGTAAATTCTTTTTCTTTAAAATATTCATAATAGTCAGGATAATTTTTAATTAAGTAGTTAGACATAATTAAAATATCTTTTACAGTTGAATAATTATAAGGATCATTTATTCCAGAAGAATTTGAAAAATTAGTATTATCCATACCTATTTCTTTTGCTTTTTCCGTCATTAGAATAGCAAATTGTTCTTCAGTTCCTGCTATGCCTTCGGCTAAGGCAACACATGCATCATTGCCAGATGCAACAATAATACCTTTAAGCAGATCCTCAACGGACACATCGTCTCCTACCATTATAAACATAGATGAATATCCTGCAGTTGATAGTTTCCAAGCTTTTTCAGAGACAGTAAAAGTATCATCTAAACTTAGTTCACCATTTTTCAAAAGTTCGAATGCAATAATAGAGGTCATTATCTTTGTCATAGATGCTGGATAAATTTCTCTATCAGGCTCTTTTTCAAATAAAATTTCGCCACTACTAAAATCTTGAAGTATTGCGGTTCTTGCTTTGATATCAAAGGCGTGTGAATGACTTTTTAAAAAAAGAATACAAATAAATATAAAGAAAATTTTATAAAGTTGTTTAATCATATTTTATTAATTCTATATTTTCAAATCCAAGTGTTTCTATACTATTATATGCTTTTTGTAATGCCTTTAAACTTAAATAAGGACCAGTAAAAACTCTAAATTTATTTTCATTAATTTTATTGATGTCTGTTTTCTTTATATTCAACTCAGATTTGATTCTTTTAACCATTTGCTTAGCTGTATCTAAATAATAAAAATCAGCTATTTTTATGACATACTTAAATTCACTATTTATTTTATTTTTAATTTTCTTTTCATCAGTACTATTTAAATCGTTAACACTAATGGTATCTACAGGCGCTTTATCAGCAACCTTTTTTTCTTCCTCAAATGTTTTTGCTTTTTTTGCAATAAAAGAAGTATTATCCCTTATTTCCTCAATAACAATATACGGTTCATTTATATCAATTTCGAGCTCTTTGGAAATTCTAATTGAAACAACAGAATTATTAAAACTTGGATAATTTGCTTTTTTTCCAACTTTTGCAATAATAGTTTTGCTATTGAAAGGGTTAGTTATTTTTACAGAAGTTCCCTTTCTAAGATTCCTTTGAAATATAATAAGATCTCTTTCATCCATTTTTTTTGAAATAATCTTATCATTGTATAATTTATCATTATAAATTAAAGCAAATCCATTGTTTGAAAACTTTTCAAGAATTGGGTCTACATTTACGGTTTTATAATTATTCGATGTACATGACGTAATTAAAACTATTAACAATATTAAAAAAAAATTATATTTCATTGATAAATTTATTTTTTAAAGTGCATACAGCAAGAGCAAATCTCAAAGATCGATTCCATTTGAGTATTTTCTCGTAATTATCAAAAACTATGTATGCAGGATTAAGTTTATTTGGATTTTCAACAATTTCGAAGTCAGGTGTAATTATACCTACTATTTGGTTATCATCATAACTTAAATTAGCATTTAATATATATTTTTTAAAAAACTTAAGTTTTTTTTTATTTTTAATTTTTCTTGCTGAGCTATTTAAATACTTTTCAGGAATATTTTCTTTAAGATTTACTGGAATAAAACACGGTTCCTTTTTTTTCCACCCAATTCTATTGAGATAATTAGCAGCTGATGCAAAGGCATCTTCATTTTTTTTTAACTCGATCAAGTTGTTATTATTAAAATCTATAGCATACCTATCAATAGTTGATGGCATAAATTGGAAAAAACCAAATGCACCTGCCCAAGACCCAAATAAGATTTTATGATCTATGATATCTTTGTCTACTAAATCAAGCACAGTAATAAGTTCATTTGTAAAAAATTCACTTCTTCTTTTATCAAAACTTAATGTTGCTAAAGAAGATATTATATCCATTTTTCCAACATAGGTCCCGTAGTTGGTTTCAATACCCATAAGTGCCAATAATAATTCTTTTTCAACTCCAAAAGACTCTTCTACTGTATCAATAAGTTTTTGATTATTTTTATAAATTTTCATTCCAGAAATAACTTTTTTTTTATTAGATCTTTTTGAAATATATGTTTTTGTATCCTCATAAAATTCAGGTTGAAAACGGTCATACTCGATTACTTTTGGCAAAAATTTGACATCTTTCATTACTAGATCAAAAGTTTTTTCTGAAATTCCTTTTTTTAATGAGTATGTTTTAAAATTCTGAAGCCACTCATTAAAATTGTGTTTTTCAGCGCTTGCAAAAGAAATATTTATTAAAATACAAATAATTATCAATTTAATTATTTTCATATAGATCATTCAAATAAATAAATACAGCAATCCAAATCAAAATAAAACTAATTAACTTCTGTGAATTTAATGGCTCATTATATAGATAATAACCTAATAAAAATTGGAGTGTAGGAGTTATATAGAACACCATACCCGTAGGTCCAAGTCCACAAAGTTCAACTCCTCTAACATAAAGATATAGTGGTATCACAGTCATAGGTCCAGCTAGCATAAAGATAAACATCAATTTAGGATCTGATATATCGAAATCATTTAAATTATTTTGAACTATAAAATAAAATGCTATCAAAATTACTGGTAAGATAAATAAACTCTCCACAAGAAGACCGATGTCAGTATCTACTTTAACCTTTTTTCTTAATAAATTGTAAAAGCTCCAGCTTAGAGCAACAATTAAGCCAACCCATGGTATAGATTGATAATCTGAAAATATTAAAAAAATAATTGAAACTATAACTATAATGACTGAGAGCTTGCCTTTATAACTCAATTCCTCTTTAAAAAAAAAATATCCTAAAAATACACTTATAATTGGCATAATAAAATACCCAAAACTAGCATCTATCACTCTATCTGTGCTAACCGCGTAGATCCAAACTGCCCAATTAGTAAAAATTAAAATTCCAGAAAAAAAAAGTAAAGTTAGTTTTTTTTTGTTATTGAATACATCACTTATTTTTCTAAATTTATAAAGTAAAAGCGAAGTGAGAACTAACATTACAGTAGTCCAAAAACTTCTATGTATGACAACTTCAATGTGTCCCGCAAAGGCTATATATTTAAAATAAATAACACCGATTACTCCCCACCAGAACGATCCAGCAGCCGTGAGTAAAATACCTTTATTAAAATTATTATTTTTTGACACAATAACAAATCAAATAAACTATTTTGTTCTTGAAATATATATTAATAATCGTAAAACACTTGCATACGGAGAGATGGCTGAGCGGTTGAAAGCACCGGTCTTGAAAACCGGCAAAGGGGCAACTCTTTCCTGGGTTCGAATCCCAGTCTCTCCGCCATTACATTTTAAATTCTTGAAACTTTTTTATTAAATTAAGCATTTTAGTATTATTTATTTTATCTTGAGATTCTTTTTTTTTAATAGACATCAATAATTGATCATCCATATTTACAAATTCATTTAAAACCTCTAAATCATTTTCATCAAGTTTATCAATTATACTTCTTACAAATCCTTGCATTAATTTATCCATTTCTTTTGTTCCACGATAAGACGCACGGTATAAAATTTTATTTTTAAACAGTTCCCTATTAAATGACATAGTTATATAACTTATTCATGGCTAATATTGATTACTTATTATCAGATATAAATAACATAAATGGCATAGGTTCCAAAACAGCAAAATTACTAAGAAGAAAGAATATAACAACAATTTTTGATTTACTTTGGAATTTACCAAGAGATTTTGTAGATAGGACCAAAACATATAAAATAAGTGAATTAGAGATTGGTAAGGTTCAAACTTTTAATGTAATAGTAAAAAAATATAACTTTCCACGAATTAGAAATTTACCAAATAAAGTATTGTGCGAAGATGAAACAGGCAAACTTGATTGTATTTTTTTTAATAGCTACGAAGGATACATTAGAAAAATTCTACCATTAAATCAAAAAGTAACTATTAATGGTAAAGTTAATTTTTATAATAAAAGGTACCAAGTTGTAAATCCAACAAATATATCATCTGATGAAAACTCAATAAAAAAAGTTCAATCTACATATAGTTTAACTGATGGATTAAATGAAAAAAAATACCAAAAAATTATTCAAAACGTTCTTGAAAAATTACCAAATCTTGATGAATGGCTGAGTAAAGATGTTTTAAAAAAATTTAATAACATTTCTTGGAAAGAATCAATCTTAAAACTTCATGATCCAAAAAATTTTAATGCTAAAGGTGATTTTTTAAATAGGTTAATATTCGACGAAATATTATCAAACTTTCTTATTAGTTGTAATATTAGACGAAAAATTAAAAAAATAAAAAAAAATAAAAAAAAATTTAGTAATGATCCATATAATTCTATTTTAAAAAAAATTAACTTTAATCTCACAATTGATCAACAAAAGGCAATAGAGGAAATTAATAAAGATCTTAAGTCAGATAGAAAAATGTTTAGACTTTTGCAAGGTGATGTGGGAAGTGGAAAAACAATAGTTTCATTAGTTGCTAGCTTGAATGTTATATACAGCAAATTTCAAGTAGCCTTTATGGCGCCAACAGAAATTTTAGCTAAACAACATTATAATTTAGCAAAGAAATTATTTAGTGATAGCATAGAAATTAATCTATTAACTGGCAAAACTGAAAATAAAGAACGCAAAGCTATATTAAAAAATTTATTAAATGGCAAAGTAGATTTATTAATTGGAACCCATTCGCTTTTTCAAGAAAAAATAAATTATAAAAAATTAGGCTTAATAATTATCGATGAACAACATAAATTTGGTGTAAATCAGAGAAAAAAACTCTCAGATAAGGCAGGAAAAAATTGTGATGTATTAGTTATGTCTGCAACACCAATACCTCGTACAATGATAATGACAATTTATGGTGATATGGATACATCAATTATAAAATCCAAGCCTAAAAATAGAAAAGAAATAAAGACTTATAGTAAAAATGATAAAAATATAAATGATGTTATAAATTTTGTTAATAAACAAATCCAATTAGGAAATCAAATATTTTGGGTTTGTCCATTAATTGAGGAGTCTAAGAAAATTGATCATCAATCATCAATTAAGAGATACGAAAGTCTAAAAAAAATTTTTAGAAATAATGTTGGTTTACTTCATGGATCATTAGAAAAAAATGAAAAAGATCGTATTTTATTAGATTTTCTAAATAAAAAAATTAATCTTATAGTTTCAACTACTGTAATTGAAGTAGGTATCGATTTTCCTAATGCAAATGTAATCGTAATTGAAAATGCTAATAAATTTGGTTTATCCCAACTTCACCAATTACGTGGAAGAGTCGGTCGTGGTGATAAGGAATCGTATTGTATATTGATGTTTAAAACTAATTTAAGTGAAAATGCAAAAAAAAGAATAAAAATTTTAAAATCTAGTAATGATGGTTTTAAAATATCTGAAGAAGATATGAAATTGAGAGGTTATGGTGATCTTCTAGGTTTTAAACAAAGTGGTTTAAAAAATTTCAGATTAGCTGATCCTATTCAAAATCAAGATTTATTTTTTCTAGCAGAGAAAGAAATTAAAAAAATTGAGGATCGTAATGAAAGCTTAGATAAATATTTTCAGTTGTTAAAGCTTTATGATCGAGCGGATATATTAAATGATATAGTTTAATTATTTTGGTGCAGATGTTCCAGCAGAAACTATAAATTTAGACGCTTCTTCAAATGTCATATCCAAATAAACTACATCTTTTTCAGGAAACATTAATAAAAATCCACTTGTAGGATTTGGTGTTGTTGGCAAAAAAACATTTATCAGTTCTTGTTCAGTTTTTTTTGAAATCTCTGTTTTATTTTTTTTTGTTGCAAAACCCACTGCCCATGTTCCTTTCCTTGGATATTCAACTAAAACTACACTTTTCTTAGTATCATCTTTGTTTGTAAAGCTCTCGGTCATTTGGGTTATTGCTGAATATATTGTTCTTAAAATTGGAATTCTTTTTAATAAATCATTAATTATTTGAAGTATCTTTTTTCCAATGAACGAAAAAGATAACCCACCAACTATAGTAATAAATAAAACTGATAATAAAATTTCTAAACCTGGTATTGAAAAAGGCAAATAATTATTTGGATTAATCTCAGAAGGTATTATTTTTGATGATACTTGAATTAGAAATTTTGTTAAATAAAGAGTAATTCCTATTGGTATAAGAACAACTACACCAGTTATAAAGTAATTTCTTAGTGTCGAACTTAATTTTTTTCTTTTTTTTTTTAAATCAGGCATAAAATATTAATAACTTGAGTAGATTACAAAACTAATAGCTAATACAAACAAAAATGCTAAAATTTTATTGTTTAAGTTCATGAATCCTATATTTATATTATTATAATAAATATTATAAATGAATAGAAGAAAATTTATACAATACCTAGGTTGTGGTTGTGGTGGATTGCTGTTGAATTCATGTGCATCTGTGCCCATCACAGACAGAAAACAACTTAGAATCATACCAGAGGCTAAATTAAATGCTCAAGCATCCCAAATATACGAAAAAATAAAAGAAAAGGAAAAACTTGTTACAAAAGGAAATGATTTAAAAATGATTAAAGATATTGGCAAAAAGATGGAAGATTCAATTGGTGAATATTTCTATCAATCTAATTTAAACGATCCAACTGTAAATTTTCAATGGGAATATATTTTAATTGATAATAAAAAAATTAAAAATGCTTGGTGTATGCCAGGTGGAAAAATTGCTGTGTATACTGGAATACTAGATGTTACTAAAAATAAGAATGGTCTTGCTGCAATAATGGGTCATGAAATTGCTCATGCTGTAGCAAAACACTCTGTTGAACGAGCTAGTAGAGGTGTAATTTTAAATACAACATTACAAATTACTGATATTTTAACAGGTGGTAAGGTGAGCCAAGTAAATAGAACAACGGGAATGGATACTGTTGGTTTGTTAGCGCAATTAGGAATAATGAATCCATTTAGCAGAAAACAAGAAAGTGAAGCTGATTACTTAGGCTTAATTTTTTCTTCATTATCTGGATATGACATAAGAGAAACAACAAAAATTTGGGATAGAATGAAAGAAGCCAACAAAGGGAAAGCACCGCCAGAGTTTATGAGTACTCACCCTTCAGCAGCTAATAGAATAAAAAAAATTAATGAGTGGATAAATGATGTAACTATAAATTATCCGCCAATAAAGCTATCTTAAATTTTATTATCTAATATTTCTTTAGTAAATAAAGATTGTGGAAATTTTTTAATAGTATCTAAACCTTTCATTCCTATTTCTTTTCTTTCTTTATCGTTTTCGATTAGATAAATAATTTTTTCACATATTTGCTCATATTCGCATGCACAAATTGAGTCAAGGTATTTATTATTTGATTTTGTATCGCTACCCACCTCACTTACAACTGTGACACCATTTGTAAGTAAATAAAAAACTCTTATTATTTCAAAAATTTTTGAGTCATACATATGCATATTTAAAACTAGTTTTGAATTTGCTATAAGAGTATCTCTCTCTTTTTCATATACGCCAAAAACTGTTTTTACTTTTATTTTATTTTCAATTAATTTGTCGATTATATGCTTTCTCCTAGGATTTATTGATCCATAAAATAAAACATCTATATCCTTATCTGAAGAAGATTTAATTCTATTAAGCTCTTTTTGATAGCCTATGTTAAAAAGTTTTCCTTCAATATTATTTCTTTTAAATAAAAATTCTAAATTGTAATTACTATAGTCCCAAAATTTAATATTTTTTGAGGATAAACTAATTATTCTCTTTTTCCAATTTTCATCGATTGACTCTATTTGCTCGGTGTTAAAAATTATTGTATTCAGGGGAATTGAATTTAAAAGGTTATCATTCAAAAGATGAGCACCAATTAATATATTTATATTTGAAGGATCAGGATCAAAGAAATTAAATGAAATTTGAGCTTCTTTATTTAAATCTTTAATAGAAAAGTAGATTAATTCAGCGATTTCTTTAAAAGCTAGGTAGTGTATATAATTTTTAGGTTTTATTACACATACGTTAATCATACTTATGGTGAGCCGTGTTGGACTCGAACCAACGACCCATTCCTTAAAAGGGAATTGCTCTACCAACTGAGCTAACGGCCCAAAGAGGTTTCTTATAAGGTTTTTTTAAATATAATCAACGAATAAAAAGCATCACAAGATATCTATATATTTATCGTGAAACTTTAAAAATGTTCCTTTTTTAATATTATCTCTTATAGAGTGCATTAATTCTTGGTAAAAGTTAATATTATGAAGAGTTAACAACATTGATGCTAATATTTCATTCGTATTAAATAAATGATTTAAATAATTTTTTGAATATTTATTAAGGTTAAATTTGTCACAATTAGCATCTAGAGGCATATTGTCCTTCTGATACTTTGAATTTCTTAAATTTATTCTTCCCTGCCAAGTAAATGCTAATCCTGTTCTACCTGATCGAGAGGGCATGACACAATCAAACATATCTATACCTCGTTTTACAGCACCCAAAATGTCTGCTGGCGTTCCAACACCCATTAAATATCGTGGTTTATCAGCAGGCATAAATTTTGTAATACCATCTAAAACATTGAACATTTCTGTTTGGGTTTCTCCTACTGCTAATCCTCCTACAGCGTATCCATCGAAATCTATTTTTACTAATTGCTCTAATGACTCTTGTCTTAAATCGTTAAATAATCCCCCTTGAATTATCCCAAATAATGCTTTGTGTGGATTCAAACCAAAAGCTTTTTTTGATCTTTGGGCCCAATATGTTGATAGAGAAAGCGATTCCTTAATAATATTTTTATCAACAGTTTTTTTAGGACATTCATCTAATACCATTAAAATATCCGAGTTTAGTCCTTTTTGAATTTTAATACTCTCTTCGGGACTAAGAATAAACTCTTTACCATCAATGTGCGAATTAAATATTGCTCCTTTTTCGCGATCAATCTTTGTTAATTTAGATAATGACATTACTTGAAAACCACCAGAGTCTGTTAATATTGGATAAGGCCAGTTCATAAATTTATGTAAACCTCCAGCGCTAACCACTCTATCGACTCCTGGTCTTATCATTAAATGATATGTATTACCTAAAATTACATCAGAACCAGTTTCTTTTATGTCATCCATAAAAGTTGCCTTAACAGTAGCTTGGGTTCCTACGGGCATAAAAGCCGGTGTTCTAATATCGCCCCTATGAGTTCTTATTATACCAGTTCGTGCTAAATGATCATTGCTTTCAACATTAAAAGTAAATTTTTTTAATGTCATTCAACATACTATTTAGATTTAAAACTTAATATTTTGTCTGGATCACTAACAGACCCGTTAGGTCCATCACCTCTTTTAATTTTTTCAACAAATTCCATACCTTTAATGACTTTGCCAAATACAGTATAACTTCTATCCAAATGAGATGCTTCCTCAAAACAAATAAAAAATTGACTATTTGCACTATCTGGATTTGATGACCTTGCCATCGAAACTGTGCCTTTTACATGAGGCATATTATTAAACTCAGCTTTTAGATCAGGTAAATCTGAACCGCCCATACCTGCTCTACTCAAATCAAAATCTTTACTTGAAGAATTTCCAAACTTTACATCACCTGTCTGTGCCATAAAACCATCAATAACTCTGTGAAAGACAACGTTATCATAAAGTCCATCATTTGCTAATTTTTGTATTCTTTCAACATGTTTTGGTGCTACATCAGGAAATAATTGAATTTCAACATCTCCATCTTTTAATTTAAGTATCATAATATTCTCCTTTGATTGGGTTATGTTTGTTATTAATAAGAAAAAAAAGATTAAAATATAAAATTTATTCATACTTTTGTTTTAAAGCCTTTATTACACTCTTTGAAGTAAATTTATTTATTGATCCACCTAATTCGATAATCTCTTTTACGAATTTTGATGAAATAATTTGATTTTCTACATCAGACATTAAAAACATAGTTTCCACGTTAGTATTTAATTTTCTGTTCATTCCAGCAAGTTGAAATTCATATTCAAAATCAGAAACAGCTCTAAGCCCCCTTAGAATTATATTAGCTTTCATTTTTTTACATAGAGCTGTAGTTAAACAATTAAATGAAATTATCTTAATTTTACTTTGACTCATTTTTAAATCAGTAAAAAGAGATTTTCTGACCAAAGAAACTCTTTCCTCAGAGTTAAACAGGTAATTTTTATTACTGTTTTCGGAAATTGCTACTATTAATCTGTCTCCAATTTTTAGGGCTTTTTTAATTAAATCAATATGTCCAAAGGTAATTGGATCAAAAGTCCCTGGATATAAAATAGTTTTCATTATATTAAATTATCATCAATTTTAATTGCCGATACTACTTTTTCATCACCTGTTAGCTTTATTATTCTTACACCTTGGGTATTTCTACCAGCAACTCTAATTTCTTTCACGGCTACTCTGATAACTCTTCCTTTATTAGTTGATATCAAAATTTCATCACCTTCATTTACAGAAAAAGATGAGGAGACATTTCCATTTCTTGTCGAATTCACAATGCCGATTATTCCCTTTCCCCCTCTATTTGTAACTCTAAAATCATGGTCTAATGTTCTTTTGCCATATCCATTTTCTGTGATGGATAAAATAAATTTTTCTTTTGCTTTAGATTCTAAAGCTTCATCTTTACTTTTCTTTTTTGAGTTTTTCTCCTCATTATGTTGAATTATAGATAAAGAAACTACTTCATCGTTTTCAGCAAGATTTAGTCCTCTAATGCCTTTTGAAGACCTTCCTTTAAAAACTCTAAGTTTTTTTGACTCAAATCTTATGCATTTTCCAAGCTTGGTACTTAAAATAATGTCTTGATCATTTTTGCAAATTTTTACACCTATAATCCTGTCATTATTATCCAATTTCATAGCAATTTTACCAGAGGCATTTATAGATGAAAAATCATCCAAACTATTTTTTCTTATTTTGCCCTTACTTGTTGCAAAAACTATATGCATATCATCTATTTTTTCTTTTTCTTCAGGGAAAGGCATAATTGAGCTTATAGATTGGTGGTTTTTAAGAGGTAATATATTAAACAATGATTTACCTTTTGATGAAGATGTGCCCTCAGGTATTTTCCATGCTTTGATTTTGTATACTAAACCTTCAGTAGAGAAAAATAAAACTGATGTGTGTGTATTTACAGACAGAGTTTGTACAACTGAATCCTCATGTCGTGTTTTTATACCTGCTTTTCCCTTCCCACCTCTTTTTTGTTGTTTAACCGCACTTAATGATCCTCTTTTTATGTAGCCTTGTAAAGTAACTGTTATCAAAACAGATTCTTTCTGAATTGTTTCTTCAATATCATAATTCAAGACAGCATCTATAATTTTAGTTCTTCTTGGAACTGAAAATTTTTCTTTAATAGCCTTAAGCTCACTGCTTATTACATTCATTAATTCTTTTTTTGAATTAATTATTTTTTTAAATTGAGTTATAAGATCTGAAAGTTTTTTTATTTCTACTTCTATCTCATTGATACCTAAAGCTGTAAGTTTTTGTAATCTTAACTCTAATATAGAATTGATTTGTATATCAGTAAGACTATATGAACTTTTTGAATTTTTTCCTTCAATCATTTTTATAAATTTCACTGATTTATTAATTTTCCATTTTATTTTTGATAATTCTTTTTTTGCATCATCAGGTGTTTTTGATGATCTGATTACTTTTATAACTTTATCTAAATTTTCAACTGAAACTGATAATCCAATTAAAACATGTGCTCTATCTTCTGCTTTTTTTAAATCATGTTTTGTTTTTTTAATTACGACATCTTCTCTAAATTTTAAAAAATGATCTATAAAATCTTTGAGGTTACATGTTTTGGGTTTTTGATCTACAATAGCTAAAGTGTTAAATCCAAATGAGCTTTCTATTGACGTATATTTATACAATTGTCTTTTAACTGTTTCTGGCTCAACACCTCTTCTTAAGTCAATTGCAACTCTAACACCTTCTCTATTTGACTCATCACGAATATCACTGATGCCCTCAATCTTTTTTTCTCTTACTAGTTCTACAATTCTTTCATTGAGAGATGATTTGTTAACCTGGTAAGGTATTGATGTTATAACAATTCTTTCTTTTCCATTAGTTCTTTGCTCTATTTTAATTTCTCCCCTAATTTTAAATGAGCCTCTTCCATTTTTATAACCTTCTTTGATGATATTTTTCCCAATTATTGTTCCACCAGTTGGAAAATCTGGACCAGGAATATGTTTCATTAATTCATTGATCTTTATATCTCTGTTATTAATAAAAGCTAAAGTACCATCAATTACTTCTCCAAGATTATGAGGCGGAATACTTGTTGCCATACCAACGGCTATACCTCCAGCACCATTTACTAATAAATTTGGATATTGTGCAGGCAAAACAACAGGCTCTTTTTCAGTTTCATCGTAATTGCTTTTAAAATTTACAGTTTCTTTATCAATATCATCGATTAAAAACTGTGAAATTTTTGCAAGTTTTGTCTCTGTATATCTCATGGCTGCTGGCGGGTCTCCATCGATAGATCCAAAATTTCCCTGGCCATCTATAAGAGGAAGGCTCATTGAAAATTCTTGTACCATTCTTACCAAAGCATCGTAAACAGCTTGATCACCATGTGGATGATATTTACCTATTACATCACCAACAATTCTTGCTGATTTTCTAAATTGTTTTGACCAATCAAAACCTCCTTTGTGCATAGCATAAATAATTCTTCTATGAACAGGTTTGAGACCGTCTCTAACATCAGGAAGAGCTCGACTTACAATTACACTCATTGCATATGATAGATAAGATGAGCTCATCTCATCATACATAGCTATGGGTTTTATATTATTGTTTTTAATTTTTTCAATTTCTGGCATAAAAACTAAAATGGAATTTCATCATCCAAATCGTTTTGAGATGCTTGAGACGTATTTTCAATTGATTGATTGTTATCTTGATTTGATGATATTGAACTATTACCACTACCTAACATTGTGAGTGATGAGTTATATCCTTGGATAACTACTTCAGTAGAATATTTATCCTGACCAGTACTTTCATCTTTCCATTTTCTAGTTGAAATCTGGCCCTCTACATAAATTTGAGCACCCTTTTTTAGATACTGCTTAACAACATTTACTAAACCTTCATTAAATACAACTATACGGTGCCACTCCGTTTTTTCTTTTTTTTCACCAGTATTTTTATCTTTCCAGGATTGACTAGTAGCCAAACTAAGCCTGGCAACACTTTTCCCATTTACCATTTCTTTTATTTCAGGATCTGCGCCTAAACGACCAATTAATAATACTTTATTTAAACTTCCAGCCATAATATTTTAAAGATGATATAAATATAATTATTATTTATATCATAAAACAACTTGAATATTAATTTTATTTATTTAAAGCAACAAAAATTATGCTCAAAAACATAGTTATTAAAGGGGCAAAAGAACATAATTTAAAAAATGTATCTTTAACCATTCCAAAAGAAAAATTTGTGGTAATTACAGGACTTTCTGGATCAGGTAAATCCTCATTAGCCTTTGATACAATCTATGCTGAAGGTCAGAGAAGATATGTGGAAAGTCTATCAGCTTACGCACGTCAATTTTTAGACAAGATGAAAAAACCAAATGTTGATTTGATTGAAGGATTAAGTCCAGCAATATCAATTGAACAAAAGAATACCTCAAAAAATCCTAGATCGACTGTTGCTACAGTAACAGAAATTTATGACTATATGAGAGTACTATATGCACGAGTTGGTATACCCTACTCACCTTTTACTGGAAAAAAAATTGAATCTCAAACTATTACACAAATGGTTGATAAGATTAAAGATATACCAAAAAAATCGACTATTTATATTTTTGCACCAGTAGTAAGAGGTCGTAAGGGTGAATACAAAAAAGATATACAGGGTTTTAAGAGACGTGGTTTTAGAAAGATTAAAGTTGATGGTCAGCTTTACGAAATAGATAAGGTTCCTGAATTAAATAAAAAAGTAAAACACGATATTTATGTTTTAGTAGACCGAATAGTTTTGAATAATAATTTAGGTAATAGATTAGCCGAGTCACTGGAGACAGCTTTAAATCTTGCAAATGGTTTAGTTTTTGTTGAACATGAAAATGAAACATTGCCTGCAAAATATAGAAAAACCGAGAAGATTATATTTTCATCAAAATTTGCATGTCCTGAAAGTGGTTTTACCATTGAAGAAATTGAACCAAGATTATTTTCTTTTAATAGTCCTTATGGTGCATGTGAAGAATGTGAGGGAATAGGTATTAAATTAAATGTGGATCCTAATCTAGTTGTGCCTAATGTAAAAAAAACCATAGCCGATGGAGCCATAGAACCATGGGCTAAATCTTCAAGCTTATATTATGCACAAACGTTGTCATCCTTAGCAAAACATTATGATTTTTCTCTTAATGATAAATGGGAAAGACTTCCAAAAAAAATAAAAGATATAATTTTGTATGGATCTGATGAAGAGGAAATAAAATTTAGCTATGATGATGGATATGAAAAATATTCTCATAAAAAAACATTTGAAGGTGTAATTAATAATCTTGAGCGTAGATATTTAGAAACTGATAGTGATTGGAAAAGAGAGGAAATATCACAATATCAATCCGATACAAAGTGTGAGGTATGTAAAGGATATAGACTAAAAGAAGAAGCCTTATGTGTAAAAATTAATAGTCTCCATATAAGCCAAGTTACTGAAAAATCAATAACAGAGGCCCAAATCTGGTTTAAAGATCTAGAAAATAATTTGACTAAAAGAGATCTGAAAATTGCAGAACATATACTAAAGGAAATTAATGAAAGATTAAATTTTCTATTAAATGTTGGTCTTGACTATTTAACTCTGTCAAGAGAGTCTGGAACTTTATCAGGTGGTGAAGCACAAAGAATTAGGTTAGCCTCACAAATAGGATCAGGTTTAACCGGTGTCTTATATGTTCTAGATGAACCATCTATTGGCTTACACCAAAAAGATAATGTTAAATTAATAAATGCTTTAAAAAGATTAAGAGATTTAGGTAACACTGTAATCGTGGTTGAACATGATACAGAGACAATGGAAAATGCTGATCATATTATAGACTTAGGACCAGAAGCAGGAAATCGAGGTGGTGAAGTAATAGCACAAGGGTCATTTTCTGATATTACTAAAAATGAAACTAGTATAACTGGCAAATACCTTTCAAATAAAAAATATATTCCAATACCAAAAAATAGAAAGTTAGCAAAAAATGGAAGATTTTTACAATTAGGCGGAGCTACAGGTAATAATTTAAAAAATGTAAATTTAAAAATTCCTTTTGGATGTTTTACATGCGTTACTGGTGTATCTGGTAGTGGAAAATCGACCCTAATTTTACAAACTCTTTATAACGCCTTAAACCTGAGTTTAAACAATAACAAATCAAGAAAGATACCAATGCCTTTTAAAACTTTCAAAGGAGTAGAGTTGGTAGATAAAATTATAAATATTGATCAATCCCCAATTGGCAGAACACCAAGATCAAATCCTGCTACATATACTGGAGCATTTGGTCCTATTAGAGATTGGTTCACAAGTTTACCAGAATCAAAAAGTAGAGGTTACAAACCAGGAAGATTTTCTTTTAATGTTAGAGGAGGAAGATGTGAAGCATGTGAAGGTGATGGAGTTATAACATATGAAATGCATTTTTTACCTGATGTTTATATAACCTGTGATGATTGCAAAGGAAGTCGTTACAACAGAGAAACTTTAGAAATTAAATTTAAAGATAAAAGCATTGCAGATGTTCTTAATATGACAGTTGATGAAGGATGTGATTACTTTGAAAATATTCCAAATATAAGATCAAAACTTTTAACTTTAAAAAAAGTCGGTTTGGGGTATATAAAAATTGGTCAACAAGCTACTACTTTATCTGGGGGTGAAGCTCAGAGAATAAAGTTGGCAAAGGAACTATCACGAAGATCAACTGGTAGAACAATATACATATTAGATGAACCAACCACAGGTTTACATCAACATGATATTAAAAAACTTTTAGAAATATTGCATACTTTTGTTGCTACAGGAAATACCGTTGTGGTTATTGAACATAACCTAGATGTAATTAAGACTGCTGATCACATTATTGATATGGGGCCTGATGGTGGTGTTAAAGGTGGAAATATTATCGCAGAGGGAAAACCCGAAGAAATAATTAAAATTAAAGAAAGCTATACTGGGCAATTTCTAAAGGAAATGCTAGAAAACAAGATCAAAAAAATTGCATAATAATATATAAAAATATAATATTATGATTTATGAATAAAATTTTAACATCGTTACCAAAAACAATTCACACCTCAATAGCTATATCCATACTTCTCTTTTTAGGACTTTTTTTCAACAATGAAGGTTTCGATTTTGATAGAATTTTTTGGAGTTGGTTATTAAGATATTTCCACGTAGTAGTAGCAATTATGTGGATTGGATTATTATGGTATTTTAATTTTGTTCAAATTCCAAATATGCCAAAAATTCCAGATGAACAAAAACCTGCAATAGGTAAAGTAATAGCTCCTGCTGCGCTTTTTTATTTTAGATGGGCAGCTTTTGCGACTATATTATCTGGTCTTATATTAGCTTGGCTAAACGGTTATTTGTATGATGCATTAATATTAGGCATAGGATCTGGTGGAGGTAAAAATACTGCTATTGGAATAGGCATGTGGCTAGGTTTAATAATGGCTTTTAATGTTTGGTTTATAATCTGGCCTAATCAAAAAAGAGCCCTTGGAATAGTAGAGAGTGATCCTGATACAAAAGCAAAATCTGCAAAAACCGCAATGTTAATTTCTAGAACAAACACTTTATTTTCTTTGCCAATGTTATTATCAATGGTGGCTGCTCAAAATCTATATTAATCCTCTTCTTTAACAATAGTTTTATAATTAACTTTTAAATTTACTAAAATTGGATTAGCTATAAAAATTGACGAATAGGTACCCAGGATAACACCAAGTATCATTGCAAAAGAAAAACCTTTTAAAATCTCACCACCAAATAAAAATATTGATAATAGTGCTAAAAGTGTTGTTACCGATGTAATAATAGTTCTAGATAAGGTTTCATTAATAGAAAGATTTGTTAACTCAAAAATTTTTAGATCAATATGTTTTTTTAAATTTTCTCTAACTCTATCAAAAATTACAACCGTATCGTTCATTGAGTATCCAACGATAGTTAAAATTGCTGCAACAATTGAAAGATTTACTTCTAAACCTATTAATGAAAATATTCCCATAGTTATAAGAACGTCATGGAAAAGAGCCAGGATTGCTCCAATACTAAATTGCCATTCAAAACGTATCCAAATATAAAAAAGCATGGCTCCAAGTGATACAGCTATTGCTATTAACCCTCCTTTTAATAATTCTGCACTCACTTTTGGACCTACATTTTCTACTCGCCTAATTTCGTATCCTGATCCAATTGATGCATTTAAATTCTTTTTTATATTTTGAATCAAATCTTTCTCTGGACCTTTTTTTTCAAATTTAATTAGGAAATCATAATCCTCGCCAAAATTTTTAATTGCTACATCTCCTAAATTCATTTTTGAAAAAGAACTTCTTAAACTCGAAATATTAATTTGTTTATCAATGGCCCTGAGTTCAATCAAAGTTCCTCCTTTAAAATCTATACCAAAATTTAGTCCTTTAAATATAAGTAATAAAATCGAAATAATAGACATTCCACTAGAGATAAGTGTAAATAATTTATAATATCTATTAAATTGAATATTTTTCATAAATTATATTTTAATTTCCCTATCTTTATTTCGAACTATGTAAAGTGATGTTAGTAATCTTGCTATAAAATAAACAGAAAATAAAGTTGTCAGTATTCCAACTCCCAAGGTTATAGAAAAACCTTTTATTGGTCCTGAGCCAAGAAAAAAAAGTATAATTGCAGCAATAAAAGTAGTTATGTTAGCATCTAAAATAGCTGTTCTAGATTTTGTATAGCCTGAGTCAAATGCTATAAGTTGATTTTTTTCATGTGCTTTTTCCTCTTTTATCCTTTCAAAAATTAAGACATTAGCATCAACAGCCATACCCACTGTTAAAATAATACCCGCAATACCAGGAAGAGTTAAAGTAGCCTCAAATAATGTGAGTATACCGACCAAAAAAAATAAATTGAAAATTAGTGCAGTATTAGCAATCAATCCAAAAATCTTATATTTAAATATCATAAAAGCTATTACTAATGAGAAACCTATAATTAAAGCTAAAACCCCAGCCTTGATAGAGTCCTTTCCTAGACCAGGTCCAACAGTTCTCTCCTCAATAATATTCATAGGAGCTGGCAATGCACCAGATCTTAGTAGTAAGGCAAGGTCAGTTGCTGATTGAAAAGTAAAACCGCCAGTTATTTGTCCAGAGCCATCAACAATAGCCTCTTGGATTACTGGAGCACTTATTATTTTATCATCTAAAATTATAGCAAATCTTTTCCCAACACCTGAAATTGTAGCTTTACCAAATCTTTTTGCACCCACCCTATCTAAACTAAATGTCACAACAGTTTCATTAGTCTGAGAGTCGACTCTTGGTTGGGCATCAAGCAAATTTTCACCACTTAAAATAATTCTTTTATTTATATATACCGGAGACTCAGATCCATCTTCAAATTCCATTAAATCTGTACCAAATTCTGCCTCAGTAGATTTTGAAACAAACCTAAAGGTTAAGTTTGCTGTTTTACCAAGAAGATTTTTAATACGCATTGGATCATCAAGTCCAGGCAACTCAACGAGAATTCTATCATTGCCTCTTTTTAAAATATTTGGTTCATTTGTACCAACTTCATCAATTCTTCTTCTGACTATTTCAATAGCTTGATCTAAAGAAGAGTTTTTGAGTTCTATAATTCCATATTTTGATAATGTTATTGTAAAAATATTATTTTGATTTTCTAAATCAAATTGATGTGATTTATATTTTTCATAAAAAGGATTTACTGACTCTTCTTTATCAACGAAAATATCCTTAATTAATTCAACATTTGTTTCATCGGTTTCAAATCTTATAGAATTTTGATTATAAATTTTAAGATTAAAAATATTTATATTTTTATCTTTAAAATATGTTTTTAAAAAAGTTATTTTATTTTGAAGCTCTTTTGTAATAACTGGTTTATTATCTATTTCTAATAAGAGATAAGAACCTCCTTGAAGATCAAGACCCAAATTTATTTTTTTGTTAAAGAAACTATCGTCTAATTTAGTAAAGTTTGATAAAGTGAAAAAAAGAAAAAATAATGAAGCTATTAGTATAGTAAAAATTCTTAATTTTGAAAAATAAAGCACTTTTTAAAAATTTACTATTATTTTTTTGTTTCTTGATTGGCAGTGACTAAGCTTTGAATTCCAGTAGATTTAATTATCTCAACTTTAACGTTATCAGCGATCTCCACTTCAACTTTTTCAGCATCAATAATTCTATCAATTGTTCCTACGATCCCACCGACGGTAATAACTTTGTCTCCTCTTTTTAAATTTTCAACCATAATTTTATGTTCTTTTACTTTTTTTTGTTGTGGTCTTATTAAGAAAAAATAAAAAATAACAAATATTAGTATTAGTGGTATAAATTGACCTATTCCAGAATTTGACATTATTACTCCTAAGTTACTAATTTTTTATACCAAAAGATTTACTAAAACAACTCTAATTGTTATCAATCTTTTCTAAATTATTCATATATGGCTTAAGAACTTCCGGTATTATGATTGATCCATCTGCTTGCTGGTAATTTTCTATTAAAGCTATTAACGTTCTTCCAACTGCTAGTCCGCTTCCATTTAGAGTGCCAACAAAATTTGTTTCTTTTTTTGAATTTTTATATCTTGCTTTCATTCTTCTAGCTTGAAATGAACCACATGAAGAACAGCTTGAGATTTCTCGATATTTTTTTTCAGACGGTATCCATACTTCAATATCATAAGTTTTTTCTGCACTAAAACCCATGTCACCAGTGCATAATAAAACTTTTCTGTAAGGCAATTTTAATTGATCTAAAATATCTGTCGCACAATTAGTCATTCTTTCTAGCTCTTCTATACAATGGATAGGCTCTACAATACTTACTAACTCAACTTTGTAAAATTGGTGTTGTCTAATCATTCCTTTTGTATCTTTACCATAGCTTCCCGCTTCTTTACGAAAGCATGGGGTTGAAGCAACAAATCGAAGCGGTAAATCTTTTATATCTAAAATTTGATCCTTAACCATATTTGTTAAAATAACTTCTGCTGTAGGTATAAGAAATTTACGATCATTTTTATCTTCTAACACTAGTTCAAACTGGTCATTTTCAAATTTTGGCAATTGACCAGTGCCATACATAGTATTTTCATTAGCAATCAAGGGTGGCGATATCTCCAAGTAATTGTTTTTGTTTACATGTGTATCTATCATAAAGTTTGATAAAGCCCTCTCTAACATGGCTAGCTTTTTTGTAACAAAAACAAATCTAGAACCAGAAGTTTTGGATGCTAGATCAAAATCAAGCATTTTTAGATTATCTCCAAGATCAATATGTGACTTTGGTTTAAAATCAAAATTCTTAATTTCTCCTGACTTTTCAATTTCTAGATTTGAATTTTCATCTTTTCCCTCAGGCACATCATCTAAAGGTATATTTGGTATCGAAGATAAAATTTCATCTAATTTAAATTTAACTTGAGATTGGTCAGAGCTAATTTTTTCTATTTTTTTTGATATTTCTTTAGACTTTTCAAATAAATTTTGATCTTTTTTTTTAGAAATATCTTTTTTTTCTTTTTCTAGTAATTCTTTATTTTGAATTAAAGTCCTATTTTGTTTATCTAATTCACTGATATTATTTGTCTCTACTTTAACATTTCTCTTAGATATTAACTTTTTAAAATTATCGAGATTATCTCTAATATCTTTAATGTTATGCATGCTCTTTTTCTTTAATTTTTTTCTCTATCATACTTACAGAAAAAATAGATAATTCATACAAAATTAAAAGAGGTATAGCTAAACCTATTTGTGTTATTGGATCTGGTGGAGTTAATATTGCTGCAGCTGCAAAAATCATTACTACAACATACTTTCGTCTTTGTTTCAAAAATAACGAATCAATTAAACCAATTCTAGCAAGTAGACTTAAGACAACCGGTAATTGGAAACTTAAGCCAAAAGCAAATATTAATTTCATAATTAAGGACAAATACTCATTTACTTTTGCTTCTAATTGAATTGGTAGATTTGTAATTGTGCCACTACTTTCAAAGGAAATGAAAAATTTAATTGCGAGAGGCATTATTAAATAATAAACCAACATTCCACCAAGAAGGAATAAAATTGGTGTCACGATTAAGTAAGGCATAATTGCAGCCTTTTCATTCTTATACAATGCAGGAGCGATAAATAACCAAATCTGAATTAATATAAAAGGAAATGTTATAAAAAAAGAAGTAAAAAAAGATACTTTTAAATAAGTTAAGAACGTTTCTTGTAAAGCTGTAAAAATTAATCTTCTTTGAACTCCATCATCTTGAACAGCTGATGAATAAGGCTCTACTAGAAAACCATAAATATACTCAGAAAAAAAATAACAAATAATAAAAAAAATAAATAAAAATATTAAACAATTAATTAATCTTTTTCTTAATTCTGCTAAATGGCTAAAAAATCCCATTTTTTCTTCACTTGGTGTCATTTAAATCTTTTTCTTTGTTGTTATCACTTTTATTTTCGTCGTTTATAATTTCATTTTCACCCAGTGTTGAAACTTCATTTTGAACATTAGCAACATATCTTTTAGCTGAACCTATCCATGATCCAATTTTTTTTAACATTATAGGAAAATCTTTTGGACCAACTACAATGATAGCAATTGAAACTATAATTAATATTTCAAACCAGCCAATTTGTGGCATTTGATCTACTCTTTTTTATCTGTGTCTTGATTATTTTCGGATATGTTTTTTGGTGCACTATCTTCACCATCATTAGCCATTCCTTTTTTAAAACTCTTTATACCCTTTGCGACATCACCCATTAGGCTGGATATTTTTCCTCTTCCAAATAGAAGAACAACTAATATTACTACGATTGCTATTTGCCAAAAACCTATACTCATGATTTATTTATATATCTTTTATTAAATTTTTAAAAGTACCTTTTTATTCACTTTCTTTATCTTTTAAAGTACTAGACAACATTTCATCGATATTGGAATAAATATTCTCTTTTTTTTCCTCTTGTTTTTCTTGATAAAATTTTCCTGTTCCAAAAACAGATGCATCTATTGCGCTTGAGTCAATTAAGCCTGCAGAACCTAATTCGTCTACTGTAGGTAAATCTGTGAGTTTTTGAAGGTTAAAATGACTTAAAAAATCGTCTGTGGTCCCATATTGGATAGGTTTCCCAGGTACATCTTTTCTACCTTGTGGTTTTACCCAATTCAATTCCATTAATATGTCTAATGTATTAGTTCCAAAAGCAACACCTCTGATTTCCTCAATTTCAGCTCTTGTCACTGGCTGGTGATAAACTATGATTGCTAAGGTCTCTATAGCAGCTTTAGACAATTTTTTTTCGACAGTTTTTTGTTGTGACATTAGTTTAGATAAATTTTGTGCTGTTCTAAAAGACCATTTGTTTGAAATGCAGACTAAATTAATACCTCTAACAGAATAAAATTTTTGTAATTTTTCAAGGATTTTTTTTACATTAATATTTTTTGAGACTTTGACTTCAATAGACTCTATTTCTAAGGGTTCAGCAGCTGCAAACAAGATTGCTTCAACTTCACGTTCACCACTGCTTAAATTTGAAGGGAATTTAACTATATTATCTTCTTTATTTTTTTTCATTTAGTTTTCTTTAATCAAAATTTTATCAAATAATTTTTCTTGTTTTAATGATATATTTCCCTCTTTTGCTAATTCCAAAGATCCAGCAAAAATACCTGCTTGTCCTGTTCTTCTCAAATTATTTTTTTTATTAAAATTTTTAGGAATTAAATCCTCAAGATTTTTCCAATTTTTAAGTTTACCAAAATATTTTTTGATTTCATTAATCCCATCCTCTGTTGTAAAGACTGGTAATCTTGGAATATTAATTCTTTGAAAATCTTTAGTCATTATTATGTTTGCATAGGTCTTTAAAAGCTCAAAAAGAGAAACATTGTATTCTGAACTATATATTGATTTAATTTGCCCTTTTACACCTCTCATGAATATATCTTTACCTAGTCTTTTTCTTTTTAGCATTTGATCTGAAAGTAAACGAATTAATTCAAGTTTTTTTAATTGTAATTTTAATTTTTCAGCAACTTCTAATGCTTTAAACTCTTCCTCATCTGTTTCTGGTAACAAAAGTTTAGATTTTAAATAGGCCAGCCAAGTTGCCATCAAAAGATATTCCGAAGCTAATTCCAAATTAAGATCCAAGGATTTAGTTATAAATTCATGAAATTGATCAGCTAACTTTGTAATTGAAATATTTTCTAGATTAACTTTTTGTGATTTTGCTAAATCTAAAAGCGTATCTAGTGGACCACTAAAAGTACTTAGATTTACATTAAATTGTAATTTTTCATCTTCTTTCATTTAATGTTTACTAGCTTATAAAATTCTAAAGTTTTTTTCAGCAAAAAATTATCTAATTTTGGTGAATTTTCAGCTACAACTTTCATTTCAGACATCCTGGCGTTGCAATGTAAAACTAAATTACAACCTGCTTGAAATGCTTTTTGGGTATTAATTAATGTTGAAAATTTTAGAGACTTCATAGAAATATCGTCTGAAATTATCAAATTTTTGAAATTTATATCATTTCTTATAATATTAATTAATTTCTTAGAATGTGTAACCGTATATGTAGGATCAATTTTACTAAATATTATATGTGCGGTCATAGCAAAAATAGATTTTTTATTTTTAAATACTTTGAAATCATTCCTTTTTAAATAATTCAAATTTTTATATATATAAGGAGTTCGTATATGACTATCAGACTTTGCTAAACCATGTCCGGGTATATGCTTTATCACAGTGCCAATTTTATTATAATGAAATTTCTCTATTACTAAGTCACCAATTTTATTAACAATTTTTATATTGCTAGAGAATGCTCTGTCTCCTATTATTTTTGTGGTATTTTTAACTTTTAAATCCAAAACTGGACTCGTATTCAAATTTATACCAATTTCCCTTAATAAATAAGAAATTTGATTAATATAAATATCTAAATAATAATTTAAATTTTTTGGATCTTTTTTATACATATTTCCAAAAAAATTGCCTGGGAATGCTGTTGATAAAATTATGCTATTTAATCGAGCAACACGACCCCCTTCTTGATCAACTAATATTGGAAAATTTTTATCTTTATAAATTTTTCTAATACTATTCGTAAGTCTTTTTGTTTGTTCAATGGTTTTTATATTTCTTGTGAATAAAATTACACCCCAGGGCTTATATTTTTTAATAAACGAAATTTCTTTTCTGTTTAATTTTATTCCTTTAATCCCAATAATAAAACTTCTACGACTTTTAATCATTTTCGATTAATTTCCAAAATTGGTATTTCTTTTTGGAATTATTTGTATTGTTATTATACTCAATAATATTATCCGTATCGCTTTTAATTAATTCTAATTTTTCAGAGTACTCATTTACGATGGTTTCATGATTATTATAAGATCTGTAGACATCTTTTTCAAATTCATCGGATAAATAAAATTTAATTGTTAAAAAAAAGAATAGAACTATAACAAAAAAGTATAATAAAATTTTAATTTCTTTTAACATTACATTTTTTCTGGAGTTTCCACACCTACAATTTGCATTCCAGACTTGATAACATTTGAGATTGATTTTAAAAATACAATTTTATCCTCACTAATTTTTTTTTCATTGTTAATAAATCTTTTGTTAATATCATCTTTTCCTAAATTCCAATACGAGTGAAACTCTGATGCTAGTTCGTACAGATAAGTTGGGATTCTATGAGGTTCAAGTTTATTGGTAGCAATTTCTATTACAAGTGGCCACTGAGATAATTTTTGAATAATTTTTATTTCTTCATTTGAATAGTTAAAATCATAATTTTTTATACTAATTTCATCATTAATATTTTTATTAATGTGTCTAAAAACAGATGAGATTCTTGCGTAACTATACTGAACATAATACAATGGATTATCTTTTGACTTTTCTTTAACCTTGTCAAAGTCAAAATCTAATTCTACATCACTTGTTCTGCTAAGCATTATAAATCTTGTAGCATCCTTTCCTACTTCCTTAATTAAATCGTCTACAGTTATATAATCACCTTTCCTTTTTGACATTTTAAATGGTTTTCCCTCTTTAATGAGTTTTACGAGTTGACTTACTTTGCAAACTAATTTGTTTTTTTCACCTGATAAAGCCTCTACAGAAGAAGTAATTCTTTTAATGTAACCTGCATGATCTGCACCTAATATATTTATAAGAACATCGAATTTCCTCTCAAGTTTATTATTATGATAGGCAACATCACTTGCAAAATATGTCCAGCTACCATCTGACTTTTGTAGTGCTCTATCTTTATCATCGCCAAAATCACTTGACTTAAAAAGTAGCTGTTCTCTTTCAACCCAATCCTCTTTTTTTTCGTTCATGGGAGCTTTTATTTTTCCACTAAAAATATATTTTTTTTCCTTGAGTTTATTTACAACTTTTTGAACCTCATTATTTTCAACAATTTTAGTTTCGCTCTGAAAATTATCATGCTCTATTCCAAGGCTTTTTAAATTGTCTTTAATTAGTAAGAGCGACTCTGATACTGAAAGCAAAGTAAGCTGTTTTGCAATACTTTCAAAATTTTCAAATTTAATTTTTGGATTATTTTTAATTATATTTTTCGATATCTGAATGATATATTCACCAGGATATAAATCCACATCATTTGGAAATTTTTCTTTAAAAATTATTTCTCTACATCTATGAAATACTGATTTAGTAAAATTTATAATTTGATTCCCGTAGTCGTTTACATAATATTCTTTAAAAACTTTATGTTTATTGAACTTTAATATATTACTTACAACATCGCCTAAGATAGCTCCACGACAGTGACCTACATGAAGAGGGCCAGTTGGGTTTGCTGAAACAAACTCTATTATAAAATTTTTCTTTTCAGAGTTTTTCTTAAGACCGAATTCATTTGGTTTTTTAATGATAGTTTCTAATAACTTGTTCCATAGAGTTGGCTTTAATGTAATATTCAAAAAACCTGGTTTTACAATCTCAACATCTGCAACATCAGCATCCTCAAGGATTTTTTTTTTGATAATCTCCCCTATCTCGATTGGAGTTTTTTTATTAGGTTTAGATAAAACCATGGCAACATTTGTTGAAATATCAGATTTAAAATTTGCAGGAGTAGTATCTACCGTTATCGAACTTAA
>CACONQ010000002.1 GCA_902628635.1 uncultured Pelagibacteraceae bacterium | reverse complement strand
CGATATATCGTGTCCCCAATGCAAAAAACCGCTTTCCATTCGCATTGTATCCATTGCATGCATACCGCAATGTACTAAATTATGATTTTTTCCCTCAGTAACTATTGTTTTATATAAATTTTTAGCATCAGAATTTTCTATATATAACTCAAAACCCAATTCACCCACATATGAAAGTCTTTGAGCCCAAACTTTAATATTATTAATTAATACATATTTACCAGAGCCAAATTTAAAGCTATCATTGGAAAAATCATCTTTGCTTATTTTAAAAAGTAAATCTCTTGATTTTGGTCCAAACAATCCTAAACAGCAATAATCATCGGTTACATCTTTAAGCTCCACTTCATCTGAAATATTTTTTAAAATAAAAAACTTGTCTCTTTCTCTTGTTGCTGCAGAGCTTATTATTCTAAAATAATTTTTATCTAAACAAACGACTGTACAATCAATTTCTATTCCACCATCCTTATTTAATATTTGTGTATAGGTTGTTTTTCCAGGAGTAAACTTTATGTTAGCAGTGCAGATTCTTTGGAGATCTTCAAAGCTTTTTTCTCCTCTTAAATCAAATTTTGAAAAAGGACTTAATTCAAACAATCCAACATTTTTTTTTGTATTTTTAGTCTCGTTTTCAACGGATGGATACCAGTTTTGATAACCATAACTATATTTATACTCTGCTGGTGATCCATTTAAGTTAAACCACATTGGTCTTTCGTATCCTCCTGAAACACCAAAGCATGCTCCAGCTTTTTTAAGTTCGTTATGATACGGAAGTAACTTTTGATTTCTTGATGTTTTATGTTGTTTGTAAGGCCAATGCATTCCATAAAGATCACCTAAGGTCTCGGTTATTCTTTCTTTAATAAAATCTATGTTTGAATGAAAGTTTTGAAATCTTTTTATATCATAAATAAATAAGTCTTCATTAATATGGCCACTCATCATCCACTCAGCTGTAACTTTTCCGACACCTCCACCACTTCCAATTCCAATACTATTCAAACCACAACAAGCAAATAAATTTTTAATTCCCGGTATTTCTCCTAACAAAGTATTTGTGTCAGGTGTAAATGATTCAGGCCCTGCAAAAAATTTTCTAATTCCTGCTTTTTCTAAAATTGGTGCTCTTTTAATTGCAGCAGTAAGATATGGTTCAAAATGATCAAAATTTTCTGGAAATTCCCCAAAAGAAAAATCTTCTGGAACTCTATTTGTTTTATTAAATGCAGGAATTGATTTACCCTCAAAAATTCCAACCAACATTTTACCAGCATCTTCTTTTAAATATAGACTATCATCAAAGTCTCTTAATACAGGAAGATCTTTTGGTAAATCTTTAATAGACTCAGTAATAATATAAAAATGTTCTGCAGGATAAAGTGGAACACTAAATCCCATATCTTCACCAATTTGTCTAGACCACATTCCTGTTGCTAAAACAATGTATTCACATTCAATTGTTTGTCCATTAACCACTACACCTGAAACTCTTCCATTTTTTTTTAAAATTTTTTCAACTGGTGATTTTTCAAATATTCTAGCACCTTCTTTTTTAGCTGCTTTAGCAAGTAGGTTTGTTACTCCGACAGGGTCTGCTTGGCCATCGCCTGGCATAAAAATTCCACCTAACACACCATCATTATTAATTATGGGATATTTTTTTTTAATTTGTTCTAAGTTTAATACTTCAACATTGACATCGTATAATTGAGCAGTAGTTGCTTGTCTTTTTAATTCTTCCCATCTACCTGGTGTTGTGGCAATAGATAATGCACCATTGAGTTTTAAACCTGGAGAAAAGTCTACTTCTTTTTCAAGTTTTTTATATAAGTCTAAAGAGTATTTTCTTATTTTAGTTATTCCCGCAGATGGTCCTAATTGACTAACCAAGCCAGCAGCATGCCAAGTTGTACCTGAAGTTAATTGATCTCTTTCAAGTAAAATTGTGTCTTTCCAGCCAAATTTTGCTAAATGGTATACTGTTGAGCAGCCAACTACACCACCACCTATCACAACAACTTTACAACTACTTGGTAATTTTTTTTCCATTTTAATCAATCTAATTCAAATTCTTTAGAATAATCTTTCTTTAAACTAGAGTTTTGTTGATTTTTTTCAAGAAAACATTTTCCAATGACTAAATTATCTAGATCTGTTCCCATAAAACAATTAAAGGCATCCGTAGGTGTATTTACTATAGGTTCACCTCTTACATTAAATGATGTATTGATGATTACTGGACAACCAGTTTTTTCTTTGAATTTTTGAATTAGATCGTGATAAGGTTTGTTTGCATTTTCGCTGACTGTTTGAATTCTAGCTGAATAATCAACATGGGTTACTGCGGGAATTTCTGACCTTTTAATGTTTAGTTTATCAATTCCAAAAAGTTTTTGCTCTTCTTCAGTCATCTGTATTTTTTTGTTAGAATTTACATCAGCAACTAACAACATATAAGGACTCTCAGTTTTTAGCTCAAACCAATTTGACACATCATCTTTTAAGACTGAAGGTGCGAATGGTCTAAAGCTTTCTCTATATTTTACTTTTAAATTTAAATTTTTTTGCATTTTTTCTGACCTTGGATCTCCTAAAATTGATCTAGCACCTAATGCTCTTGGACCAAACTCCATTCTCCCTTGAAACCATCCAACTGCGTTACCTTTAGATATTTTTTCTGAGGTTTGGTTTATTAAGTCCTCATAGTTTAAAACTTTAAAGTTTGCACCCAATTTTTTAAGTTCTTTTTCAATTTCTTCTTGTTTGTATGAAGGTCCCAAATAAGACCCACTCATGTCATCATGTGGATTTATATAACGTTTATTTCCTTTTTCGATATGCCATAAAGCTAATGCAGCACCTAAAGATCCACCTGCATCTCCAGCAGCTGGTTGTATCCAAATATTTTCAAAAATTTTTTCCTTTAAAATTTTTCCATTTGCAACACAATTCAAAGCAACCCCGCCTGCTAAACAGAGATTTTTAATGTTATATTCTTTTCTTATGGATCTTACCAACTGTAACATAATTTTCTCAGTAACTTTTTGAATTGAGCAAGCTATATCCATATGAAACTGATTTATTTTTTCATTTTTTGGATCTCGGGGATTTGCGCCAAATAAATTATTAAATTTATTACTTGTCATAGTCAAACCAGTTGCATAATTAAAATATGATTGATCTAATCTAAAAGTTCCATCATTTTTGATATCGATTAATTTTTCTATTTTATCGCAATAAATTGGATTGCCATATGGAGCTAAACCCATAAGTTTATACTCTCCACTATTAACTTTAAAACCAACAAAATATGTAAAAGCTGAATAAAGCAGACCAAGGGAATGTGGAAAATGAATTTCTTTTTTTATATCGAGTTTATTATTTTTACCAACTGCAACAGTGGTTGTGGCCCATTCACCAACCCCATCTGCAGTCAAAACAACTGCCTCATCAAAAGGTGATGGAAAAAAAGCACTAGCCGCATGGCTTAAATGATGATCAGAAAAATAAATATTATTATCTGATTTCAGTTTCGGATCATGTAATTTAAGTTTATTTAATAAGTAATTCTTCTGAAAAAGCTTTTCTCTTAACCAAATTGGCATTGCCTTCATAAAAGATATGAAACCTCTAGGCGCAAAAGCGACATAAGTCTCTAGTAATCTCTCAAATTTTAAGAAAGGTTTTTCAAAAAAAACTATGTTATCAACTTCACTTAGTTTTAGGTTTGAATATTTTAAGACAAATTCGACAGCATTGTATGGGTAACTTGCATCATGTTTTTTTCTAGTAAATCTCTCTTCCTGTGCTGCAGCAATTATTTTACCATCTTTTAATAATGCAGCAGCGCTGTCGTGGTAAAATGCTGATATGCCTAATATTGAGCTCACTTTAAAAAATTGTATAAATGAATGGTGCAACTGCTGAACCTTGGCTCAATACTATTAAACCTCCAAAAATCACTAGAACAATTATTATCGGTAAAAGCCAATATTTTTTCCTTATTTTTAAAAATTCCCAAAATTCTTTTAAAAAACTCATTTTAAAATTGTTTTTTCATATTGCTTTTTGGTCCATCTTTTACAATCCAATAAGTTTTATTATTATTAAATTTCAAGTTTAAAACATCTTTGCCAAATATTTTTAAAATTATTGATATTGGAGTTACAACTAAAAAAAAAATAATTCCCATAACAACAGGAGAAACAATTTTGCCAAGCAATATTCCAAATTTAAACCACAAAACATTTAATGGACTTAATATTTTTGAATTCATCAAACCTAATACTAAAAATATAAATGATACAAATAGATACCAATAATGAATTGGATCGTTGTTCAATAGTGGATAAACAGAAATTAATAAAAAAAATATAGAAAAAACTATCCCAAAACTTTTATTAGAGCTAACTTTAATTTTTTTTTCCATTTACAACATCTGTAAACCTACACCAGTTTTTGGATAGGTATAAAGATTATAGTTTGCAGTAAGTTCTTCTCCTGCTTTTATATCTTTTGCGGCAACCATAAAAAAGTACTTTGCATCAGGTTTTTCTTGCAGATTGAAGAATACATTTTCACCATCATTTTCTTTACCTGGAAATTTCTTTGTATCAGCATCAATGTCTAAGATATCTCCAAATTTAAGTTTAGGTAAAGAGTCAGTTACCATTCTCACAACTGTTGGAGCATCTGAATGATTATAAAAACCTCCTAAAGGTGTTCTAATATATTTATTTTCAAATTGTTCGTCTCTAATATGAGTAACACCAATAAATGTATTTTTTTTTATATCAATAACTGTAAATAAACCTAATCCTTCAATCGGTGAGTTTTTAATTGTTAATCCGTCAGGTAAAGGTCTATACATTATGCTATGGCCTCACTGGGTGATAAATATTTATGTCCGAAAATATCTGCTACAGCTTTATAAGTTATATTTCCTTTATGAACATTTAGACCTGCTAAAAAATTTTGATCATTTTTTAAAGCTTTTTGATAACCATCTTTTGCTAACTTGGATATAAAAGGTAGAGTTGCTTTATTTAAAGCTAAAGTGGAAGTTCTAGGAACACCCCCAGGCATATTTGCAACGCAATAATGAACAATGTCATCAACAATATATGTTGGTTCAGCATGCGTTGTTGGTTTGCTTGTTTCAACACATCCACCTTGATCGATAGCAACATCAACTATTACAGATCCACTTTTCATTCCTTTTAGCATTTTTTTTGTTACTAATTTTGGTGCTTCAGCGCCAGGTATTAATACTCCACCCACTAATAAATCACATTCCGAAATTAATTTTTCAAGATCAATTTTATCACTATGTTGCGGTATTATTTTATCTCCAAACATTTCTGAAAGTTGTTTAAGTCTTGCCTCTGATTTATCTACCACATGAACTCTTGCTTTTAAACCTGTTGCAATTATTGCTGCATTCTCTCCTACTACTCCTCCACCTAATATAACAACATTTCCAGGCTCAACACCTGGAGCTCCACCAAGAAGTACTCCTCTACCCTTTTGATTTTTTTCTAAACAATGCGCTCCCGCTTGGACTGACATTCTTCCTGCAACCGCACTCATAGGTGCAAGTAAAGGTAAGCGACCATTGTTATCAGTAACAGTTTCGTAAGCTATACAAACACCTTTTGAGTCTATTAATCCTTGAGTAAGTTCTTTTGCAGCTGCTAAATGTAAATAAGTAAATACAATTTGATTTTCTTTTATCATTTTAACCTCATTTGATAGAGGTTCTTTTACTTTTACAATTATTTCTGAGTCGTTAAATATATCCTCGGCTTTATCAACTAATTTTGCACCTGCCTTTTTGTATTGTTCGTTATCAAAACCAGCTTCTACTCCTCCATTTTTTTCAACTAATACTTCGTTGCCATTTGAAGTTAAAACTTTCACACTGTCTGGAGTTAAGCCAATTCTATTTTCTTGAGGTTTAATTTCTTTTGGAACGCCAATTTTCATAATATTTTCCCTGTTGCCCTAACAAAATGAAAATTAATTTTTTTTACTTTTCGAATAGTTAGTAATACCAGTTCTCAGTTTTTCAATAATCTCATCAATATGTTTTTTTTCAGAAATAAACATAGGAGCAATTATTAAACAATCTCCTGTAGCTTTGAAATTAACTCCTGCTTCGTAACAATGTTTAAAACAAGTGAACCCAGCTACACCAGGTTTTTTGTCCATTTTTAAATCTATACCACCCATCATTCCGTATCCTCTTATATTGTCTACAATATCAATATCTTTGAGAGAGAATAAACCTTCTTGAAAGTATGGTGACATGTCTTTAGCTCTATTAAAGATGTCATCTTTTTCAAATATTTCTTGAACTGCTAGCGCGGCTGCAACTGAAATTGGAATTCCCGAATATGTATATCCATGAAATAATTCAATTGTCCCTTTTGGTGAACCATCCATAATTGTGTCATAAATTTCATCTTTACATGCAACAACTCCCATTGGACTAATTCCATTTGTTGTTGCTTTTGCCATTGTCATCATATCAGGTGTAACTCCAAATTCTTGTGCTCCAAAAGCAGATCCCATTCTTCCCCAGCCTGTTATAACTTCATCGAAAATTAATAAAATTCCATGCTTGTCACAGATCTCTCTTAATCTTTGTAGATAACCTTTTGGAGGGACTAAGGTTCCTGTTGATCCAGCAACTGGCTCAACAATACATGCTGCAATATTTTCTGCTCCAAAATTAATACAAATTCTCTCTAGGTCATCCGCCATTTCTGCTCCCGTATCAGGCTGACCACTTATAAATTTATGTTCTGGTAAATGTGTATGTCTCATGTGTAATACGCCTGGCATTAAAACACTTGCAAAAGTTTTAACATTATTAATCATTCCTCCAACTGAGGTCGCTCCAATATTCATTCCGTGGTAAGCTCTTTCTCTTCCAACAAATCTGTATCTATGGCCGTGTCCTCTTGCTTTATGATATGCAATTGCAATTTTTATTGCAGTTTCAACTGCTGTTGAACCACAAATCGTATAAAACATTTTATTAATGGTACCTGGAGTATGTTTAGAAATTTTTGTTGCTAAATCAAATGATCCACCAAAACCTTGTTGAAAGGGCTGACAATAATCCAATGTTTTTAATTGATTTGTAATAGCATCAATAATTTCTTTTCTACCATGTCCAAGTGGATTACAAAAAAGACCTGAGCTTGCATCAATCATGGTTTGGCCTTCATGATTTTTTAAATAACATCCTTTAGCCTCAGTAATTAATCTTGGTTTTGCTTTAAAGTCTTTGTTGGATGTAAAAGGCATCCAATGTTCATTCAAAGAATTTGGAATTTTGTTTTTATTTTCTGAGCTCATTATAAGAATATATTTAGACTATTACATTATTCTTAACTAGAAAAATATAATAACAATAGCGCGTCATATTATACAACTAAAAGTTGTTTTAATTAACTTAAATAGAACTAAATGATCATTTACATCGCGTTGAATATGAACTTAAATGCTGTTTATTAATAATTATCAAAGGGGATATATATGAGAAAAATAATAAGCTATCTTCTAGGAGTAATTGTTGCTCTTAACTTGAGCATTTCTGTTGCAAATTCTGCAGCGAATGAAGTTAGAGTTGCTTACTTTTTAGAATGGCCAAGTCCAAATCTAGAGGACATGCAAAAGAAAAATTTTGCTAAAGCTCTAGGAGTGCCGGTTAAATGGACTAACTTCACAAATGGTGGAGCAATGACTGATGCTATGTTAGCAGGAGACATTGATATTTCTTATTCGCAAGGTTTAGTACCTTTCATTAACGCAGTAAAATCTAAAGCGCCTATTAAGTTAGTTGATATTGCTATGGAATATGGAATGGGTGGAACAACTTGTGTAACTTCTAATGCATCTGGAATTACAAAAGCTAATGCTACAGAATTAGAGGGTAAGAAAGTTGCTGTACCGCTAGGAACAATGGCTGAATACGTTTTTGATGAAAGTATGAAAGTTGTTGGAGCTGACAGAAAAAAAATGGATATTATACAAATGGATCCTGAAGAAGGAGCTGCTGCATTAGTAAGCGGTGATGTTGTAATGGCATGTTTATTTGGTGGTAATTCAATTAAAGCTGCAACTGCAGTTGGAACTAGATTACTTACAGTTCAAGAAGCTAGAGACGCTGGAATACTTGGGATAGATATTACTTCAGTAACTACAAAGTTTATGAAGGAAAATCCTGGTATGCTTAGAACTTTTATTGAAGTTACACATGAAGCAAATGCTAGATATAGAGCTGGTAAAAGCGATATGAATGCTATGTCAAAAGCTTCAGAGATGAAAGTTTCTGATATGAAAGAAACTTTAAGTGGCTTCAAATTTCTAACTCCAGAGGAGACTAAAGAGTCTATGACTAAAGGAAATCTTGATGCATTCTTAAAAGGAATGGGAACACCAAGAGGAAACGTAGACACTAGTTTCTTACCTCTATAATTTGAAGGTAAATTAAAATTAAATAGGCGCCAATTTTTTAAATTGGTGCCTATTTTTTTTATTCGAATTTTAATATAAAGTTATTTTATGAGCGATCTTGTTTCTCAAAATTTAAATATGATTTTTAAATCTCCAAAAGGAGAAACTGTCCATGCTCTCAAAGATTTAAATTTTACAATTAAAAAAGGTGAGCTTTTAACGGTGCTGGGACCATCAGGTTGTGGCAAAACCACTTTATTAAATATTGCAGCTGGTTTTATCAGACCAACATCTGGAACAATAACTCTAGGCAATAATGAAATTAATGGGCCAGGTGTAGATAGAGGTATGGTATTTCAACAAGGTGCTCTTTTCGAATGGCTAACAGTTTCTGAAAACGTAAACTTTGGATTAAGAATGAAAAAAGAAGATCCTGTTTCAACTGCAAAAAAAGTTGAGGAGTGGTTAGAAATAGTTGGTCTTAAAGGTTTTGGAAATACACCCACTTATCAATTATCAGGCGGTATGCAACAAAGGGTAGCTCTTGCAAGATGTCTAATTAATGATCCAGATTTAATTTTAATGGATGAACCATTAGGAGCGCTTGATGCATTAACGAGAGAAAAAATGCAATCACTTGTTTTAAAAATTTGGAAAGAAACAGGCAAAACAATTATTTTAATTACTCACTCAGTTGAAGAAGCTTTATTATTAGGAGAAAGACTATATGTCATGGCACCAAGGCCAGGTAGAATTCATAAAGAATATAATCTACCTTTTGCTGAGATGGGTCTTAAAGAAGATTTAAGAGAGATTAAAAAGAATAAAGAATTTTCATCAAAAAGAGAAGAAATACTCTCCATGATATGGGACATGGAAGAGGAAATTATGGGGAAAGAAAATTAAATGCTAACCCAAATTATAACAATATTAATCCTTGTATCGATTGTTGGATGTATCCTTTATGGACGTAGACTAATTAAAACTGAAAAAGTTGATGCAGTTTTTGGTAATCCAGAAAGAGCAAAAGGTGGAACACATTGGATAATTGTTGGTAGTAGTGCGATTTTATTGATTTGGCTTTATTATTCTTGGGATATAGCAAAAGGATTTTATCCAAAATCAGCTAATGAATTATGTCAAGTTGCAAAGGTTAATGAGTCATTATTAGGGTTGAAGTACCAATTTCCAATTGAGGAAAGAGAATTTAAAAGCACATCAATTATAAAAATAGAAAGCAAAAATCTAAAAAAAATAACGGCAGAAATACAAAATTCTCCAGATTTAAATAATCAGCAAAAAACAATTTTGCTTGAGTATATTAATAAAACTGGCCAATTAATTCCTCTGCTTACAAACGATAGTTTAATGGAAACAGATACAAGAATTAAAATTAAAGAAATGACTGATGAGTTACGATTATTAAGCTCAAACTTTAAGAAAAAAGATTATCCATTTGAAACCGAAGAAGAAAAAAATAAAAGACAGATTGCTATATTAGAGCAAGGCGATTGGGGTATCATAAAAGTCAGTGCTGGAACTGGTTCAATTGAAAATACAATTGAAGTTCCATTAGTTCCTGCAACCGATAGAGGTTTAAAATTTCATGCTGCAGCAGAAGAATTAACGCTTATAAATGATAAGTTTTTCAAGTTAAGAAACCATAATCCCCAATTCAAAAATTCAATAAAAAAACTAAAAGAAGACATTAAAGAATACAGAAAAAGTTTAAATGATACTGAGGAAGTAGCATCGAGTTTTGCAAAAGATATTGTTAAAATTGCAAGAAGAATTGAATTTGCAAGTATCTATCCACCAAATGCTCTTAATGATATGCAAAATGCAATCATTGAGTTTGATAATCTTCAAAAATCTGAGCAAGGTGGTTTAAGATTAATAGATATACTTTTATTTCCTGCTGGAACTATTGTTTCAAGTGGAACTAGTTGTTCTGAACAAGGTTCAGGAAGATGGTTGCCAAAACCATCTGATACATTGAATAAATTTATATTAATGTCGAAGCCAAGCGTTGGTTATAAAAATATTCCTTTACTCTGGATTGATATGATGGATGTAAGTAAAATTATTGGCTTTATTTTACCTGATTGGATAGCAGATATTTTACCAGGTGATTATCCAGTTCATACCAAAGATGGGATTGTAAAACAAAATTTTAAAGGACAGGTTCTTAAATTAGTAACTGGTGATTTTAAATTATTTAAAATTCCTGTTCCTTACGGACATATTTGGGACTCTTTCTTAAGAGTATTTTTAGGATTAATTTTTGGAATTATAATTGGTGTCCCTTTAGGATTGTTTATGGGATTAAATCGATTTGCTAAAGGATTTTTTGATCCTCTAATTGAATTATATAGACCTGTGCCACCTTTGGCTTGGGCTCCTTTAATTATATCTGTACTTGGTATCGATAATACTGGAAAAGTATTCCTGTTATTCATGGTCTCACTGTCTATTATGATTATTTCAGCAAGAGCAGGTGCATCAGGAACACAGCTATCTAAAATTCATGCTGCACATTCTCTCGGGGCATCAAAAAAACAAATATTAAGACACGTAATATTTCCAAATTCTCTTCCAGAAATTTTAACTGGTATAAGAGTTGCAGTTGGAATGTGTTGGGGAACTTTAGTTGCTGCAGAATTTTTAGCTGGAACAACTGGAATTGGTTTTGTTGAAAATGTCGCAAAAAAATACTTTCAGTATGAGGTTATTTGGATAACGATATTTATAATGGGTATGCTGGGACTTTTATTCGACGTTACATTAAGAAAAATAATCGATAAAACCATTCCATGGCGTGGAAAAGGATAATATTTTTTATATTTTTTATTTCATCTATAGTTCAAGCAGATGAAATAAGTCTCAAAAAAATTGTCGATTTATATGACCCTTGGGGATCTTCTTTTATAAATAAAAATGAAATTATTCTCACAGAAAAAGAAGGTGAAATTAAAATAGTAAATATTAATACAAAAAATATTTTTAATGTTGAACATAATCTTAATTTTTTGGTCGATGGTCAAGGAGGGTTGTTAGATATTTTACACAAGGATAAAAATATTTGGATTTCATACACAGAAAATAGAGGGGATTGGAAAACAAGCACATCTATAGCAAGAGCTAAATTAAATAAAAAAAAATTATCTTTTTCTAATATATTTCAAGCTGAACCTCCAATAGACTCTGGATATCATTTTGGATCAAGGTTGGTAATAAAAGATGATTTCTTGTACGCATCTGCTGGTGAAAGAGGTGGAGGAATGATTGCTCAGGATCCAACCTCTCATCCTGGAAGTATTATTCGAATTCATTTAGATGGTAGTATTCCAAAAGATAATCCAAAATTTACCGGTAAGGATAATTGGTTACCTGAAATTTTCCAAATAGGTGTTAGGAATCCTCAAGGACTTTTCTTGTCCCCTTTTGACCAAAAAGTTTATATGTCAAATCACGGTGCAAGAGGTGGAGATTGGTTTGGTGAAGTAAAAAAGGGAGAAAACTATGGCTGGAAAATATTAGGATGGGGTGGAAAAAATTATAGCGGAACAAAGATTGGTCCTAAATGGAAACCGGGTTTCACTAAAGCAATAAAGTATTGGGTTCCTTCAATTGCTGTAAGTGCAATAACAATTTACAAAGGAAAAGAATTTGAGGAATGGAACGGTTTAGCATTAATCACATCTTTAAAAGATATGTCGTTAAGATCACTTGATTTTTCAAACCTTCAAGATGTTAAAGAAAAAGTTATTTTTAAAAATCAAATTGGACGAATAAGAGATATACAAGTGCATCCAACCACTGGTAAGATATATTTTTTAACTAAAGATGCACTATGGTTGATGGAAAAAAATTAAAAAAACAAATAATCCAAATTTTTAAAAAACATGGTTTAAATGAAAAGCATGCAAATATTGCATCAAGTGCAATCATTAATGCAGAAATAGTTGGTGCACATACTCATGGTCTCTCGAGATTAAAAATGTATTGTGACCGAATAAAGAAAAAAGTAATAAATCCAAAGCCAAAAATAAAAATTAAAAAAATTTCACAATCAATTTCTCATATTGATGCTAATAACAGTATAGGGTTTGTGGCTGCTGACATTGGTATTAAACAAGCAATAATAAATGCAAAGAAAACAGGAATTGGATTAGTTGGTATAAAAAATAGTGGCCACTATGGTTTGTCAGGGTATTACGCTGAACAAGCAGTAAAAAAAAATCTTATAGTCTTATGTTTTACAAATGCACCTCCAGCAATAGCACCTCATGGTTCAAGAAAAAAATTATTTGGTACAAATCCAATATGTTTTGGATCCCCTACCTCATCAAAAATACCATTTATTTTAGATACTTCAGTTTCTGAAATTAATAGAGGTAAAATAAGAGTTGCTGCAAAAATAGGAAAAAAAATTCCTGCTGGTGTTGCTTTAGATAAATTTGGTAAACCAACAACCAATGCGAAAAAGGCTTTGCTAGGTGTTCAGTTACCGTTGGGTGGATTTAGAGGATCAGGTTTAGCTTGGATGGTAGATATTTTAAGTGGAGTTATGACTGGAGCTAATCATGGAGGTAAAGTAAAAGATCCTTTCGATGACTTTTCAGGTCCACAAAATGTTGGTCATATGTTTTTAACTATTAGACCAAATCTATTCATTGGAAATTTTAATTATCAAATCAAACAGAATATTAGAAGGGTAAAGAATTTGCCTAAAATTAAGGGTGTGAAGGAAATTTTATACCCAGGACAAAATAAACAGAAAAAATTTAAAAAAAACGTAAATAAAAAAATAAATATTTCAAAAAATATTAAAAAAGATTTAGAAAATCTAATTGCTTCTTGACAATTAATAATCCCTAATTATAGTTTTTTTTGTTAGGCTTAAAAATATGGAATCAATAAAAAACTGGTTTGTAGATGCAGCAAATATATTGTTTGATGATACTAAAAATGATCTTCGTGCATTGCCAAGAACAGTAAGATTACAAATTTTGCTGGTGTTAAGTTTTATCTGGTCAACTGTATTTAGCTTATATGTTTTTTCATATGCAACATTTGCTTTTGGATGGGCTGGAGTTTTTATTGCCCATATTGGTTTGATATTTGCTACATACTGGACTTTTAAACAATTTCATAAAGCTGAGGCACAGTCTTCTAGTGTTTTCAAAGTAAAAAATTATAGTCCTTTTAAAATTATGGCTTTGGTTTTTATAATTGTATTTATGTTTGTCTTTTCAAAAGGTATCGAAGTATTGACAAATACGAATTCTTATAAGATACCTTATGAGGGTCCAGATAAATCAGCTTTTGAAAAATGGTTACCATTTACTAAAGGAAAATAATGGAAAAAATTACAAAAAATATTCAATTAATTTTACTTATAATAATTCTTGTAAGTACTATCATTGCTGTTGGTATTGAAATTTATACAATGTTTGTAAATAAAAACGTTACTCTAGCAGATTTATTATTAATGTTTCTATATTTAGAGGTGCTTGCAATGGTAAGAGTATTTTGGGATCAGCAATCTATAAGTATAACTTTGCCTTTGCTTATAGCAATTACTGCCTTAGCTCGATTTATAATTCTACAAGGTAAGGAAATGGATCCTTCTGCTCTTGTGTATGAAGCGGTTGCAATTGTTTTAATTGCAGCAGCAATTGTAATTTTAAGATTAAGACATAGTGATAAACTCGGTCTTAAGAGTAAAAAAGGTAGACGATAAAATAATATCTAAAATTAATTCGAATTTCTTAAAAATAAGACAAACAATATAGAGGTTGCAAACATAATAAGACTATAAGTTGCAGCTGGAATAATATAAATACCACCTCCAAACATTATTGTTCCAACAAATATAGCTAAAGTTCCATTTTGAAGTCCACACTCAATAGCGATAGTTTTTTTTTGTTTAATTCCTGAACCAAAAAAATGAGCTAAAAAAAATGCAATTATCATCATCGATAAATTTAGCGATAAAGTAATAAGACCAGACTCAACGAAATAATTAACTATATTATCTTTCTCAGAATAAATAGCCCCTACTAGAACAATTAAAAATAAAACTAAAGATATTTTATTTGCAATTGGTTCAAATTTTTGTGTAAATTGATTTAACATTTTTCTTATTATCATTCCTATTAAAGTCGGCACTGCTACGATTAAAAACATTTGCATTGCTACTGATAATAATGAAATATTTTGATTAACAATATTAAATCCAAGAAAATCCATAGAATTAAAAATTATAAATGGAACAGTTATAATGCTTAATAAACTGATCACTGCTGTTAGAGAAATTGATAAAGCTACATCGCCTTTTGCATATGATGTAAGTACGTTTGATGTAACACCACCTGGAGCTGCAGCAATAATCAATAATCCTACTGCAAGTTCTGGAGATATTGGCCAAATTTTTATTAATAAAATTGCAACAAAAGGTAAAATAAGAATCTGACTAAACATCCCCAATAAAAAATCTTTGGGTTGCTTTACTACTCTTATAAAATCTTGTGTGGTTAAACTGAGACCAAGGGTGAGCATTATGAATGCTAAAGCAATAGGTAAAATTTTAGTTACAATTTCCATTTTATGCCATAATAACTTAATATATACACATCATATAAATATGAAATTTAATAACAAATGCTATCAGATAAAGAAATAATTTGCCCGAACAATTTATTAGATGTTGCGCATAAAAAAAAGGGTGTGCCAGTAGCAATTGTAAATGCGGGAAAATTATTACCCATGCAATCGGCTATGGATGCGGTTAATGAAAATTTGATAGTTCCTATCTTAATTGGTGATAAATCTGAAATTGAAAAATGTGCTGGAGAATTAAAGTTTGATATCTCAAAGTTTAAAATCATTCATGAACCAGTAGAAAACAATACTGCAAAAGTTGCAGCAAAACTTGCTGCAAAGGGTGAGATCAAAATTATTGTAAAAGGTCATATCCACACAGATGTATTAATGAAAGAAGTTTTAAAGAGAGAATATAATTTGCTTGGAAAAAATAGAATGAGCCATATTTGGCATATGACTTTAAATAAAGATGACCATCCATTAATAATTACCGATGGGGCTTTGAATGTGTTACCGAATGTTAAAACTAAAATGCATATTTTAAGAAATGTGATTGATTTTTGTAATAGAATAGGAATATCTAGGCCTAAAGTATCTGTTTTGTCTGCAACAGAAGAAGTGCTGGATAGTGTTCAAAGTTCACTTGATGCAAAAGAAATAAGTGAACTTGCAAAAAAAGAAAAATTAAATGCAGATGTTTTTGGTCCTTTAGCATTTGATAATAGCATTTCAAAAAAATCTGCTGCAATCAAAGGTATAAAAAATATTGTTGCAGGTTCTGCTGATGTTTTATTAGTTCCAAGTTTTGAAACTGGAAATGGTTTAGTAAAAATGATGATTTATTTTATGGGAGCCTGTGCTGCGGGTGTTGTGGTTGGTGGAAAAGTTCCAGTGGTAATAACAAGTAGGTCAGATGATGCTCCAGCAAGATTAGCTTCGATTGCGGCAGCAGTTGTTGCATTAGATTAGCTTTTGATTTAAAAAGTTATAAAATTATGCCAATTAAATATCTTAAAAAGTCACCAAAAACATCTTCAACTGACGACAATAAAACAAAAGATATAGTACAAAAACTTCTTAATGATTTAGAAAAATCAAGAGAAGATGGTTGTAAGGAGCTAACAAAAAAATTTGATAAGTATGATGGAGAAATAATAGTTTCTGAAGAAAGAATAGACGAAATTAAAAAATCTCTAGATCAAAAAACAAAAGATGACGTTCAATTCTCTTATGAAAGAGTTAGAAAGTTTGCAGAAGCACAATTAAAAAATTATGGTCAAGATTTTGAGGTTGAGTTATCGAAAGGTTTGTATGCTGGTCAGAAACTTATACCGGTAAATACTGCAGGTTGCTATATACCTGGGGGAAGATTTGCGCATATAGCCTCTGCCGTAATGAGTGTTACAACGGCTAAAGTTGCTGGTGTTAAAAATATTATTGCTTGCTCTCCACCAAAAGAAAAAGTGGGTGCTCATCCTGCAATAATTTATACAGCTAATTTGTGTGGTGCAGATAAGATTTTAAATTTAGGTGGTGTTCCAGCTATAGCTGCAATGACTTATGGAATGTTTGGAAATACACCAGCAGATATATTGGTAGGACCTGGTAATCAATTTGTTGCTGAGGCAAAAAGAATTTTATTTGGAAAAGTTGGAATTGATTTGTTTGCAGGACCAACTGAGATTGCAGTCATTGCAGATGAAACCGCTGATCCTGAAATTGTTGCTGTAGATTTAGTTGGACAAGCTGAACATGGATATAATTCTCCAGCCTGGCTTTATACAACAAGTAAAAAGCTTGCAGAAGATGTAATGAAAAGAGTTCCAGAATTAATTTCAGAATTACCTGAAATGCCTAGAGCTAGTGCAGAAGCAGCATGGAGAGATTATGGAGAAGTTATTTTATGTGATACTGACGAGGAGATGGCTTCTATTAGTGATGAATATGCGCCTGAACATCTAGAGGTTCAAACTAAAAATCTAAAATGGTTCCACGATAGACTTAAAAATTATGGATCTCTATTTATTGGAGAGGAAACAACTGTTGCATATGGAGACAAGTGTTCAGGAACAAATCATATTTTACCAACTAAAGGTGCGGGTCGATACACAGGAGGATTATTTGTAGGAAAGTTTATTAAAACTTTAAGTTTCCAAAGAATGACAAAAGAATCTACTAAAGAAGTTGGTGCAGCAGCGGCTAGAATTTCCAGATATGAAGGAATGGAAGCTCATGCTAGAACTGGCGACGTCAGACTAAGAAAATATGGTTACTCAAATTAGTGACAACTAATATTAAACTTCTTTAATCTCCAATAATTATAAGGCCAGGGTGTTAAAAAACCTACCACTAACATAATTGGTACAATCCACCACGTTAGTATAGCACCACCTGTTAAAAAATAATCAGTTAGGTTCATTGCGACTTCCATGCTGATCATTGAAATAAAGCTCATTCCCAATGCTATTTTTAAAGCATTCAAAAATTTAAAATTTTGTCTTAATAAAATAATAGTTTCTAAAATAATGCTTGTTATCAAACCATTAATGATTGCAAGTATCATAATTCCTAGGACAGGAAATGGTATTTTTGTGATTTGAAAAAATAATATTGTCCCAAAGTCTCCAATTGCACAACCAAGCAAACACCAAGCTGTATTTTTCGCACTTCTTTTCCAAGTATGATTACAGCTCCAATGAAAATTATTTATATTTTCAGCTTCCATTATTAAGCAATTAGTGAGCTTGATCCCTTATTTTTCTAGCATGAATAAAAGATTTTATACATTGCATGGTAAAATAAAATCCTGTGATTGCTAACATAGCTTTTGAGAGATCTGCCCAAAAATTTTCAAATGCGTAACCCGTTACTATAGATCTTGCCAAATCTAAACCACCAAGAAAAGCAAAAAGTCCGAAAAGTACTACTATATGCATAAAAAGTTTTTTTTTATTAACAAATTTTATTGATAAATAAGAAAAAATTAAAATTGGTATACCGATGAAAGCTGGAATATATGAAGTGAAGGAGTCACTGCCGCTTAGAAAACTAATTACTACTCCCCAAATAATTAGAAATGATCCATAATAAATTGAAAATTTTTCTATTGATAATCCAAATACTTTAAATTCTTGATTGGTATTTGATTCCATATTTGCCAAGTTATTATAAAATTAAGTTTTTTTCTAATCTAATTTAACACTAGCAACCATTCCTATTTGATAGTGACCAGGAACATTACATGCAATTTCAATATTCATTGCATTATCAAACTTCCAAACTAAGTCACCTTTTTCTTTAGGTGCTAATAAAACACTGTTGCTGTGTGAGTGTCCCATGGCTTTGTCCATTTTTGCCATTTTTTTCATTTTATCTCTATCGATCGTATCTGCTAACAAAATTCCATTCTCAACCATTCTTTCCATCTCTGGCTGATGTTTTTTATGCATCATTGCATTAGCGATATTAAATTCATGTACAAGATTACCTTCATTGATAACTTCAAATTTGATTGTTTCACCTTTTTTAATATTGAAAGATTTTGGCTCATAATAGTTATCATACATTTTTACCTCTATTATCCTATCTACCTCACTCAATTTTCCTTTGGATCCAATTCTCATATTTTTGTCAGCCAAAGATACGGAACTAAAAAATATTAAAATTGCCGTGTATTTTAAAAATTTCATAAACATATTTAATTTTCCTTACTTATTTTATTGCAGACTTTTAATTTTTTCTAAAAAAGAATTCCCCCACTCATCTGAACCAGAGTCATCACCATCACATTCTTGTCTATCTAAAACTTTGTTTGCTTTTAATTGAATTAGTTTTTCATCTACTTTTTTACCCGCACCACAAAAAATATCATGTGATCTATCGCCTAATGCACATACGCTATAATTTAAATTTTGGAGCTCTTTTGATGATGCATTTAAATCATCCCAAAAATCTTCTCCATTAGTCGGCAAATCACCTTCTCCTGTAGTTGAAGTTACTATTGCTACATTTTTCATTTTTGCAAAATCCGTCATGCTGACGTCGTTTAATTCAACTTTGTTTGTTATGAAGCCCATTTTTTGCGCTTTGTCATTTAATATTTTAGCAACATCTTCAGCGTTCCCTGACATAGATGCCCATAGTATGTTTAATTCTGTTTTCAATCTGTCTCCTTTATATTATCCTTTGTGGAAAGTTGTTCTTTTTCAATTTCAACATTTTTTTTTTTGCTAACTCTATTATCAATAATATCTGCAAATTTATGATTTACATCTCTATGTCCTGCTTCGTCATCTCTTATAACTTTTACAACATCTTTTAATGTTGCGTGTAATGGTAAGTTCCAATAATTAATAGCTATTTCAGGAGCAGGTTGATCTGGAATTTTTCCAGACTCAAGTTCGTTTAAATATTCTGTATAACTTACAACTGCTTCTTCCTCAAAATAACCAACTATTCTATGTGCAGTTCTTTGAGAAATTAAATAAATTAATGCATAAGTAATTATAAAAATAAATTGAGCAATTAAAATAATACCTCTCTCTATAAAAGTTGGTTTTGCAATATGAATGAATGTCATTAGATGCATTCTTTCATTTTCGGCTTCGTCTAATAATGTTTTAATCCACCCTTTGTCATCCTCCATCTTTCTTAAAGACTTTAAATGAATTAACATTCCAGCAACCATACCTGGAACGGCAGCTACTGTTTCAAGTACAACTGCTCTGTGCCCATACCTTTTCTTGAAAAAAGTATCTGCAAGAAAACGCAAAAATTTAGTGAAAGATAGAGCCACCTTATCACTAAAATTTTGTGGTTGGAAATGTCGATCTAAATTGCTCATACCCGACTTATTTAGTAGGATTTTCAAAAATTCCAATAGGATAAAAGTGTCATCTAAAAGCTAAATATATCAATAAAAATTGAATATTTCAGACAAAACGTAAAGAGCTATTAGTGACATAAATATAATTATGAAATAATTAATAATTTTCCAAATCTTTTCACTTTTCAAATAGTTAGACATCAATTTAGATAGGTAGCCGAGTGAAAAAAAAAATATGAAAGAAGAAATTGATGCTCCTATTCCAAAATAATATTTATCTGTTAATTCAAAATTTTTAGATAAATTTCCTAAAAAAAATACCGTATCTGAATAAACATGCGGGTTTAAGTAAGTGAATGCTAATGTTTTAAAAAGAATATTTTTTAAATTATATTTTTCGTTATTAATTTTGAAACTAACACTTCTGTAATTAGCTTTGATTTTAGTAAAAATAAAATAAATAAGAAAAAAAAATAATAGAATATTAAATATGAGTTCAATTTCATTTGAGAAAAAATCATTAAAATATTCAAATAAAAAAATACCAAAAAAAATTAATATAAAATCTGAAACAGAACAAATTATACAAACAATAAAAATATACTGTCTTTTTAAACCCTGCTCTATCACATAGACATTTTGAGCTCCTAAAGCAAGAATGAGGCTTAAACCTGTGAAAAATCCTAATAATAAAAATTCCATATTTATTTATTATTTCTTATTTTCTAAAAAAGATATAATTTAATTTAAATGAATAAACGCACTGTTATAGATCCGAAAAAATTAACCTTTGAACCATTTGATAATTATGGCGAACCTGTAAAAGGAATGAGTTGGCATAAGATTAGTTATGATAAAGAAAAAGGCCAAGGAAGTTATATTTTAAAAATGGAGCCAGGGTCAAAAAGTATTCCTCATGAACATATGAACTATGAAGAGTTTTATATGATAGAAGGAGAATTGATTGATGCTGATGGCAAAGTATTTAAAAAAGGAGACTTTGTAAGCTTTGAACCCGGAACTACACATTCATCTCACACAAATAATGGTTGTTTAATTTTAGTTTTTATGAGATCAAGAAACAAAACAATTTAAATAAAACTTTCTTTTATGATTGGAATACTTGGTGGAATGGGAACTAGAGCAGGACTTGATTTCTGCAATAAAATTGCTGTATTAAATCGTGGAAAATCAGATCAACAATATCCAAAATTTATTCTGTATAATAAATCAGACACACCAAGAAGACCTGAAAATTTAAAAAAATATCACAATGTTTTAAAAGAATTGATAAAGGGTTGCAAATTACTGCAAAAAAATAAATGCAAATTTATAGTCATGCCATGTAATACAGCTCATTATTGGCAAGATGATATTCAAAAAAAAATAAGGATCCCTTTGGTAAGTATGCCAAAAGAAGTTTATCTTCATTCAAAAAAATCTTGTAAAAAAAATTCTAAGATTGGTATTTTATGTACAGAGGCGACAATCAAAACAAAAGTATATAGTAAATATTTTGACAAAGGATTCAAATTAGTTGCTCCTGGAAAAGATTTACAAAAAAAAAGTGTGAATAAAGCAATCAAATTTGTAAAAATGGGTAAAGTAAGAGAAGCTGAAAAAGCTTTAAAGCCAGCTGTAAATTATCTCATTAAAATTAAATGTAAAAAAATTATCTTAGGATGTACAGAGCTTCCAATTGCTATTTTTGCATACAAGTCATTTAAAAAAATAAGAGAGTCTAAAATATTTATTGATCCAAATTTGTTACTTGCTCAAGTATCGATGAAAAAATATTTAAAAAAATGATAAGAAATGACGCCTTACCCGGTAAGCTTACTTTGTATTTTAGAAGATTTTGCTATTTCATAAAAAATGAGAGATTTAGTAAAAAACTAAGTTATGATTGGAATAAAACACAAACAAGATTTGATATAATTAATAAATTAATTAAGTCAAAAAAATTTAAAACATACTTAGAAATTGGTTGTCAAAGTGATGTTAATTTTTCAAAAATAGAAATTGAGAAGAAAATTGGTGTTGATCCTCAATCAGGTGGAACATTGCGTATGACTAGTGATGAATTTTTTTCACAGAATAAAGATACTTTTGATTTAATTTTTATAGACGGTCTGCATATCCATGAGCAAGTATTAAAAGATATAGATAATTCTTTAAATGTTTTAAACGAAAGTGGAGTAATTTTGCTGCATGATTGTCTTCCTGCTAAAATTTGGCATCAAACAATTCCACAAACCCATTCGAGTTGGAATGGTGATGTTTGGAAATCAATTGTTCAATCTAGAACTAGAGAGGATATTGATACATACACTATCAAAGCCGATCAGGGCTTAGGTTTAATTTTAAAAAGAAAGAATAGAGATATTTTAGTTCATACAATAGATAATTTTAAAGATCTAAAGTTTGAAGACTATTACAAGTACCATGAAAAATTTATGAGACTTGTAGATGAAAATAAATTTTTGGAAATTATATAAGAAAACCAACAATCTTTTATTAAGATTGTTGGTTTTAAAATTTATGAATATTTATTTAGATGGGTCTGGTACTTTTCTAAGATAAGGCTTTATCGCTTTCCAACCGTTAGGATACAATTTTTTAGCCTCATCGTCTTTTACAGCTGGTACTATTATTACTTCCTCGCCTTTTTTCCAATCAGCTGGGGTTGCTACCTTATGTTTGGCTGTGAGCTGCATAGAGTCAATTGATCTTAAAAGTTCAAGAAAATTTCTTCCAGTTGCCATCGGATAAGTTAAAAATAATCCAATTCTTTTATCAGGTCTTATTATAAAAACCGTTCTCACTGTTTGGTTATCAACAGCAGTTCTTCCCATTGATGTTGTTCCAGCATCTCCCTCTAACATATTATAAAGTTTTGCAATTTTTAAATCTTCATCAGCGATTATTGGATAGTCTGGTTTATTTCCAGTGACATCTTTTATATCCTCTAACCATTTTACGTGGTCTGAAACTGGATCTACACTTAAACCAATTACCTTAACATTCCTTTTATCAAACTCGGGTTTTAATTTTGCAAGTGATCCTAGTTCTGTAGTGCAAACTGGAGTAAAATCTTTTGGATGGGAAAATAATACTCCCCAACTATCTCCTAACCATTCATGAAAAGAAATATCTCCTACAGTTGTCTTGGCTTTAAAATCTGGTGCTAAACTGTTAATCTTTAATGTCATTTACCCCCCTAAATTGTTTTTCTAAATCCAATTATATGAAAGATTGAATAATGATGCAATTTTTAATAATATTAAAATCTATGATCTTTAAGCAATTATTTGATAATAAATCTTCAACTTATACGTACATTCTTGCAAGTGATAAAGGTAGAGAAGCTTTAATTATAGATCCTGTAATTGAACATACAAATAAATATCTAAATGTTTTGAGTGAGTTGGATCTTAAGTTAGTTAAAGTAATTGATACACATATTCATGCTGATCATGTTACCGGTTTAAATGAACTTAGTAAAAAAACAAATTGTACAAAGATCATGGGTGAAAAATCAAAATCAGAAGTTGTTGATTTACATGTCAAAGAGGATGATAAAATTAAAATTGATAATATTGAACTCAAAGTAATTTATACTCCTGGTCATACTGACTGCTCTTACAGTTATCTTATGAATGATAGAGTTTTTACTGGAGATACATTATTAATTAATGGAACTGGCAGAACAGATTTTCAAAATGGAAGTGCAAAAGATCAATACGACTCTCTTTTTAATAAGCTTCTTAAGTTACCTGAAAATACAGTCGTATTGCCTGCTCATGACTACAACGGCAAAACCTCATCAACGATTGGCAATGAAATAAAAAATAATCCAAGATTACAAGTTGATTCTGTTGATCAATATATTGAAATTATGAACAATTTAAATTTAGCTAATCCAAAAATGATGGATATAGCAGTTCCTGCTAATGTTAAAGGTTTAACTACTGATCAGTTGTAATTAAACGTTAATTTAAGTATTGAATTATAATATTGAACAATTATATATCTTCTATGACTTGCGAAAACTTAAAATGTAATTGCTCAAACTGTATTAATGATAAATGCAGATGCGATGGCTTTAAGGTTTGTCGTTGTGATCCAGAAGAAACTTCTTGTTGTTGCAATAAGTAGTTTTTTAATCAAAAAACAAATAAATTATGAATGATTTTTTAGAATCTATTATTAAGAGAGACCCAGCTGCAAAATCTAAGCTGTATGTTATTTTAACGTATCCAGGAGTAAAGGCTATATTTTTTCATAAAATTGCAAATTTTTTTTCAATTGCAAAATTCGATTTGATAGCAAGAATTATTTCTCAGTTTTCAAGATTTTTAACTGGTATAGAAATTCATCCAAAAGCAAAGATAGGAAAAAATCTTTTCATTGATCATGGAATGGGTGTTGTGATAGGTGAAACCTCTGATATTGGGGATAATGTTACAATCTACCATATGGTTACACTTGGTGGAATTTCTCCAAGTATTAATTCGGATGATCAAAGAAATACTAAAAGGCATCCTACTTTAATGAATAATGTTGTTGTTGGTTCTGGGGCACAGATATTAGGTCCAGTTGTTATTGGGAAAAATGCAAAGATTGGTGCCAATGCTGTAGTAACTAAAAATGTTTCTGAAAACGCAATCATGGTTGGAATTCCTGCTAAAAATGTTGGTGAGAGTTCAGTTGATGATGAAACATTTAAACCTTATGGTATTACTGAACAAAGTGATAAAAATTAAATGAAGAATTCTCAAAATAATTTTATTGATGGTATTGGAAATACACCGTTAGTTAAACTTAAAGCTGCTTCCGAGATAACAGGGTGTAATATATATGGTAAAGCAGAATATTTAAATCCTGGTGGTTCAGTAAAAGATAGAGCAGCACTTGCATTAATTAGAGATGCGGAAGAAAAAAAATTAATTTCAAAAGGTGGTACAATTGTTGAAGGAACAGCAGGTAATACTGGTATTGGACTATGTTTAATTGGAAACTCAATTGGTTACAAAACTGTAATTGTAATGAATGACAACCAAACACAAGAAAAAAAAGATATGCTAAAAAATATTGGTGCCGATTTAAGATTAGTTCCTCCTAAACCATATAAAGATGATGGCAATTATGTTAAGGTTGCTGGAAGATTAGCTGATGAGTTAAGAAGCTCAAACAATCATGGGGTTGTCTGGGCAAATCAATTCGACAACACTGCAAATTTAAAAGGACATTACGAGACTACAGGTCCAGAAATTTATGATCAAACAGATGGTAAAGTAGATGCATTCATATGTGCATCTGGAACTGGAGGAACCATTGCTGGTGTTAGTAGTTACTTAAAAGAAAAAAATAAAGATATTAAAATTTATCTTTCTGATCCAGCAGGTTCGTCACTTTGTAATTACATAAATAATGGTGAATTAAAAAGTGAGGGTAATTCTATTACTGAAGGTATTGGCTCAAGTAGAGTGACTGCTAATTTTGCAGAAGCAAAAATTGATGGGGCATTTTCTATAAGTGATAATGAGTCTTTGCCAGTTTTATTTGATCTTATTCAAAATGAGGGACTAAGTTTGGGGACTAGTTGTGGTGTAAATATTGCAGGTGCCATAAGGCTTGGAAAAGAATTAGGACCAGGAAAAACAATTGTAACGATACTCTGCGACAAGAGTGATAAATATAATAGCAAATTATTTAATAAAAAATTCCTACAAGAAAAAGGTTTACCGTATCCAAATTGGATATAATTGATATATTAAAGCTATTATGAGATTAAAAGATTGTCATAACTTTGGGGATTTTAGAAAACTCGCTGAAAAAAAATTACCCTCGCCCATTTTTCATTACATCGATGGTGCTGCTGATGACGAGATTACATATAAAAGAAATACTAGTGCGTTTGATGATGTAGATTTAGTACCAAATGTTTTAAGAGGTGTAGAAAATATAGACCTATCAACAACAATCTTTGGTAAAAAATTAGATTTACCTTTCTATTGTTCTCCAACAGCACTTCAGAGACTTTTTCATTATGATGGAGAAAGAGCAGTTGGTAAAGCGGCTCAAAAATTTAATACCATGTTTGGTGTATCTGCTTTAGCAACAGTAAGTGTCGAGGAAATATCATCAATGATTGATACTCCAAAAATGTTTCAATTTTATTTTCATAAAGATAGAGGACTTAATGACTCTTGTTTAGAAAGAGCAAAAGCAGCAAATTTTGATGTTATGGCCCTAACGGTTGATACGATAACAGGTGGAAATCGTGAAAGAGACCTTAGAACAGGGTTTACTTCGCCACCTAAACTAACTTTATCAAGTTTATATAGTTTTGCGACAAGACCTATGTGGGGAATAAATTATTTAACAAAAGGAAAATTTGAATTACCTCATCTTCAAGATTTTGTAAAAGAAGGAACAAGTACAAACTCCTCGATTGGAAATTATTTTTCAACAATGCTAGATCAGTCTATGAATTGGAATGATGCTGAGAAATTATGCTCTAAGTGGGGCGGTCATTTCGCACTTAAAGGAATTATGAGTGTCGAGGATGCAAAAAAAGCAGTTGATATTGGATGTACAGGAATAATGGTTTCAAACCATGGTGGAAGACAACTTGATGGATCAAGATCACCTTTTGATCAGTTAGCAGAAATAGTAGATGCTGTTGGTGATAAGATTGATGTTATTTGTGAAGGCGGATTTCAAAGAGGAACTCATATGTTAAAAGCTTTATCAATTGGTGCAAAAGCATGTGCAGGTGGAAGATTATATCTTTATGCACTTGCAGCTGCAGGTCAAGCAGGAGTTGAAAGAGCTTTAGGTCAATATAAAACTGAATTAACGAGAGATATGAAGCTTATGGGTTGTACGAAAATTAGTGAATTAAATAGAAACAATCTTAGATTCCGAAACTTGTAATAATTCAATCAAATAAAGCTTTGAGATTTTAACATACCATAGCGTCAGTTTTCACACTTTATAATAAACAAGTAACATTTTAGTCTTAATATCAGGAGATATCAGGAGAGATAATTATGAAAAAAATATTTTTGGTTTTAACAATCTTTATTTTCACGAGTGTGGCTAATGCTGAAACTTTAAGTAAAGAAAATAAAGAAAAAGCTTGGAATTGTGTTGGAATTTATATGGCAAATTATTTTTTACCATCAGGTGAGAGTTTTGAATATGGTATGAAAGAAAAATCAATGGCATCAGTTAAGGTTTGGAAAGAATATGCTTTAGAAATTGGAATAAAAGAAAAGACATGGGATGACGGTGTTAACAAAGCAGTAGATAAATATTATGGATCTAAATATGATGAGAAATTAACTGAAGGTTGTCATAAGTTTTTAGAAAGTACAATTCCAAATGGTGAAGATAGAGTAAAGAAAGTAGCTCAAACATTATATTAACAAAGGAGAAAAAATGGATGTAAAACAAAGAGTAAAATTAGGTTACGATTTATTTAATAAACATGATATGGAAACATTTTTTAAGGAACTTGTTGATGAAAATACAACGTGGACTTTTCCAGGAAAAGAAGGAGTCCACCCACTTTCAGGAGTCCATAAGGGTCCTCAAGGTATGATGGCAGCATTTTCAAAAATTCCAGAGAAGTGGACAAACTTTAGTGTAGTTCCAATGGATATGATCAGCGAAGGTAATAAAGTTTTTGTCAGAGTAAAAGCAACTGCTGATGGAATGGATACTATATTTGGACATTACTTTGAAGTAAACGACAATGGTAAAATGACTACAATGATGACTTTTGATGATACACTTAGTATGTTCAATTCAATGAAGAAATAAAAATATTAGTCTATGTCTGGATACGTTATTGCTCAAATTAAAGATATAAAAGATAAAGAGATTTATAAACAGTATGTCAGTAAAGTTACACCAATAGTAGAGAAATTTGGTGGAAAGTTTCTTGTAAGAGGTGGTGAATTCCAAACTGTCGAAGGTAATTGGGATCATACAAGGAATATCTTAATTCAGTTTCCATCTTATGAAAAAGCATTAGAGTGGTACAATTCAGATGAATTAAAGCCGGTTAAACAAATGAGACTGGATAATTCAACAAGCAATTCAATAATAATAAAAGGAGTATAAAATGTCGATTATTGAAAAGATGATAAAAATATTACACGATGGAGATACAGCTGCAGCTGAACAACTAATTCATGATGACTATCAGTTTCCAATGCATTCATCTGGCAAAAAATTAAGTAAAGCAGATGTAGTAAAATGGGTTGGCATGAAAGATGTAAAAAAGGAAAGAGTAAGAGTGCTTTTTGAAAATAACGAAGTCGGATTTGAGCATTCTTTTGTTAGTTTTAATGATGGTAACAAAGAAGCAGTAATGACTTTTTATAAATTTAAAGATGGTAAAATTATACATCAAGAAACTGGAGCAACAAAATTACCAAAATAAGTATAAAATGATGAAAAAAATTTTTATCATTTTTATTTTCTATATTTTTGCTCAATCAGCTAGTGCAGCTGACAAACAAATATCTGAGTTAAATAACTTGTTTGCTCAGTTAAAAGCTTTAAGTAACGTAGAAGAGGCCAAAAAAGTTGAGGATAAAATTTGGCAGTTATGGACTACACATCCATCAGAGGACACCTTGACTGAGCTTTTGGCAAAAGGCTCTGAGTATATGATGCAAAATCAATTAACTAGTGCACATAATGTTTTTTCTAAAGTAATTGAATTAGACCCTAAATGGGCAGAGGGATGGAATAAAAGAGCAACCGTTCTTTATATGATGGGAAACTTTGAATTATCTCAAAAAGATATTGATATGGTTTTGAGCTTAGAAAAAAGACACTTTGGTGCACTTTCTGGTCAAGGACTTGTTCAAACAGCACTTGAAAATTATGAAAAGGCGATTGATAGTTATATCGAGGCACACAAAATTTATCCATCTTCACAGTCTACTTTGCAAATGATTGAACAATTAAGTATTTTACTTCAAAAAGAGAGTATATAATACTTAATGGCAAATATTTCAGCTTATTTAATTTTAATTGTTGCAGTTGTACTTGGTACTACTGCTAATGGCTTTGCAAAAAGTGCTCAGGGATTTACATTGTTAATTCCAACCTTGTTAACTGCAGTAACAATTGTTGCTTGTATGTATGCTTTGTCTTTAGTGATGAAATCTATTCCAGTTGGTGTAACGTATGCTTCTTTTGCTGGTCTTTGTATAATAGCAACTATTATCGTTGGAGTAGTTAAATTTAATCAGATGCCTGATCTTTATACAATTCTTGGAATGGTTTTAATTATATCGGGTGTTTTGATTGTAAACTTAATTGGAAAAACTTCTTAAACTTTTAAAAGCCCATTCTTGACCAATTAACTTTGTCTTGATTTTTACTTTTAAACTTTTTTAGTTCACTTTTGGAAGGTTTTTTAAAAATAAAAAACAAAGTTAACATAACTCCAAGTAAAGCTAAGGTACTATAACAAATATTCATAACTACTTTAATAATATTAAGAAAATTTATTTCAATAATGAATATTGTACATTTTTGTCGTACTTAAAATTTAAGAATTCGTCCTACCCAGATAATTAACTAAAATAACACCAATAATTATTAATATTATTCCAATTGTTCCATAAACATTTGGTAATTGATTATATTTAATAACACCAAATAAAGTGACAGCTATAATAGTTAATCCTCCATAAGTAGCATACGTAAAACCAACCGGAATCGTTGTCATAGCTTTAGATAATAAAAACAAACAAATAACTATTGAAGAGACACAAAATATTGTTGGATATAAGTTTGAAAATCCATCAGTAGTTTTTAAAAAACCGTTTGCTGCAATGCCAAATATAATTGCGAAGGCTAAATATATATATCCACTCATAAAACTATTTTATTTATAAATTTTATCTACTTCAACTTGATAAGACTCAACTAGTTTGTTGTTTTGATTAGCAATACCAACAACATCGATCATTTCTTTAATCATTTGATCTGATGCTCCTTTTTTTTTAGCCGCTGCAGTATGAGATCTGATACAATATTCACAACTATTTGTTATTGAAACTGCAACATATATTAGCTCTTTTGTTACAGGATCAAGAGCCCCTTTTTTCATTATTTGTTTTAAATTATTCCAAGTTCTCTCTAAAGTATCAGGATTATTGGCAATCGCTCTCCAAAAATTTGGAATTTTTTTTATATTTCTTGTTTGTTTTATATCATCAAAAACTTTTTTAATTTTTCCCTTAGCGTTTCTCTCATTAATTAATTTAAATACTGACATTTTCCCTCCTATTCAATTTTAAGAATATCACTCTTAAATTTTGAATACAAAATATAAGAGTAATTATTCATATTTTTCATATTTGCTTGAGCCTCATTATCAAACTTTTCTAGTGCATTTGGACCAAGTTGCTTTTCTAAGGCTGACTTATATTCAGGTACACATCCCCAGTCATTAACAGTGGTGTCTTTTACCTCTATATGAAATTGTATTCCATAGGCATGACTTTGATATTTAAAAATTTGATATTTTGTTTCGGGTGAAGATGCTAAATGAATTATGTTTTTGTTATTCTCTAGCCCTTGAACTTCGTACGAATGCCACTGCAATGATGTAATTTTATTTGGAAATTCAGAAAATAAGGGATCAAGACTTTTATCTTGTGAAAAATTTATATCTAACATGCCTATCTCGGGCTTGTTTGATTTAACTACTTTTCCACCGACTACTTCGCCTAAAAGCTGACAGCCAAGACAAAATCCTAAATATGGCTTTTTCAAATCAATCACAAATTCTTTTATTCTTTTCTTTTCTTCAACAAGCCATGGGTAATCTTTTTCCATCCAAGTATCCATTGGGCCTCCCATGCAAAGCATAGCATCGAACTTTGAGATATCATTAGGGATTTTTTCTCCCTCATCTAATTCAATTGTAGTTAGATTAGCTCCATCTTTAATCATTAAATCTTTGATATAACCAGGATCCTCTATTTTGATATGTTGGAGAATTAATATTTTCACAATATTTAAACTAATTAAAAACTGGTTGAAACTTCTATGTCTGTTGCATACTCAGGAATTGGGTTATCAAAGTTATATGACGAATTTAATTTGATATCAAAACCATATAAATCTTTGACATAACTTAATTTCACTAAATTATTTATTAATGGATCAAAGTTAAAAGCAAACTCAGAGTCATCTTCCTTCCTATGTCCTAATTTTATTAAAAGACTATCGATATGAGAAAATCTATGACTATCAAGATGTTGAAATCGTTCATAGTTTAAAGAGAAAGTAAATCCATTTAAATATACAGTTTCAAATCCTAGATTTGATCTAATATTTTTTTCAGAATAATTATCAATTTCTAAAGTAGTTACATTAGAACTTCCTTGGCTCGAGTGCTCTAATTTAACATCCGGTGTAAGATCATATACTGCTTCTAAACCACCATTGATATTAACTTTACCTCTATCAAAATTATATTCTTTCAAATCAAATAAAAAACCTGCAGCAATTTCTGCATTTTCAAAAACATCCTCCTCATATAAAACATCGGTTGAACGTCTAACAGTAGATATATAATTAGTAAAATCACTTAAATGCGTTAGACCATAAGTTAATCTACCGGATGGAGTAATATTAAAGTCTCCAAAAGTATCTCTGCTTCTAAAGTTTATTGCAGTAAAAATCTGTTTTCCGTTTCTTTCACCTGTTATTTGACCTGAGTGTTTATGATCAAATCTTAAAAGACTTAACCCAACTACAGCATTTATATATCGTTGCTCATCACCTGGCGCAATTCCATATAAATTTAATGTTAAAGACTCCATATCTATTTCATCAATTGAATTTGTACTCGAGTGATTTTCTGCATACCTAATAGCTAAACCAAAAAATTTATCTTCTGCAAATTTTTTATCTGCTCCAAAGGTTATACCTGATGTTGTTATTTTTTTTGGTTTTTCGATTGGAGTGTCTTCATACCTTCCAATCGAAATATCCCCATGGCTCCAATAAGACCAAGTAGATTTTTTATTACTTTTCTTCTTATTTGTAATTGAAGCCTGACGGATATATTTAGATTCTTTTAATTTGCTTTTTAGAGATGTTAAGACAGGATTAAAAGTTTTTACATTAATGTTAAAACTATTTAAATTTTCACTATCTCGGTTTCGTTTAACCCACTCAAATCTTTTAAAAATTGTTGATACATTTAAATTTATATTTTCTTTTGAAAGCTGAACTGTTGAACCAACTATAGAAGCTGGGTCCGTTACACATTCAATTATTCCATATGGACATTCTAAATCGAATTGGTGTATTCGCATTTCACCGGGGGTTTGGTCAGCAATATCTGTTACGAATAATCTCATTCCATCAGCAGAAAAACTTATTCCTCTTGGAGATCCTTCTATACCCCACTCGCTTTCACCGTCAGTTCTAACTTCATCAAAATCTATGCTAAATCGTCCAACTTTTTCTGCAGTAGATACATCAAAATTTGTATCTAATCTAAATTGATAAATATAGTTTTGGTTACCTTGAATACCATGTCTTGCTGCATTTTGTTTTGAATGATTGTTGTTAATCATAATAAACATTGCGTTTCCCTCTGGAGTAAATTCAATATCTACTCCCATGTCGTTAGATCCGGTTGTTAGAATTATTCCCTTATCAACTAAATCCACTTCATGAGTTAAGGTTGTTGAAGAAATATCAAATGGTGCTGGTAAGGTGTGAGTGTAGACAATTGGAGTATTTCCAGTAAAATTTAATAAAAAAAGTTTTTTTCCATCTTTACTTAAATGCATACTATCAATTTGTGCAATTCCGCTACTGAATTTTCTTTCATATGTCATTGTGCCAATATCATATGGAGTGCTTAAATTAAATTTACCAATTACTCCTACAGTGCTCACAAAGAAAAATGTTCTACCATCATTTGCTATGTGCATATTGTCAAGCTGATCACTTCCAAAATCTCCACCTGAAATATCATTAGGATTAGCTCCATCAAGATCCCCACAGCCCGAATTTACATCCGTCTTAACTCTATCTGTTGTTATGTCAAAGGGTGTATTAAGTCTGTTCATTCTTAATGGACTATCACTCACACCAGTAGCTGAGTGAGTACCTGTAGCTCTATTTGCTATAAATAATTGTTTACCATCAGAACTAAACAATACCTTATTCGGCTCGTGAGTACTATCTTGGTCTAACTCCACACCACTAATTGTTGCTGTACAACTGGGGTCTGCTCCACTTTTAAAATCACCATTACCACCTGGGTTTATTGAACCAGCATGTGTAACGGTTAATGCCTCAGCTAATGCAAAACTACATAAAAAAAATGATAAAAATAATTGTGCAAGAACTTTTTTCATAATTTTATTTTAAAGCAGGTTTTAAAAGGCTCAACATTTTATTATGTAGGGATTTATTAGCTGAGATTAAAACATTGCCAGCTTTTGTTGCACTTTCGTTGCGCCATGTTGAAGCAATTCCACCTGATGCTTTTATTATTGGAATAAGAGGATGAATATCCCAAATTTTATTCATGCATTGAATTACAACATCAATTCTGCCTTCACAAAAATGAGCATAACTTAAAGCATCAGCACACGGAAACTGCATCAGTTTTAAAACTTTTGGTATTTTTTTTTGTCGATTAATTGACAACCATCCATGAAAAGCACCCGATACTTTCATATCTTTTACTTTTGCATTTTTATTTACTTTTAATCTTGTCTTTTTTTTATTATCAACAACGTAAGCTACTTTATCTGATATGTTGTAGTAATACTTTTTTAATTTTGGAAAGTTTGCAAGTCCTAAAATTGGACTGCCTTTATAGTTTAGTGAAATTAAATTACTCCAAGTTGGGTTTCCAATGACATAAGATCTTGTGCCATCAATTGGATCTATAATCCATGTAAAATTACTCTTTGTTTTTTTATAACCATACTCCTCGCCAATAATTTCATGACTTGGGAATTTTTTTTTGATTTTTGATCGGATAAATTTTTCAAATGCTTTATCTGAACTAGTGACTGGATCATAACCCTTGCCTTTTAGTTTGTTAACAACCTTGAAAGGTTTATCTAATTTTTTGTAATAAAAATTAGTAAGATCTCTAGCAAGACTGTTAAGAAAATTAGCGAAATATCTTAATTTTTTTGCATTCAAGTTTTCCATGCTGACCACATACTATTTATCTTGATTAATGTAAATTTATAAATAATTCTTAAAGAATCTTATGAAAATTGAATTAAGTAATAATAAAGTTTTTTATAAAAACGGAACCTCAAGTGAGGAAATTCATCCATTTTGGCTTCGAGAAAGAGCAAATGGGGAAAAGCATTTAGATAAGGGAACTCAACAACGGCTTTTTGATCCAACTTCTTTAGATGTAGAGGTTCAAATTAAAGAAGCACAAATTAAGGATCAAATTTTAGAAATTAACTTTAATGATGGAGTAAATTCAAAACTTGATATTAATTTAATTGCTCAAGAATTTTCAAAAAAAGATATTGCTGTTCATTCTATTGAAAAGATAAAATGGGACTCTAGTTTAAAATCAATTAAAAATTTTGAATTCAAAGATGACTTGTTTGAGTCTAAGGAAATGTATAATATTTTAGTTTCTTTTTATAAATATGGATTTGTAATAATTAAAAAAGTTCCAACTGAAGATAACTATTTAGTTAAATTTGCAAACTCAATTGGAAGTGTGAGAAGAACTAACTTTGGTGAACACTTTAATGTAAAATCAAAACCAAACCCAAATGATCTTGCTTATACATCTTTACCATTAGCCCCTCACACTGATAACCCATATAGAAATCCTGTTCCTTGTATTCAAATTTTACATTGTATTGTGAATGAAGTTAAAGGTGGTTATTCAACTTTGGTTGATGGTTACAATGTTACAGAAACACTTAAAAAAGAGAATCCTGAGTACTATGATATTCTAACGAAAGTTAAAGTTCGTTTTAAATTTATTGATAAAGATGTTGTTTTAGAGGATTGGTCTGAACTTATAAAACTTGATGAGGATAATCAATTTAAACAAGTTAGATTTAGTCCAAGACTTGATTATGTTCCAATATTGGAAAAAAAGGATTTAGATCTTTATTATAAAGCAAGAAAAAAAATTTCTGATTTATATAATTCTGAAAAGTATAGAATTGAATTTAAATTACAGCCAGGTGATTTATTAATGATGGATAACCATAGATTATTACATGGAAGAACAGAGTTTGATGTAAATGATGGTAATAGATTTTTACAAGGTTGTTACATTGAATTTGATAGTACAGAAGGAAAACTTCGACACCTTAAAAGAAAATATAATTTATAAATCTTCAATTTCTTTTTCAGCTTTTGCAATTGATTTCTCATAATCTATGGACATTTGATCAGCAGATATAATTTTTATATCTGTAATTCCAAAAAAATTTAACATTAGGGTTAGCCAAGGACTTAGAAAATCCTCTTTACTGCCAATTTTAGTACCCCCTGAGGTAATCACTAAATAAGCTTTTTTATTTTTAAGCAATCCAATTCTTTTTCCATCAGGTGTATACTTGAATGTTGTATCAACACGTGCTGCAAGATCGGACCAAGCTTTTAAGGTTGCAGGTGGACCAAAATTGTAAATTGGGGCTGAAATTATAATTATGTCACTTTCTTTCAGTTCTAAAACTAGCTTATCAGATAATTCAAACATTTTTTTATGATCTTCAGTTTGTTTATCTAAAGGTATCTTCATACCTGACTCGGTTAATTTAGAAATAAAAAGCATTTCATCATCCAAGTCTCTGTAGATTATTTCATCACCTGGTTTTTTAATTTTATTAAGAAGCTTTTTTGATAGTTGTCTTGATGTAGAGCCTTCTTTTCTTGCGCTAGAGTCGATTTGATAAATTTTCATAAACTATCCTAAATTTTGTAAAAAAGGCATATACCTTAATAAATAAAAACCTAAAGCTTGTAACTGATTTGTTAAAATAAGTAACCCAGTTAATAATAGTAAAATACCTCCTGTTTTTACTATTATATTCATTTTTGTTTTAATATTTTTTGAGACCACCAAAAATTTTTGTAATAAGTAACCTGATAAAATGAAGGGTATTGCAAGCCCCATCGAGTAAGAAAAAAGTAATATGATTCCCCTATTAATATTTTCCTCTGTTGATGCCAAAGCAAGTATCGAGCCTAAAATAGGACCTATACACGGTGTCCAACCAAAACCAAAGGCAAAACCAACTAATACTGGACCAAAAATACCAATATTTTTCTCTGTATGAATTCTTTTTTCGTAATTTAAAAAATTAATATTTATTACACCCAATATTTGAAGTGAAAAAATTATTATTATCACTCCTGCAAAAATTCTCAATTCATTAGAGTTGGTTAAAAGTAATTTACCAAGATAAGTTGCAGCTGCACCAAATATAATAAAAACGATTGAAAAACCTAATGTGAATAAAATTATTGGAACTAAATTTATATTTTTTTTCTCTACTAACTCATTTAAAGAACTCCCTGATATATATGAAATATATCCAGGTATTAAGGGTAACACACAGGGTGATAAAAAACTTAATAAGCCAGCACCAAAAGCAATAAATAACTCTAGCATTTAACCCGTATTCTTCATTGCAGCAGATATTCCAGCTATTGATGTCATCATTGCATCGTTAAGATATTTTTTCTCGTCCATTTTTAATCTTTTTTTATTTAATTTATTCATTACTACAGCTTGAAGTATGTTAAGAACTTCAGAATAAATATCTCTTACAATAATTGTAGTTCTAAATTTCTTTCTTTGATTAATAATTTCCTTGGGAGTAATGAACTTGTTTAGTTTTTTAATTATATCAAATTCAGATCTTAATTTATCCCCAACATCTTTTAATTTTTTATCAGCTAAGTTATTTTCATAAACCTCAGATATCTCTGGGTCAACTTTTGATATAACCATATCTAATATATCCATTGTTGAATTAAAGAATGGCCAATTTTTTTCCATATCAGTAAGAGTTTTTTTATACTTTTTTACTGATGAATATTTTAAAGCATCACCTGTACCTAACCAAGCTGGTAACATTAATCTAATCTGTGTCCATGCAAAAACCCAAGGTATAGCTCTTAAACTCTGAATGTTATCAACATTTTTTCGTTTTGAAGGCCTAGATCCTATGGATAATTTTCCTAATGCCAAGTGAGGAGTAACAGTTTTAAAATATCGTATAAAATCTGAGTTCTCATTGATATTTTTTCTGTAAGCAGAAGTAGATATCTTTGTCATATTTTCAATTAAATTTCTCCAGCTTTCTTTAGGATGTGGTGGAGGGTTAAGTGTTGCTTGCATAACTGAACCTATGTAACTACACAAATTATATTTTGCCAAAGGTTCATAGCCATATTTTTGTTGTATCATTTCTCCCTGGTCTGTTATTCTAATACGACCATATACTGATTTAGGTGGTTGAGATCTCATTGTAGCTTGAATTGGGCCTCCGCCTCTTCCAGCTGAGCCTCCTCTGCCATGAAAAAATGTTAATTCTATTTTATGTTTTTCAGCTATAGATAAAACTTCCTCTTGGAGTTTATATTGATGCCAGCTTGCTGATAACTTTCCAGCATCTTTACTTGAGTCTGAGTAACCAATCATTATTTCCTGTTTATTTTTTATTAACTTTCTATACCAGCTCAATGAAAAAAGTTTTTCCATAATTGCTTTTGCATTTTTTAAATCTTGTAAGGTTTCAAAAAGCGGCACAACCCTTAATTTTTCTTTTATATTTGCCTCTTTTTGCATTAAGTAAACTGCTAATATATCTGAAGCTGCTGACGTCATAGATATTACATAAGCCCCTAAACATTCTGTTGGCTCTTCAGCTAGAATATTAAAAGTTGACCAAACCTCTTTATTTTCTTTATTTTTAAAATCAAAAGTACTTAAATTTTTTTTATTTTTACTCATAGCATTCGATAAATATTTAATTTTTTTATCTTCATTCCAATTTAAATAATTAGATTTATCTTTTTTTCTTACATATTCTGCTATCAATTGAGAATGCCTAGAGGACTCTTGTCTAATATCAAGTTTTGCAAGATTGATACCAAAACATTTTGCTCGTCTCATCAAATCAAGCAATTCACCACTTGCAATATTTTCACTTTGGTTTTGCTCCAAAGACTCTCTTACAACTCTTAAAGGTTTTAAAATTTCCTCTTTAGAAGATAAAAGCTTTTTTTGTTTAAGCGGCTTTTTAGCTACTAAATGTCTTTCAATTAATCTATGTGTTTTTCTCATTTTATCTCTAAGTGGTCTTAGATAAACTCTATAAGGTTCAAAAGTTTTACCTGTTATTCTTGATATTTTATTAGAGCATTTTTCCATTGAAAGCCCTCTAATTAATTTTGTTAATTCCTTCTCATATAACTTTGCAGCTTCCCATCTTGATAGCAAGATCACCTCTTTCGTAGTAGCTGCAGTCACATTAGGATTCCCATCTCTATCACCTCCCATCCAAGAACCAAACTCAATCGGATTAAAATTTTTTGGTAAATTTTTACCCATATGTTTTACAAATATAGCGTTAAGTCTTCTGTACACTTTAGGAATCGTCTCCCAAAGACTATCCTCTATTACTGCTAGCCCCCATCGCGCTTCTTCTGAAGGAGTTGGTTTAAATCTTTTCAAATCATCTGTATTCCAAATAATTGTGAACTCATCATATAGTTTTTTATCAAGTATCTTTAGCCTAGAAGGCATATGTTTTAGTAAATCTCTTTGATCCATTATTTCAGTAATCTTATGATACTTTTGAATTAAAGTTCTTCTTTTAACCTCAGTAGGATGTGCTGTTAAAACTATTCCAATATTTAGATTTTTTGCAATATTATATATTTTTTGTGCTGGAATTTTTTTATTTTTAAAAAGACTTTCAAAAATCTCCTCAATAAATATATTTTTGTGTTTATCTTTTAAATCAGAGTTTTCAAATTCATCTAATTTTCTTGAAGCATCGATTGACTCTGTCAAGTTTATAAAATTCATAAAATGATTAAATGCTCTGGCTAATTTGAATATTTTAATTGGTTTTAATCTTTGAATTTCAGAAGTAATTTTTTTAAATCGATTTCTATTATTTTTATTTTTAATGTTCGCTTTTGATAAAAGTCTGATTTTTTCTACAAGATTAAAAAAACTTTCGCCCTCTTGCTTTTTAATAACTCTTCCTAAAATATTTCCAAGATATCTGACATCATCTCTTAAGGATTTTGTTGGAATTCTCTCATAGTAAAGATCTCTTTTTAACATTTAATACTAACCCTTTAATCCAAGGTGCGTATATTTTACATTTAAATAATCTTTTATAGCCATTGAACCACCTTCTCTACCGTAACCCGCTTGTTTTATTCCTCCAAATGGTGCTTCAGCAAGTGCTACTAGTGGAGTGTTGACAGCTACCGTGCCTGCTTCCATTAGTTCAGAAGCCCTGTGAGCTTTCTCCATTGAGTTTGTGCAAATATAACTTGATAAGCCAAGTTCATGATTATTTGCTCTTTCGATTACCTCATCAAATGTTTTAAAAGAAAGCATTGGAACTAAAGGTCCAAATGGTTCAACTTTCATAATAGTGAAGTCATCTTTTACATTATCAAACACAGTTGGTTCATAAAAATAACCTTTGTTAAATCCTTGAGGTCTTTTTCCACCTAAGAGAACTTTGGCCCCTTCTTTTTTTGTAGTTTCAACTAATTCCTCAACCTCATTTAATCTTTTTTTAGTAGTTAAAGGACCCAATTGGACATCCGGATCCATTCCGTTTCCAATTTTTAATTTTTTTGTTTTTTCAATGAAAAGATTTACGAATTCATCTTTTTTACTCTCTTGTATATAAAATCTGTTGGGTGATATACAAACTTGCCCATTGTTTCTAAATTTAGCAGAAATTGCCATATCCGTGGCCTTTTTAATATCGGCATCATCAAAAACAATAAATGGAGAATGACCACTTAATTCCATGGTAACCCTTTGCACTTTATCAGCAGCCTGTTTTAAAATTAATTTTCCAACCCTTGAAGATCCTGTAATAGAAATTTTTTTTACTATATCAGAGGAAATTAGCTGTGTAGCAATACTTGGAGGATCTCCTGAAAGTAAATTTACTACTCCTGGAGGCACACCGCATTCTCGGCAAATATCAACTAGCTCCATAACTGTTCCTGGTGTTATAACATCGGGTTTAATAATTACTGAACATCCTGCTGCCAGAGCCGTTGAAATTTTTCTAGCAGATAATACTAGTGGAAAATTCCACGGCGATAATGCTGCAACAACTCCAACTGGTTGATAATATACATGAACTCTTGTATCTTGAAATCTACTCTCAACTGTTTGACCATAAATTCTTTTTGTTTCCTCAGCATTCCATTCAAAAATATCTGCTGAGCCACTTACTTCACCTTTCGCCTCTGCGAATGGTTTTCCAACTTCTAATGTCATCCATTTTGCTAAAATATCCTGTTTCTCTCTCATTTTGTCAGCAATCTTTCTCAAAGTGTAGCTTCGTTGCCAGGGTGATGTATTTCTCCAAACGCTTAAGCCTTTCTCTGCAGACTTTAATGCTTCCTCAACATCCTTAGGAGTGGCTTTAGATGCATTCCCAATTATTTCCTCATTTGCAGGATTGATTACTTCATAAGTTTTTTTATCTGAAGACTGCTTCCATTTGCCATCAATGAATTGTCCAAATTTTTCGTACATATTTTTTTTATTCTATTTCAAGTTGAGGCTTGAAGCTAATATTTTAATTTTTCCTTATTTAAGATGTTATAATATTTTAAACAAAAGGAGTAAATATGGCTAAATATTATGTAATGGGTAATTATACTGGTCAAGCTTTTAAAGGATTTATTGGAGATCCGAAACAAGATAGAGCAGCGGCAGCAACAGCCCTTTCACAAGCTGTAGGTGGAAAAATGGAATCTTTTTCTATAACAAGAGGAACTTATGATTTTGTTGGTGTTGTAAGCGGCACTGGCTTTGATGGTGTTGCGGCGGTAAAATTAGCAGTAGAGGCAACTGGTTCTATAAAAAATTTTACAATCTTGGAAGAAATGGATATGAACAAGACTGCTGAAATGGCTGCTAAAGCTTTGGCGTCTTATAAACCAGCTGGTTAATTTAAATTTTATTTTCCTCTGTAATGTGCTGCAGAGGGATTAATTTTTAGATTTGTCGTTATCAACGACTAAACATATCTCTGATTTTGTTAAAAATCTTTTTCCAGTTCCGTTATCGAGGGAAAACATTCCTCCAATACCTTTAACAGCATCTATTGTTAAATCAGTATGTTTCCATTTCTCGTATTGATCATCATTCATATAAAAAGGAATTCCACCAATCTCCCCCAGTTTTACATCGCTGTTTCCGACCATGTACTCATTTCTTGGATAGCACATTGGAGCGCTACCATCACAGCACCCACCAGATTGATGAAATAAAAGTTCATCTCCATGTTGAGCTTTAAGCTCCTCAATTAGTTTTAGTGCTGAGTCTGTTGCTTTAACTTTCATAAAAATATGGCCCGTGATTCCTCACGGGCCATTATATATTAGTTAGTTTCTAAAAGAAGCCTAATTTTTTCTCACTGTAAGACACGTGCAAATTTTTCACCTGTCTATAGTGGTTAAGCATCATTTTATGAGTTTCTCTTCCGATACCAGATTGTTTATATCCGCCGAAAGCAGCATGAGCAGGATACGCGTGATAACAGTTTGTCCAAACTCTTCCAGCTTGTATCTCTCTACCCATTCTAAACGCAAGATTTCCATTTCTTGTCCATACACCTGCACCTAAACCATAAAGAGTATCATTAGCAATTTCTAATGCTTCTTTTTCATCTTTGAATTTAGTTACTGAGACAACTGGACCAAAAATTTCTTCTTGGAATATTCTCATGTCGTTTGTACCTTCGAAAATAGTTGGTTCGATATAGTTACCTTTTTCTAAACCACTATTGATCTTAGCAACATTTCCACCACATAGAACTTTGGCTCCTTCTTTCTTACCTAAATCTAGATAAGATTTGATTTTCTCCATTTGCTCTAATGATGCTTGTGCACCGATCATAGTTTCCATTTTTAAAGGATTATCTTGCTTAACAGCTTTAGTTCTAGCAATAGCTTTTTCTATGAATTTGTCATAGATAGACTCTTGTATTAACACTCTGCTTGGGCAAGTACATACCTCACCTTGGTTTAACGTAAACATTGCAAAACCCTCAAGACATTTGTCTAAAAAGTCGTCATCTTTCGCCATAACGTCTTCAAAGAAAATGTTTGGAGATTTTCCACCTAGCTCCAACGTGATTGGTATTAAGTTTTGTGATGCATATTGCATTATTAAACGACCAGTCGTTGTTTCACCTGTAAAAGCAATCTTTCTGATTCTTTTTGATGATGCTAGTGGTTTACCAGCTTCTAAACCAAAGCCACTTACAATATTAACTACTCCTGGAGGTAATAAATCTCCAATTAATTCCATAAGTAACATTATTGATGCTGGTGTTTGCTCAGCAGGTTTTAACACTACACAGTTTCCTGCAGCTAAAGCTGGAGCAAGTTTCCAAGTTGCCATTAATAATGGAAAGTTCCACGGTATAATTTGACCGACTACTCCAAGTGGCTCAGGAATGTGATAAGAGTATTCACCGTTACTAATCTCAGCAACTGAACCCTCTTCTGCTCTGATTACCCCAGCAAAATATCTCCAATGATCTATTACCAGCGGTAAATCAGCTGCCATACATTCTCTAATTGGCTTACCATTATCTAAACATTCTGCAGTTGCTAACACATTAAGATTTTTCTCAATCACGTCAGCAATTTTTAAAAGAATGTTTGATCTTTCCGTTATTGAAGTTTTGCCCCAACTAGGGAAAGCTGCGTGAGCAGCATCTAGTGCTGCATCTACGTCTTTCTCATTTGATCGTGCAATAGTACAGATAACCTCATTTGAAATAGGTGAAGTATTGTCAAAATACTTACCAGATTTAGGTTCTACAAACTTACCATTAATGTAGTTTCCATATTTTGACTTAAATGGAAATTTAACCTTCAAATGAGAGGTATCAAGAACTGAAGACACTTTCATTGCTTCTGCGCTCATTTTTCCTCCATTTGTTTTACGCTTTTTTGATTTGGTTTTAAGACTTTTTTTTCGCTTTGAAGATTTAGAAATTTTTCTAGTCGTCTTTTTTTTTGATTTAGATTTTTTAATCGACTTTTTAGATTTCTTGTTCCTCTTTTTTGTCTTTTTAACCATTTATATAAGTTAAATTAAAAACCTTTTTATGAACCTTGTAAATGAGTTAAATAATTTTCAATTTGAAGTTGAAAAATTATAATATCAAAAAGTCTAAGTTTTATGCTAAAATAATTCTTTTAAATATGGCAATTCATTTAACTTCGCAAAAAATTTTAAAAGATTGGACAGATTATAACAATCACATGAATGTGGCTTACTATGTTTTAATTTTTGACCTTTACGGTGCAGAAAAATTAATGACATCATTTAACATGGGTGAAGCTTCAGCAAAGAGTACAAAGAAAAGCACAATGGTTGTTGAATCTCATATCACGTATAATCAAGAGGTGAAAGAAGGTGACCAAGTTGATGTAAATCTACTCTATTTTGATCACGATAAAAAAAGATTACAATATAAGTTAGAGATGGTTCACAGTGAGCAAAAATATTTGGCATCCACTATTGAAATTTTATCTTTATATGTTGATTTAGGCCAAAGAAAAGTATCTGAATTTGAGGAAGATAAAATTAAACTAATGGAAGATTTTATAAGCAAAAATAAAAATAACTTTAATGCTGAAAATCTGATGTTTTCATCTAAACTTAAAAAATAAATTTAAATTTTTTCTTTTCTTGTTGCTATGTAAACTCCTACAGTTGCAACAAAAAAACCAAATATATCGATTGAATTAAGCGTTTCATTTAGAAATATCCATGCAATAATCGCTGAAGTTGGTGGTATTAGAAAAAAAACAGAAACAGTTTTACTAGCTGAGTTATTTTTTATTAAATACATTAGGATAGTAAAAGCACCAAAAGATACTAATAAAATTTGATGCGACATTGCCAATATAAAAGTTGGGGTAAAAGAGATTTCAGGTTTTGCGAAAAACATAATAACTAAAATATGAAATAAGCACCCCCCTATTGCTTGATACATATTGCTTGAAGAAAGTGGCAAATTATTACTTAATTTTTTTTGCCAAAGTGTTGAAAATGTAATTGCAAAAAGACTTATAAAAGCGGCTAAAACACCATTTAAAGGTAAGTTATTACCAATATCTAAACCAAGTACAAGACTTGCCCCAGCAAATCCCAATATCATACCGATCCATTGGGGTTTTGTTATTTTTTCATTAAGCAACGGGCCTGCTAAGATATTTGTTAAAACTGGTTGTAAAGTTACAATTAATGCTGTGATACCTGTGGGCATTCCAATTGAAATTGAATAAAAAACTCCTCCCAAGTAAAATCCGTGAAAAAGAACTCCGCTTAAAATTGATTGAATAACATTTTTATTTGAAGATTTTAAAGTGTTGTTTGCAAAAATAGAAAAAATAAAAAAGCCTATTGAAACAAAAAAAAATCTAAATGCTAAAGCAGCAAAAGGATCACTATAGTCTATAATAGGTTTTGTAGTTATAAATGCAGAAGACCAAAGTAATATAAATATTATTGGAAACAGCTTTATCATTAATTATACCTATATTAATTTCACGTGAAACCACAGAAAAACCTGCGATTGAAAATATTAATATTATTTTTTAAATCTACTACATGATGTATGTAATTTAATATTTATTCTACCTATAATTGAAGTTTCAATGTATGCTTAGGAGCGATGAAAACTGACTTTTTTAAAACTATAAAAATTCTTGATGGAGGTATGGGGCAAGAGTTGCTTGCAAGAGGTCTAATTTCAAAAGGAACTCTTTGGTCTGCAAGCGCTCTAATAAATGAGGAAAATCACGGTTTAATTGTCGATACTCATCGATCATTTATTGATGCTGGAGCTGATGTAATTGTAACTAATAACTTTAGCGCAAGAAAGGTTAGGCTTGAACAAAACAAAGTGGAAAATACTTTTGAATATATAAATAAAAAAGCTGGTGAGTTGGCTGTAAAAGCTAGAGACATTTCGAAAAAAAATGTTTTGATTGCCGGCGGCTTACCTCCGCAAAATGGTACTTATGTTCCGGATGAAAGAGATAAAACTATCATTGAAAAAAATTTTAAAGAGCAATCTCAGTTAATAAATCCATACATAGATTTTTTCTATTTAGATGTTTTTTCTAGTAGCTGGGAAGTTGAAATTGCTCTAGATATAATTGAAAAATTCAATAAGCCAGTTTTAGTAGGATTACACTTTAAAAAAAATGGAAAACTTCCAACAGGTGAAGATATATCTGAGGTTTTAAAAAAATATAAAAAACATAATTGGCTTGGAATAATTGCGGCATGTATTTCATTAGAAATTATTGAAGAACATATCGATAAACTTAAATCTTTTGATTTACCATTTGGGTTTAAAGCCAACCTATGGAAAGAGCAAGAACCTTTGCCAGTACATAAATTTAATCATTCTAAACCTAATGAAATTGGAAAAAATCCAAATGAAATTATGGGTTCTAGAAGGGAGGTGACTGGTGAAATTTTTTACAATTTTTCAAAGAGACTTAAAGACAAGGGAGCAACAATTTTTGGTGGTTGTTGCGAAACAAATTCCTCACATATAGCTGCATTATCAAAGCTTAAATAAGCTTCTTTTGATCACCTTTTTTTACAAAATAAATTCCGATAATTATCGCTAATAAAGAAATAAGTACTTTTGTGGTAATAACTTCTTTTAAAAAAATATAACTTAAAATAACACCAAAAATTGGTATTAAATAAGCTACTTGTGACTGAAATATTAATCCATTTTGTTTTAATATTCTAAATCGTAATAACCAAGCAATGCCCGTTGATACTACTCCTAAATAAATCACTGATATTGTCGAGTCAAGTCTTGGCGTATAATTCCAAGGTTGCTCTAAAAAACTTACAATTGGTAAAAGTATAATTGTTGCCCAAATTAGAATTGACCCTGTAACGTTTTCGTTTCTTTTTTTACTTATTTTTAAAGTTAAAACTCCACCAATTACATAACAAGTTGAACCAAATAATATCAGTAATGCTGAAATAAAATTATTTTCATTAATTACAATATTATCTGAAAATAAATAAACTATTCCAAAAAAACCAATAAGTACTCCTATTGTTTTTATTAAATTAAATTTCTCGTTTTTTGTAAAAAAATGTCCAAGTATTGTTGAGCTCAAAGGTGTAGTCGACATAAGAATTGCTGCTAGATTACTTTGAACAGATTTAACTCCATAAGCTATTAAAAAAAAGGGTACAACTAAATTTATGAAACCTATAGAGGCAAACCAAGGCCAATCCTTTGAGAAAGCCTCAATTTTAATTTTTTTATAATAGCAAAGTAAAAGAACAGGTATTGATCCAAGTAAAACTCTTAGAAAAGCAATTGTTACAGGTCCAAATGAGTACGTTGATATTTTTATGTTAAAAAAAGCCGAAGCCCAAATTAAAGCCAAGATAACAAGCAAAGTATAATCTGTTAATGTTGGATGTTTCATTCGGAAATCTCCATAATTTTTCCATTAGTAATTTTCAATAAATTTTCTAAATCAATTTTAAAAATTGCATTAGGGTGACCAGCAGCTGCATAAATATCATTAAATCTATTAAGTTGGTTATCAATCATAATTTCAATCTTATTCCTTAAACCAATTGGAGAAACTCCGCCAATTGTAAAGCCTGTCTGTGTTTTTACAGATTCAGCATTAGCCATACAAACATCCTTTTTGCCAGTAATTTTTTTTAGTTTATTTAAGGAACAGCGTTTATCACCAGAAATTAGACAAAGTATAAATGTGTCCTCTGTCCTAATTAAAAGACTTTTAACAATAGCTCCCACTTCACATTGTAAAGCTTTTGATGCATCTAATGCAGTCCTTGCAGATTGATCTAATATTTGAACACGATAAGATTTATTGAAATTTTCTAATGCCTGTATCACTCTTTTGACAGCTTCCTTATTTAACAAATTTTCCATACAACTAAAAATTGATTGCTTTATCTATATAACTAATATTCTATATATGCACTATTTGCATAGGAGATATTAATTATATAGGCGATATTATTGCACTATTTTTTGATATTAACCACGGGTAACTGGAGAGGTTTATGAGTGCAAATGATGTATTAAAAACTATTAAAGATAAAGAGATTGAATACGTAGATTTAAGATTTACAGATCCACGTGGAAAATTGCAACATGTCACTATGGACGGTAATATGGTGGACAATGAAATGCTTAATGAGGGAATTTTCTTTGATGGTTCATCTATAGCTGGTTGGAAGGCAATTAATGAATCTGATATGATTTTAAAGCCAGATTTAACTAGAACAGTTGTAGATCCTTTTACTTCTCACAACACGCTAAATATATTTTGCGATGTATTGGATGCTATTAAAAAAGATCCATACGAAAGAGATCCAAGAGGTACTGCAAAAAAAGCTGAGGCATATTTAAAAACATCGGGTATTGGGGATAAAGCATATTTTGGACCTGAAGCAGAATTTTTTGTATTTGATGATGTGAGATTTAAAAATGACATGAATGAAACAGGATTTAAAATTGATAGCACAGAAGGTCCTTATAATAGTGGAAGGAAATATGAAAATGGTAACATGGGCCATAGACCAGGAGTAAAGGGCGGATATTTTCCTGTACCACCAGTTGATAGCGCACAAGATATGAGAAGTGAGTATTTAAAAGCAATGAAGGATATGGGTATTAAAGTTGAAAAACATCATCATGAAGTTGCTCCAAGTCAACATGAGCTTGGTATGTATTTTGGTACTTTAGTTGATCAAGCAGATAATTTACAACTTTATAAATATGCTGTTCATATGGTTTCACACTCTTTTGGCAAAACTGCAACTTTCATGCCAAAGCCTGTAAAAGGTGATAATGGTTCAGGTATGCATGTACACCAATCAATTTGGAAAGGTGATACTGCATTATTCTCTGGTGATAAATACGCTGGTTTATCAGATACAGCATTACATTATATTGGTGGAATTTTAAAACATGCTAAAGCTCTAAATGCTTTTGCCAATGCTACAACAAATAGTTATAAAAGATTGATACCTGGTTTTGAAGCGCCTGTTCTTTTAGCATACTCTGCAAGAAATAGATCTGCATCTTGTCGAATTCCAATTACATTAAGTAAAAAAGCAGCACGATGTGAAATTAGATTTGGTGATGCTGCGGGAAATCCATATTTAACTTTCGCATCAATGTTAATGGCAGGCCTTGATGGAATTAAAAATAAAATTGATCCAGGAAAATCCTTTGATAAAGATTTGTATGCATTATCGGAAGATGAAGTTAAAAAAATTCCTACAGTATGTGGATCATTAAGAGAAGCAATGGAAAGTCTTGATAAAGACAGAGATTTCTTAAAACAAGGTAATGTATTTACGGATGACCAAATAGACGCTTATATAGCCTTAAAATTTGAGGAAATACATAATTTTGAACACACACCACACCCTATTGAATTCGATATGTATTATAGTTGTTAAATATTATTGCCTAGTTGAAGCAACTTTGTCTTTGCCAGGCCCTTTTTTAACAACATAATCTTGTGTTCCATTTGCTCCAGAGTCTACAGATTTTATAAGAGACCTTAAGAAACTTTTTCTCTTTTCTTTTCTGTCCTCTGATTTTAACAAATTTCTAAACTCAAAAAGATTCATAAGAACAATATAGCTGATCTATGCATTTTATGCAATACTGCTATGTTCAGAATGGGACTATACTTTAAAGGACTCTCCACAACCACAACGCTCAGTTTCATTGGGGTTTTTGAAGACAAATGATGAGGAAAATTCCTCTTCTTTATAATCCATTTCAGTTCCTAAAAGATACATTACTGCTCCTGGATCAACAAATACTTTAACACCTTTTTCCTCTATTAATTCATCTTCAGGTTTTGTCTCTTTTGCATATTCCATGACATACTCCATACCTGCGCATCCCCCACTTTTAACACCAATTCTCACACCTAAAGAGTTTTTATCTTGAGATAGAACCTCTTTTATTTTTAGTGCAGCCTTGTCACTTAATTTAATTATTTGCTTCATAAGTTTAATTCTAATTTTGCAGCCTCTGACATCATTGTTTTATCCCAGGGTGGATCCCAAACCAGTTGAAGATCTACATCTTTTACCTCGGGTAATTCCATAATACTATCTTTAACTTCTTTTGGCAAACTTTCAGCAACAGGACAGTTTGGTGTAGTTAATGTCATTTTAACAATTACTAAATTTTCATTTTCAATCTTTATATCGTAAATTAATCCCAACTCATAAATATTTACAGGGATTTCTGGATCATAGATCTTTTTAATTTCAGTAATTATTTTTTCTTTAAGTTCCATCTTAATTTAATTTTTAGAATTAGCTTTTTCATTTGAATTTTTCATGGCAGCTGTCAATGTATGCCAAGCCATTGTTGCACATTTTACTCTCATTGGATATTTTTTAACACCTGACAAAGACATCAACTTCGTCTTTTCATTTTCACCTAGAATTTTAGACTTTAACTCTGGATTTTGTTTAATCATTTCTAAAAAGTCTTCCACTAATTCTTTTACTTCGTTTTCATTTTTTTCTTTCATTAGATCAGTCATAATTGATGCTGAAGCCATGGATATTGCGCATCCACTTCCTTCAAATGCAATATCTGATATTTTATTTTTTTCATCTACCTTTAAATAAATGTGAACTTTATCACCACATAAAGGATTATGTCCTTTGGCGTCTTTGTTAAAATTATCTGATTTTTTTAAATTTCTTGGATTTTTACCGTGGTCTAAAATAATCTCTTGATATAATTCTTTTAAATTCATTATCCTCCAAAAATTTTTTTACATTTATTTAAAGACTCATTTAATTTATCAATATCATCTTTTGTATTATAAACTCCAAGTGATGCTCTTGCAGTTGCAGATAAACCTAATTTGTCATGTAGAATTTGACAACAATGATGTCCTGCTCTAATTGCAACACCATCTTCATCTAGTATTGTTGCTATATCATGCGCATGAACACCGTCTAATGTGAAAGATAAAACTGAACCTTTATTTTTAGGATTTCCAATTAATTTAACAGAATTATTTTTTCTTAAAATTTCCTCTCCGTATCTTGTAAGTTCACTTTCATGCTTTTCAATATTATCAATTCCTATTTTATTTAAAAATTTAATTGACTCACCAAAGGCTATTACTTGAGCTGTAGCCATCGTACCTGCTTCATATTTATTAGGCAAATCTCCAAAAGTAATTCCCTCTTTTTTAACTTCTCTTATCATTCCTCCTCCTCCTTGGTATGGGGGTAGAACCTCTAACCATTTCTTTTTTGCATAAAGTATACCAAGACCGGTTGGGCCATACATCTTGTGACATGAGATAGCATAAAAATCACATCCAATATCTTGCATATTTAATTTTAAATGAGGCGCTCCCTGACAACCATCAACAAGAACTGGAATATTCTTTGAATGCGCTAACTTCGTAATTTCTTTAATTGGTAATATTGCACCTGTAACATTTGAAAGATGTGTAATGGCAATCATTTTTGTCTTTGGTGTAATATTTTTTTCTATACTTTCAAGAGTTACCTCTCCATCTGCATTAAACTCAGCAAATTTAATCTTTACACCTTTTGATCTTCTTAGATAATGCCACGGAACATAATTTGAATGATGTTCAAGTTCAGTTAATAAAATTTCATCACCCTCTTTTAAAAATTTTTGACCAAAAGTATTTGCGACTAAATTTATTGCCTCTGTAGCTCCTTTTGTAAAAACAATTTCATTGGGGTCATGTGCGTTTATATACTTCTGAACCAAAACCCTTGTATTTTCATATAAATTTGTTGCTGCCACAGCTAGATAGTGAACACTTCTCCCAACATTTGAAAATTCTTTCGTATAAAAATCATATATTCTATCAACAACAACTTGTGGTTTTTGAGAAGAATTTGCACTATCTAAATACACCAAGTCATTATTTTGAACTTTGTTGTTAAAAATTGGGAATTGTTTTTTAATATTATCTATATTCATTCAGTAAATCCCATTATATATTTAATAAAATTTTTAATTTCATCATCAGTTATCTTTTCAATAACATCTAAGAGAAAACCTTTTATCAAAAGATTTTTAGCTTCTTGGTAGCTCAAACCCCTTGATCTTAAATAGAATATTGAATTTTCGTTTAAATTGCCTGAAGCAGAGCCATGAGAACATTTAACATCATCTGCATAAATTTCTAATTCTGGTTTTGCGTTAAATTCTGTTTTATCATTTAGCAGTATAGCTTTACTTAGTTGATATCCATCTGTTTTTTGTGCAATTGAGTCAACATAGATCTTTCCTTGGTATACAGCTTTAGATTGATCATTAATAACCCCTTTAATCAATTGATAACTTTTTGTATTTTCATTTAGGTGATTAATCTTAGATTTTATTTCATGCTGATTTTCATTAGAAAGAGAAAATACTCCATTAACGAATGCTGAGGAAAATTTTTCTTTTAAATTACAATTAATTTCGTTTTTGAAAAATTTTGAACCGCTAGATAGTATAAATGTTTCTGAAACGCTATTTGCGTCTTGCTCAATATTGTTAAAAGAATACTGAATATTATTGTTTTTATTATTATCAATTTTATAATTTTTCAAAATTGCATCTTGTTTTAGGTCAAAATTATAAAATATGTTAATCAAATTTTTTTGTGAATTATTGTTAAATATATCTACTATTCTTAAAGAGCTATTTTTTTCTAATAAAAAATTTAATTGTAAATTAATACTTGTCGACTTAACTTCATCACTAAGTAAGTGGTAAATTACTAATGGTTTATTTAGATTATAATTTCTTTTAATTGTTATTAAATAATTATTATTATTAAATGCTTTATTTAATTTAAGCAAAGAATTATTTTCAAATTTAATTTCTTTTTTATAATCGTCTGAAATAGTAATTTGATCTTTATCCTCGTGTCTAAAATCTATATTTTCAACTTCTCCATTTAAAAAAATAATCTTATTATGATCAAATTTTTCAATTAAAGCTAAATTATCAATATTTTTATTTTTTGGAAAATTGTTATAAAAATTTAATTCCCCAATGTTGTTAATGATTATTTGGCTAAGATCAGAGAATTTCCAATTTTCTAATCTTCGACTTGGAAAACCGTCATCAATAAAGCTTTTAAGGCTTTGTTCCCTAACAGCTAACTCATGATCAGATAGACTGTCTTTAAAAGTTTTTTCAAAATCTGCTTTAATTCTATTTTCCATTTAATTAAAATTTTCGTAACCTTTCTTCTCTAACTCTAAAGCTAATTCTGGACCTCCGGATTTAATTATTCTTCCATTGATTAAAACGTGAACAAAGTCTGGTTTAATATAATCTAATAATCTTTGATAATGGGTAATAATTAAAAATGAATTATTTTTTTTTCTTAATGAATTTACTCCATCAGCAACAATTTTTAATGCATCAATGTCGAGCCCTGAGTCGGTTTCATCAAGGATTGATAATTTGGGGTTTAAAATAGACATTTGTAAAATTTCATTTTTCTTTTTCTCTCCACCTGAAAATCCAACATTTAATTGTCTATTCAGTTTTTCCTCATCAAATTTTAACTCTTTCGATTTTTGTTTAACCAAATTTAAAAATTCAATTGCATCTAGTTCTTTTTCTCCTCTTGCTTTTTTAATTGCATTTAGAGATGTTTTTAAAAATGTATTTGTATTTACACCGGGTATCTCCAATGGATATTGAAACGCTAAAAAAATACCTTTGTGTGCTCTTTCCTCCGTTTCTAAATCAAATAAATTTTTATTTTCGAATAAAACCTCACCAGAAACTTCGTATCCTTTTTTTCCTGATAGAATATTTGACAAAGTACTTTTACCTGATCCGTTAGGACCCATAATCGCGTGAACTTCCCCAGGCTTTATCTCCAAATTAAAACCATTTAAAATGGATTTGTTGTCTATATCAGCTTTTAAATTGTTTATTTTCAGCATTACCCTATTACCCTTTTATCCTACACTTCCCTCTAAACTTATTCCTACTAATTTCTGTGCTTCAACAGCAAACTCCATAGGCAACTGCTGCAGAACTTCCTTGCAAAATCCATTAACTATTAATCCAACTGCCTCTTCCGGGTTTAAACCTCTTTGTTGACAATAATGAAGTTGCTCCTCACTAATTTTAGATGTGGTTGCTTCGTGAGCTATAGTCGAGTCTGAGTTTTTATTTTTTATATATGGAATAGTGTGAGCGCCACATTTGTTTCCCATCAAAAGAGAGTCACATTGAGTATAGTTACTTGAGTTAGTTGCCTTGTTAGATATGTCAACCAATCCTCTATATGTCATATCAGATTTTCCAGCACTTATACCTTTTGAAATAATCTTGCTTTTAGTATTTTTACCAATATGAATCATTTTAGTCCCAGTATCAGCCTTTTGATGATTATTTGTAATTGCTATTGAATAAAACTCACCTATTGAATTATCTCCGCGGAGTATACAGCTAGGATATTTCCAAGTTATTGCAGAACCTGTCTCAACTTGTGTCCATGATATTTTTGAATTTTTTCCTTTACAAAGACCTCTTTTAGTTACGAAGTTATAAATCCCTCCTTTTCCATCTTTATCACCTGGATACCAATTCTGAACGGTTGAATATTTTATCTCAGCATCATCTAAAGCTACAAGTTCAACATTTGCTGCGTGTAGTTGATTTTCATCTCTCATAGGCGCAGTACATCCTTCCAGATAACTTACATAGCTTCCTTTATCTGCTATAATCAAAGTTCTTTCAAACTGTCCTGTATCAGATGCATTTATTCTAAAATATGTTGAAAGCTCCATCGGACATCTAACTCCAGGTGGAATATATACAAACGAGCCATCAGTAAAAACAGCTGAATTTAGTGTAGCAAAAAAATGATCAGTTAATGGTATAACTGTGCCTAGATATTTTTTTACTAACTCAGGATGTTTTTGAACAGCTTCTGAAATCGAACAAAAAATTATTCCTTTTTCTGTCAGAGTTTCTTTGAACGTTGTTGCTACGGATACAGAGTCAAATACTGCATCTACAGCAATACCATTTAACCTTTTTTGTTCCTGTAATGGAATTCCAAGTTTCTTATAAGTTTCAAGTAATTTTGGATCTAATTCATCTAAACTTTTTGGTTTTTCTTTAAAACTTTTTGGTGCAGAATAATAGTAAAGATCTTGGTAATCAATCTTAGGATATTTAGGCTTTTGCCAATTAGGTTCTTTTAAAACTTTCAATCTTTCAAATGCTTTCAACCTCCAATCAAGAAGCCACTTGGGCTCTTTTTTGATATTTGAAATAAATTTAATCACATCCTCATTTAATCCTTTTGGGGCTTTATAATTTTCAATATCAGTTGAAAAGCCATATTTATAATCTTTAATTTTTTCTAATTCTTTTTCTCTCATTATGTTCTACTTTGCTGTTTATTAATCAAATCACTTAATTTTTTGTTTTCAAAAAAAGAGTTTATATGAAAGTCTAGTTCATCCCATAAATTATGAGTAATGCATTTTACAGACTTTCCAGTGCAACTTTTTTTAACATCTTTCTTACAAGCCATTGTTTTAACTTTCTCATCTAATGCTAAAAATATTTCAGCAATTTTAATATCTTGTGGATTTTTATTTAAAACATATCCACCTTTAATTCCTCTAACACTTCTAACTACGTTATTTTTTTTTAATTTTAAAAAAATTTGTTCTAAATAAAGAATTGAAATATTTTGTCTCAATGAAATATCTCTCAAGCTCACTGGATTTTGAGATGAAAATTTCGCAAGATCTGCTAATGCCATTACAGCATATCTAGATTTTGTATTTAGCTTCATAAGTGTTGTTTTATGCGACTTATATATATACCCGACTAAAATAGTCAAGTTTAACAAAAAATTAAAAAGACTCGCAAATCGTCCCATGATTGTTATATAAAGTTTTTTTGTGAGAATAATTATCATTAACACTTATGGAAAATAAAATTGACGAAATCTTTATACCTGGTCCAGCTGGAAGATTAGAAGCTAAATATTTTAAAAGTAAAAAAAATACCTCACCAATTGCACTTGTACTTCAACCACATCCTCAATATGGCGGAACAATGAATAACAAAGTGGTAGTAGAAACTTTTAATATTTTTAAAGAAAATAATTTTTCAGTATGTAGATTTAATTTTAGAGGCGTTGGAAGAAGTGATGGAGAATTTGATAATGGTCAAGGAGAGCTTGCAGATGCAGCAGCTGCATTGGATTGGCTCGAGAGAGAAAATTTAGATAATTCACAGTGCTGGGTATCAGGTTTTTCATTTGGCTCTTTAATTGCAATGCAACTTCTTATGAGAAGACCAGAAATAAATAGATTTATTGCAATATCACCGCAACCAAATGTTTATGATTTTTCGTTCTTATCGCCTTGTCCAACGTCAGGATTGATGACGTATGGTAAAAAAGATGAACTAGTTCCAATTGAGTTTATTGAAGAATTAAATAAAAGATTAAGTGCTCAGAAAGGTATAAAAGTTGAATTTCAATCTGTGCCAGATGCTAATCATTTTTTCTCCAAGTCTGAAAGAAACTTAATTAGTACTTTAGAAAAGTACATAAAAAAAGAAACTACTGTATTCTAAAAATTTGAAACTGACACCCCACCTGAACTTGGTTCTTTACATCCGGTCGTTTCAGGAAACGAAATTGGTAAATTAAGAAGTGATCTAATCCCCAAGAATGCGAAAGCTTGTGACTCAACAAAGTCACCATTTAAATCTAAATTATCAATCATATTTATTTTTTTATTAATTTTTTTTTCTATTTTTTTAATTAAAAATTTATTCTTTCTTCCACCACCAGATACATAAATATTATTATTTGAAATATTTTTTGAAATTATTTCAGCAGTAAATTCTGCTAATGTAGCCGCTCCATCATTTAATGATAATCCTCTAACAAATGAATAATCAAAATCTAAAATATCAAATGATTTTTTATTGCTAATCTTGCTATTTAAAAAAAAATCTAAAGCATTTTCTAAAATTATATGGTCAATTTTTCCTGACTCTGCAATTTTCCCATCTAAATCAAACAATTTATTAGTATTTTTTTTTATCCATTTATCTATTAAACAATTTCCTGGACCAACATCTTTAGCAAAAATCTTTCCATCATTATTAATAAATGTCTCATTTGATATTCCTCCAATGTTTAAGAACGTAGCAGAGTTTTTTTTTGTTAGTTTAAATAAAAGTTTATGGAATATGGGTGTCAGAGGAGCACCCTGACCACCATTCATCAAATCGTTTTTTCTAAAATCATAAATTACCTTTTTCTTTGTAATTTGCGATAAAAGTCTGCCATCTCCTATTTGCAATGATATTCTTTTATCTCCATCATGAAACATTGTTTGACCATGGAAGCCAATTAGATCAATTTTTATTTTTTTCTCTGAAATAATTTTATTTGATATTTTAGCGTGAAATAAAGTAATTTTTTTTTCTAACTTTACCAACTCACTTTTAAATTTAGTAATGTCCTCTTTAGTTAATATTTTATCCCTACAAGAATACAAATTTTCACGTGTATCTTCATCATACTCAAAAAATTCATCATAAATTGGTTCATATTGATCTTTTCCATTGGATGAAATTATGGATGCGTCTACTCCATCCATTGAGGTTCCACTCATTAAACCAAGTCCAAAATAAGTTTCTTTCATTGGTATTTTAAATTAATTTTAATAAAGTATATTGATTCTACACATTTTTAAAAATATGGAAAATTCATTCTTAAAAGAATTCAAAGAGAGAGAATATTACAATCAGTGCACAAACGAAATTGAGCTTGAAAATATTATGGGAAGCTCGAAAATTAAAGCTTATATTGGTTTTGACTGTACAGCTCAAAGCTTGCATGTTGGAAGTCTTCTACAAATAATGTGTTTACGTTTATTACAAAAATTTGGTCATCAGCCTATAGTTTTACTTGGTGGAGGGACAACTAGAATTGGTGATCCTTCTGGTAAAGAAGAAACTAGGAAAATCTTATCTGAAAAAGAAATAGAAAAAAATATAAAAAATATACAAAATGTTTTCAAAATTTTTCTAAAGACTAAAAATCCAAAAACTAAACCTATTTTTGTAAATAATTTTAAGTGGTTAGGTAAATTAAATTATATTAGATTTTTAAGAGATATTGGTAAACATTTTACGATAAATAAAATGTTAAGTTTTGATAGTGTTAAATTAAGATTGGATAGAGAACAATCATTAAGTTACATGGAATTTAATTATATGATTTTACAGGCTTACGATTTTTTGGAGTTAAGCAAAACAAAAAAATGTATCTTACAGATTGGTGGTTCAGATCAATGGGGTAATATTATAAATGGGGTTGATCTTATAAAAAGACATTCTAGCAAATCTGTTTATGGTTTAACAACTCCACTAATAACCTTAGCATCAGGTGCAAAAATGGGGAAAACAGAAAAGGGTGCAATTTGGTTAGATAAAAAACTACTTTCTCCGTTTGATTATTGGCAATTTTGGAGAAATACTGATGACCGAGATGTAATTAAATTTCTAAAAATGTTTACTGACCTTGATTTAAAAGAAATAAATAAAATATCTAATAATGATATAAATTCTCTTAAAATTATACTTGCTAATGAAGCAACTAAAATGCTCCATGGAAAAGATGCTGCTTTGAGAGCACAAAAAACTGCAAAAAATATTTTTGAAAAAGGTTCTATTGGTGATGATCTTCAATCTGTTGAGATAAAAATAAAATTGATTGAGGACGGAATAAATATAATCGATTTAGTTAATTTTACAGATTTATTTATATCTAAAAGTGATATTAGAAGAGCAATTCAAAATAAAGGTTTAAAATTAAATAATATAACAATTAATGATGAAAAATTAATTGTTTCAAAGGATCAATTAGATAATAAAAATTACTTTAAATTATCTCACGGTAAAAAAAAGCATGTTCTCTTAAAATTTACTAATTAGTATTTTTAATTTTTTCTAAAGTTCTTGTTATAAATCTTGGGGTTAATGTTTTAATCGGATTTACTGTAGTCTTTAAATTTTTCGGAGGCCCTTTAATTTTAAAACTTACCCCAAAAACTCCCTCCCCTGTTTTCTTACCCACTAAAATATTTCCTAATATAGGGATTGAGGAAACAAATTTATTAATTGTTGTTGCTGGTACTAGTGTTCCTTTTAAACTAACTAATTTATTTTTTTCAACATATCCCTCCATGAGAATAGATATTGCAGGACCAATGGAATAGATTTCATCTATTGTCATTTTATCATCTTTGTTAGTAAAAATCATTTCAAACTCATTAAATCTTACACCCTCTCCAGTTAATATATCTGCTATTCCTTGAAGAGACGCCAATGTAAGAAGTTTTGTTAACGCTGGTAACTCTTTTAATTTAAAGTCGTAAATATTTAATTGTGAACTGGATGTATTATTAATTTTTGAGGATGAGAAATTAATTTTTCCCTCCTCAAAACCTTTAATAAAGTTAAACTTTTTAACGAAAGGTTTTGCAAGGTCGGAATAAAAAGTGGTCACTTGCTCATTGTTTTTGGTTAAAATTGAAAGTGATACTTTTTGATTTTTTTTAAATTTTGAATTTAGATTAAGTGCGTTTATTTTGCTTCCTTTAAGAACAATTTCTCCTGAAAGATCGTTAATAACATGATCTTTATCAATATTATTTTGATCAAATTTAACTTTAAAATGCCTTGTTTGATTATCAAAGAATTCTACATTTTTTTTTTTATCTCCAGTTAAAGTATCATTTATGATTGAATTAAGAGAAAAATTATTTCCCTCTACTAAATAAGTTTTTTTATTCTTTGTAATAATTAATTCATTTTTAATTTTATCTTTATCTTTATATTTAAGTTTAATACTTTTGAAATCAGAAATTTTATTTTCGTTATTGATTTTTAAATTATTCACATTAAATTTATTTTTCTCTGAAGTTATTGATAAATTGTCAATTATAATATTTTGTTTATTTTTATTAAGCTTTATATTTAACTGACATTTAACATCTTCGTTTTTATAAAAGTTAAGTAAACTAAATTTTAAAGGATTTTGATTTAGCGAAAGATTTAGATCAAACTTTGATCTATTTTTAAAATTTTCTATTTCATATTCAATATTTTCTTTTTTTTCAGAAATAAATATTTCACCTCTACCAGATATCTTAAAACCATTTCCATACTCTAAATAAATTTTATTTTTTTTTATATCAATTTTGTTTTTTAAATTGGGCAAAATTTCTTTAAATATTTTATTATTTGTATCATATTCAGCGCTCTCTATATCGATATTTGATTTAAGATTAAAATTTTTAAATTTTAATTTTTTATCGACATCAAACGAAAAATTACTGTCAGAAGATAAAATTAGATTTTTAAAGTTTATATTTTTAATATAGTTAGAGTATAATTCTTGATCAATCTTAGATTTTGAATTTTTTATATTACCACTAATTTTATAAATATTATTTATTTTTATTAATTGTAGATCATTTGAAGAAATCGCTAGATTTTTATAATCTAAATTAATATCAGTAAGACTAGTATTTTTTTCTTGATATTTAAACTTAAAATTAATTTTTTTAATTTCATCATTATTGAAAAGTTTCAAGGAATAATCTTTTACTTCTCCGGTAATAGAATAATTATTTTCTATTTGTCCTTTTTGATTTATTTTAAATCTAGCATTGATATTTAACTTTCCGCTTTTTGAAACTTTATCAATTATTAATAATTGTGGGCTATCTTTAAAAGCTCTTGCAAATTTAATAATATTTTTTACTTCATTATAATCTGTTGTAAAATTTAAATTTGTAATTCCAAAATCTTTCTTAAAAAAAGATTTAATGTTGTATGCTGTAGAAACTTTTTTTAGATTTAATTTTTTATTAGATATTTCAATTACTGGATTTTTTGTAACTATTAAAACTTTTAAGTCAAATAGCTCGATTGTAAGTTTTATTTTTTTTAGTTTTACATCAATTTCTGGATGGATATTTCTAATTTTATCAGAAATAAGTTTATTAAATCTATTGGTTTCTATCCCAAAAATACTTAAATATGTTAATGAAACAAAAAAAATTAAAATTAACGATACAAAAAATATTTTTAATATTTTCATCATTTTAACTAAATAACGAGCTTTCTAAAAAATTATCAATTTCCCCATTAAGAACTTTTTCAGGGTCAGAGCTTTCAAAATTTGTTCTATTATCTTTAACTAATCTATAGGGTTGCAAAACATATGAGCGTATTTGATGACCCCAACCAATTTCGGTTTTAGTACTCTCATTACTTTCTACTTCTTTTTGTTTTTTTTTTGATTCGTAATCATAGAGTCGTGCTTTTAACATTTTCATGCATGTTTCTTTATTTTTATGTTGTGAACGTTCGTTTTGACACTGAACCACAATTTTTGTCGGCAAATGAGTTATTCTTACTGCGCTGTCGGTTGTGTTTACATGTTGTCCACCTGCACCGCTTGATCTATATGTATCAACTCTCAAATCTTTCTCTTTAATATCAATTTCTATAGTGTCATCGACTATTGGATACACCCAGACACTTGCAAAACTAGTGTGTCTTCTAGCACCAGAGTCAAAAGGAGATACTCTCACAAGTCGGTGAATTCCAGACTCCGACTTTAACCATCCATATAAATATTCTCCTTCTATCTTAAATACAGTAGATTTTAGCCCAGCTTCATCTCCTTTATGTTCACTGATCAATCCTGTTTTAAATCCCTTGTTTTGAGCCCACTTAAAATACATTCTTTTTAACATTTCTGCCCAATCTTGACTTTCGGTTCCCCCTGCTCCTGCATGTATTTCCATATAACAATCTAAAATATCGCTTTCATTTGAAAGAAAGCATTTAATCTCATTTTTTTTTGTAATTATTTTTAAATTTTCAATATTTTGAATTATATCTTTTAACATTGATTGATTGTTTTCCTCGTTAGCTAATTTAAATAAATCAGCTAAATCTTTTACTTCGGTGATTGATTTTTTGTGAGTATTAACTAGTTCCTCTAAAAATTTTTTTTTTTTAAAAATTTTTTGAGCTTCAGACTTATTATTCCAAAAATCTGGCTCAAGTATTTTTTGATTTATTTTATCTAAATTAGATATAACTTTATGCTTTTCAAAGATACTCCTGTATTCTTTGGCATGTCTTTTCTATTTCAGCTTTGTTATTTGAAAATTCATTTTGCATTAATAGAACCTTAATACATTATTATTTTTTAATCTATTATTTATTTTTGATTTTATTAAATCTTCCTTATTAATATCCTTTTTTTTGAAGACTTCGATAATTGTTTTTTTTGTTCCAAAAGATGCTTTCTCTCCTGTCTCAGAATCAACAACCATCATTATAACATCATTTGCAACTTTAAATGGTCTGGCATCTTTCTTTTTAGTTGAATTCTTTATAAAATTTTTAAAGATCGGCATTGCAGTTTTTGCTCCTGTCTCTCTTTTTCCAAGAGATTTTGGATTATCATGACCAACATATACACCAACAAGCAATTTAGATGTAAAACCTATAAACCATGTATCAGTATTTTTATTTGTTGTGCCGGTTTTTCCTGCTAAATCCAAATTAAGATCTCTCAAGCCTTTACCAGTTCCTCTTTGAACAACCCCTTCTAAAATAGATGTCATTTGATATGCGGTTTCTGGTGAAAAAATTTGCTCAAAGTTGTCAATAATATTTGGATATTGATTTCCCAAATGAGAAATTTCATCACACTTATTACAAACTCTATTATCAGTATTCAATATTGTATTTCCTTCACTGTCTTGAATTCTATCAATTAATATTGGAGTAACTAACTTTCCTCCATTAACAAATGACGAGTAAGCAGAGCTTAATTTTAATAAAGTTGTCTCAGCAGAACCTAATGAGATAGATAAAAGTTCGTTTGGATTATCATAAATTTTAAGTTTCTTTGAAAAATCCACAATTTTATTTAAACCTAAGTCTTGAGAAATTCTAACTGTCATTAAATTCCTAGATTTTTCTATTCCAGTTCTTAAAGTTGATAAACCATAAAACTTTTTTCCATAATTTTGGGGCTTCCATAATTTCAAATCTGTTCCTTGTTCTAAAACTAATGGCGCATCAAGCACTAAGGATGAAGGCGTATAGTCATTTTCTAAAGCAAGAGCATAAATGAAAGGTTTAAAAGCAGAACCTGGTTGTCTTAATGCTTGAGATGCTCTATTAAACTCGCTTTGTTTGAAACTAAATCCGCCACTCATTGCTAATACTCTTCCAGTGAAAGGATCCATTACGACTATAGAGCCATTTACCTCTGGTATTTGTTTTAAACTATAAATTCCCTTTTTTATTTTTTTTACAAAAATAATGTCACCTTTTTTGAAAATTTCAGAAGTTTCTTTTTTTATCCAATTAATATCTTTGTATTCTATTATACCAGTTTCATTTTTATCTGTTTCAATTTCTATTGAAAATTTGTTAATATTTTTTACTATTGCTAAATCCCAATTAAAAACTTTTTCAAGTTTTAATTTTTTTAAATCTTTGCTCCATACCTCGCTATATACTTTATTATCTAAGGGACCTCTCCAGCCTTTTCTCTTGTCATATGCAATAAGTCCATCTCTTAAAGCTACTGTAGCAATAGTCTGAAGATTTAAATCAAGTGGGGTTTTGATATTCAATCCCTCTTTATAAACCTTATCATAGCCAAATTTATCAAGTATACCCTTACGAACATCTTCAACATAATAAAGTGAGTTTTCTAATAATATTTTTTTTCTTTTTTTTAGTTTTATTTCTTCTCTGATGAATGAATTATATTGTGCGGAATTTATAAAATTATTATCAAGAAGATTTTTTATTACCAAATCTCTTCTAAATTTTGCTAACTTTTTATTTTTATAAGGATTATATCTACTGGGTGCTTTTGGAAGTGCTGCAAGTAAGGCGGACTCAACATATGTTAAATCAGTAATTGGCTTATCAAAATATTCCAAACTTGCTGCTGCTACACCGTAAGTTCCTCCACCTAAATAAATTTGATTTAAATAAAGTTCTAAAATCCTCTCTTTTGACAGAGCTCTTTCAATACGAAATGCTAAAATGGCTTCTTTGATCTTCCTATTCAAACTCACCTCATTAGTTAAAAGAAAATTTTTTGCCACTTGTTGGGTTATTGTTGAAGCGCCCTCTAATCTTTTTGAACTTAAGACGTTGGAGATATTATTTATTATAGCCCTCAAAACTCCTTTAGCATCTACGCCTGGATGATTAAAAAAATTCTTATCCTCAGCAGAAAGAAACGAGTTTATAATTTTTTCTGGGATTGCATTGTAAGGAACAAAAATTCTCTTTTCTGTTGAAAAATCACTTACTAGCTCTCCATCTCCTGAGTAAACTTTACTAGATACTGGGGCCTTGTAATTTTTTAAAAATTTATAATCAGGTAGATTATTAGAAAATGCCCATAAAATTGATATTGATAAAATGGCTAATACTAAAATTCCACTAATTGCTAAAATTAATACCTTTTTAAATAATATGCTCATTTTAGTTTATTTATTTATCAAATTTGTTAATGTTAAGGCACAGAATTTATAAATAGAATAAATTAAAAACAATGATCAAAATAATCAAAAAATTATGGAAAAGAATTTATACATTGATGCTTCGCATCCAAATGAAACTAGAGTTGTACTTAAATCAAACGGTAATATTGAAGATTACGAATACGAAAGCTTAAACAACACTTTAGTAAAAAATAATATATACTTAGGAAAAGTAAGTAGAGTTGAGCCATCTTTACAAGCAGCATTTATAGATTTTGGTAAAGACAGACATGGTTTTTTATCCTTTAACGATATTCAATCTGATTATTATCAAATTCCAAAAAGCGACCTAGAGAAAATCAAAGAGGAAGAAGAAAAAGTAAGGGAGGAATTAATAAAAGAGAGTGAAAAAGAGGAAGAAAAAGGAATTGATCAAAATGTAGTTGAGTTAAATGACCCTGTCGAAAAAAATTCTAATGAAAATACTGTAAACGAAAAAATTCCACAAAAAAAATATCCAACCAAAAGATATAAAATACAAGAGGTAATAAAACCTAATCAAGTTATTTTGGTGCAAGTTTTAAAAGATGAAAGAGGACTTAAAGGAGCAGCCTTAAGTACTTTTATATCAATTGCAGGAAAATATATTGTATTGATGCCAAACACTCCCAAAGGTGGAGGGATATCAAGAAAAATATTTAATCCAGCTGATAGAAAAAAAATAAGAAATATACTTAATCAAATAACAATACCAAAAGAGATGGGAATTATTGTTAGAACAGCGGGTGCTAATAAAACAAAAAATGAAATAGAAGGTGACCTAGAAAATCTTATTAAAGTATGGGAGTCAATTAAAGAAAATGCAATGAACTCCATCGCGCCTGCTTTAATACATAAAGAAAGCGAAATCATAAAAAGGACACTAAGAGATATTTATGATGAAAGTACTCAAAGTATAATTATTGAAGGTAACGATGGTTATCAAAAAGCAAAAAATTTTATGAAACTTATTATGCCATCACATGTAAAAAAAATAAAAAAATATAGAGACAAAGTTCCCTTATTCATTAAAGAAAAAATAGAGAATAAACTTAATGAAATATTTGAAACTCAAGTTAAACTTAGTTCAGGTGGTTATCTTGAAATTAATCCAACAGAGGCTCTAGTTTCCATTGATATAAATTCTGGAAAATCAATTAAACAAAAAAATGTAGAGAGTACTGCTCTTGATACAAATTTAGAAGCAGCAGAGGAAATAGCGAGACAAATTAAAATTAGAGATTTATCAGGGTTAATAATAATCGATTTTATTGATATGATAAATTTTGGCAATAGAAGACTGGTTGAAAGAAGACTGAAAGAAAAATGTAGGAATGATAGAGCAAGAATTCAAATTGGCAGAATAAGCTCTTTTGGTTTACTGGAAATGTCTAGACAGAGATTAAGAGAAAGTTCAATTAAATGGAAAATCTCCCTTACTAATGAGACGTTTGCTTTAAAAATTATTAAATTAATAGAAATTCAAATTATAGAAGCAAAAGCGAAAATAATAGATCTTAAATTATGTGAACAAGTTTGTAATTATATTGAAGATTATTTAAGCGAAAACCTTAATTATGTTGAAAAAAAATATAAAGTAAAAATTAATTTAATACCTGAAAATCAATTAATCATCCCAGATTATATTATTCAATTTAAAAACAAGAGTAAAAAAATAATAAATTCTTTAGAAAATTTATCTAAACTAGAATTTCAAAATAGAATTAATGAGGAAAGTAAAAAAATAATTAAAAATGACAGGCCTAAAGCTAAATTTAAAAGAAAAAAATTTTATAAAAAAAAATTTTATAAAAAAAAGACTAAATCAAACCTTTCTTAGGACTTGAAGCTTTTCCATAAATAGTTTTTTTTATTCTTCCAGATAAAAATGATTTTCTACCTGCTTGAACAGCAAACTTCATTGCTTCAGCCATTTGAATTGGATTTCTTGCCATTGCTATAGCAGTATTTATTAGAACACCATCACAACCTAATTCCATTGCAATAGATGCGTCGGATGCTTGTCCTAATCCTGCATCAATTATTAAAGGTAATTTTGTTCTTGATCTAATAATTTTAATATTAACCTTGTTTAATATTCCAAGTCCTGACCCAATTGGTGCAGCAAGCGGCATAATTGCTACAGCTCCTGCATTCTCTAATCTTTTTGCCATTAGTGGATCGTCGGAGCAATAAACCATGACTTTAAAACCTTCTTTAGTCAAAACCTCAGTTGATTTTAAGGTTTCTATCATATCTGGAAATAAAGTTTTTTTATCCCCTAACACTTCTAATTTAACTAATTTCCATCCCCCGATCTCTCTAGCTAGTCTTAAGGTTCTCAGAGCTTCTGATGATGTAAAACAACCAGCAGTATTTGGTAAATAAGTTATTTTTTTTGGATCTATATAGTCCATCAATAAAGGTTTTTTTTTATCAAATATATTTACTCTTCTTACTGCAACAGTTACTATTTGAGCACCTGATGCCTTAATAGCTTCAGAACATTCTTTAAAACTTTTGTACTTTCCTGTACCAACTATCAATCTAGATTTAAATTTTTTATTTGAAATATTTAAATAGTCATGCATTTCTAACCACCTCCAATAAAATGAACTATTTCTATTTTATCTCCGTTTTTAATTTTTATTTTGTTAATCATTTTCTTATTTATAATCTTTTCATTCACTTCTACAGCAACCTTCTTTAATGAGATTTTATTAGTACTTAAAAGGGATTTTAAACTAATTTCACTGTTAATTGACCTTTTTCTTCCATTAATCTTTATTTTTACTTTGTTTATTTTTTTCATATTATATAAATATTTTATGACAGCTAAAATTTTAATAATTAATGGTCCAAATCTTAATCTATTAGGTGAAAGAGAACAATCACAATATGGAACTAAAAATTTTGAGGAATTAAAAAATGAGTGTAAAAAAAAAGCAGACGAATTGAGTACAAAAATTGATATTGTTCAATCAAATATTGAGGGAGAGATTGTTAGTTTTATCCAAGATGCCAGAAATAAATATAATGGCATCATTATAAATGCTGCTGGTTTCACCCATACCTCAGTTGCTATTAGAGATGCTTTAGAAATATTTAAAAAACCAAGTATTGAATTGCATATATCAAATATTTATAAAAGAGAGGAATTTAGACAAAAATCCTTGATAAGTGGTGTTGTAAATGGTGGAATTTTTGGTTTAGGTACTGAGGGATATATTTTGGCCATAATTGCAATTCATAAAATTTTAAAAAATGAAAATTGATAAAAAATTAATTAAAGAGTTAACGGGTTATCTTGATGAATTTAATTTAACAGAGTTAGAATATGCTAATAATGATACAAAAATTAAAGTTTCAAAAGCTCATAATATAAATTCATCAATAAATGATAATCACAATGTAAAAGTAAAAAATGAAATTTCTTCTCATAAAAAAACATCCGGCAACTATGTAAAATCTCCAATTATTGGGACAGCATATTTAGCACCTGAGCCAGGAGGTAAAAAGTTCACAGAAGTTGGAAAAAAAATCAAAAAGGGTGATACTGTTATGATAGTTGAGGCCATGAAAACTATGAACCATGTGCCGTCACCCTTTGACGGTGTTGTAAAAGAGATTTGTGTTGAAGATGGTTCACCAGTTGAATTTGATCAAATTATTGCAATAGTTTCTTAATGTTTAAAAAAATTTTGATAGCAAATAGAGGTGAGATTGCTGTCAGAATTATAAGAGCATGTAAAGAGTGGGGAATTTCAACTGTAGCTGTTCATTCTGACGTTGATAGAGAGAGCATGCATGTGAGATTAGCTGATGAAAGTATATGCATAGGTTCTCATCAACCAGTAAATAGCTATTTAAATATTCCAGCTATAATGTCTGCTATAGAATTAACAAATTCTGAAGCTGTTCACCCAGGATATGGTTTTTTATCTGAAAATTCAAATTTTGCAAAGATTTTAGAGGATAATAAAATTAAATTTATTGGACCATCATCGAGATTGATAAAAATGATGGGTGACAAAATACAAGCAAAAAAAATTGCAAAAGAACATGGATTACCTGTAATTGAAGGGTCCGATGGAGGAGTTTCAGATATTGATAATGCAAAAGAAATCTGTAAAAAAATTGGTTTTCCAGTTTTAATTAAAGCTGCAGGTGGTGGTGGTGGAAAGGGCATGAAAATCGTTTTTGAGGAAAAAGATTTTGAAAACTTATTTTTAACTGCAAAATCGGAAGCAAAAAAATATTTTGGAAATGACGAAGTTTATATTGAAAAATTTTTTCAAAATCCAAGACATATAGAGGTTCAAGTTTTATCAGGTAAAAATGGAACTGTTCACCTGCATGAAAGAGATTGTTCGGTACAAAGAAGACATCAAAAATTAATTGAGGAAACTCCCAGTCCAGTTTTAAATGATGATTTAAGAAAAGATCTTTTTTCAAAAACGGTTAATATGGTTGAAAAAATTGGTTATGAGGGAGCTGGTACAGTTGAATTTATTTTTGAAAATGGAAAATTCTATTTTCTAGAAATGAACACAAGAGTACAAGTTGAACATCCGGTCACTGAAATGGTTACTGGAATAGATATTATTAAAGAGCAGATTTGGATTGCCTTTTCTGGTGAAACCGCTCTTAAACAAAAAGATATTAATCCAAGAGGTCATGCTATTGAATGTAGAATAAACGCTGAGGATGCAAGTAAGAATTTTCAACCCTCTCCAGGTGTAATTGGGATGTGTCATCAACCCTCTGGGTTTAGAACTAGAGTGGATGGTGCAATCTACCAGGGATATAAAGTTACACCATTTTATGACAGTATGATTTGTAAATTGATTTGCCACGGTAGAAATAGAACTGAGGCTATTCAAAGGATATTACGGTCTTTAGATGAATTTGTAATAGAAGGTATAACAACTACTATTGATTTACACAAAAAATTACTTACACATAAAAAATTTAAAGAATCTGACTTTAATGTTTCTTGGCTAGATAAAGATAAAATAATTTAATAACATTTAGTTATCCAAATATCATAAACTGGATGATCAAAAGGTCTTAGAGTTGGGCTAGAAGAGAATGTCCAGCCATTAAATACAAAAACCTCATCATTATCATCGCTTTTAAGATCTTTAACTTGTAAATATGCCGTTATTTCAGGATTGTCATCAAATTCAGAATTTTTACATTTAAAGGCTTTAATCGAGATATTTTTAAAAACTTTTTCCTCTAAAATTTTTACCCTCAGTTCATAGCTTTTAGAACTAACTTTGTCCAAAACTTTAATATCTAAATAATTACCCTCCAAAACTGAGTTTTGTGAGTTCGAGGTAATTGTGTAAAGGAGAAAAAAAATAAAAAGTAAAAAAGAGCTAATTTTTCCAACTAGTATATTTTTTTTTAATTTGATCATTTTTTTTATTTGGATGGTATGCCTCGTCTGTACCAGTTAAATTAGGCGAGTGAGGTTTTTGCCATTTATATTTTTTTGTATCATGTTTGTATTCAATTTTATTTTTCATGAAATGGATCCAAGAAAACCAATCGTTTGGAATTTTTGATGCATCTATTTCATCTTTATAAATAATCCATCTTTTTGTTTTTTTTTTGTTTTCATAATATTTATTGCCAAATTCGTCTTTTCCTACAAATTTCCCAAAAAAAAATGTATATAATTTTGTACCTAGGGTTTCTTGATTCCACCAAACAAAAATTTTTTTTATAAATGTCAACATAATTATTTAATTTATTTTCAATTTTTAATTGCAAAAAATAAATTAGACTAAATTTTTAATTTGTATATACATATTTTATAAAGACTCAAAAAAAATAAATTTGTATGGCAAAATATTTAGTTGAAACTTATTACAATTGTAGCTTTAAGGTAAGTCATTATTTAGACAAAGTAGACGAGAAAGAGTTATCAAATCTTGAAAACAGAGATGATGGGAAGTTTGAAATACTTGATATCAAATTAGATACAAGAAAAACTAAAAGTTTAGAAAAGAGTCAAAAAAATTTAGAGAAAAATACTATAGAAACAAAAACTGAAAGTATTAAAAAACAAATTATAAAAGATAATAATTCTCCTCTAATCAACAAATTAACCGATAGTGTGGGTCGAAGATTTAGTATGCCAGATCGTAGAAAAGGCTATATTCAAAAAGTAACTATTGGAGATCATAAAGTATATTTACATACAGGAGAATATGAGGATGGAAAAATCGGAGAAATATTTATTGATACCAGTAAAGAGGGTGAATTAGTAAAAGCTTTAATGAATAATTTTGCAATAGCAATATCTCTTGGTTTGCAATACGGCGTTCCTCTTGATGAATTTGTAAATGCATATGTAGATACAAAGTTTGAGCCATCTGGGAAGGTATATGGTAACGATAGAATTTTAAGCGCGTCATCAATTTTAGATTATATTTTTAGAGAACTTGCAATATCTTACCTAAGTAGAGAGGATCTTGCACATACACCATCAATAGGAACTGGTGTAGAAAAATCAAAAGATAATGAGATGATTGATAATGAAGATTCAAACCAATTTTTAAAACTTGTCAAAGATATCACAAGTAAAGGGTTTGTAAGAAATAACTATAAAAAAAAACTTGTAGACTTGTCAGATATTAGAATAAATCTTAAAGGAAAAAAATAGCTATTTTTTTTTAATTTGTAATCCGAGCTCTTTCAATTGACTTTCGTTAACTTCAGATGGAGCATCCATCATCAAATCTTGAGCATTTTGATTCATTGGAAATAAAGTTACTTCTCTAATATTTTTTTCATTTGCTAACAACATTACAATTCTATCTAATCCAGGTGCAATGCCTCCATGTGGGGGTGCGCCATAACTTAATGCATTAATCATTCCTTTAAATTTTTTTTGTACTTCCAATTTTGAATATCCAACCACTGAAAATAATTTATACATCAAATCTGGTTTATGATTTCTTATAGCACCAGAGGAAAGTTCTATTCCATTACATACAATATCATATTGATAAGCTTTTATTTCTAATGGATTTGAAAAGTTTATCTTTGATAAATCTCCTTGTGGCATTGAAAAAGGATTGTGACTAAATTGTATTTTTTTTGTATTTTCATCAATTTCAAACATAGGATAGTCAACGATCCAACAAAAAGCAAAGCTATCCTCATTAATTAAATTTAGTTCTTGTGCAATTTTATCTCTTGCCGATGAAATTAATTTTAACACCTCTTTCTCTTTATTGCATGAAAAGAAAATACTATCTCCAATTTTTGCTTCCATGATTTTCATAATTTCTTTAATAGCATCTTCTGAAAAAAACTTTCCCACTGGACCTTTTGCTGTAATCTCTTTATCATTTTCAATAGTAAAATAGGCCATACCTGATGCGCCTTGATCTTTTGCCCACTTATCTATTCCATCAAAAAAACTTCTAGGTTTATCTTTTGTGTTTGTTGTTTTTATTGCTCTTACAATTGATCCAGATTTTACTAACTTTTTAAAAATTTCAAATTTTACATCTTCTCTTGTAAATATTGATGTTAGGTCACATATTTCTAGTGGATTTCTTAAATCAGGCTTGTCAGTTCCATATTTAAGCAATGCCTCTTTAAATGTAATTCTAGGAAATTTTTCGAATAATATTTTTTTTGAAGAAAATTTTTTAAATAGTAGTAACATTAGTTTCTCAACTACTATAAAAACATCCTCCTGTTCCACAAAAGACATTTCAATATCAAGTTGATAGAATTCTCCTGGACTTCTATCTGCTCTTGCATCTTCATCTCTAAAGCATGGTGCAATCTGAAAATATTTATCAAAGCCAGAAATCATGATTAATTGTTTGAACTGTTGTGGTGCCTGAGGCAATGCATAAAATTTTCCTGGATTTAATCTACTTGGAACTAAAAAATCTCTCGCTCCCTCGGGACTTGACGATGTAAGTATAGGAGTCTGAAATTCTAAAAATCCAAGTTTTATCATTTCATCTCTTATAAAAGATATAATCTTAGATCTAAGAGAAATATTTTCATGAACTTTTTTTCTTCTTAAGTCTAAAAACCTATATTTTAATCTTATATCCTCTGCATATTCTTGATCAGAGAAAACTGGCATTGGAAGCTCCTCGCAAGCTCCCAAAACTTCATAAGATTTGATTTTTACTTCTATCTCTCCTGTTTTAATATCTTTGTTGATTGTATCAGGGCTTCTTTCAACTACTTCACCGACAATTTTTATAACTGTTTCAAGCTGAATTTTTTCTAAATTTTTAAAAAATTTATTTTCTTTATCAATTATACATTGTGTAATTCCATAATTATCTCTTAAATCTAAAAATAATAAATTTCCATGATCTCTCTTTTTATTAATCCAACCAGATAAAACTACCTCTGATCCTTTATTTTTTTTTGTCAATTCTCCACAAGTATTAGATCTGTATTTATTCAATTTTAAACTCCTAGTACTTCTTTAATAGTTTTAAGATTTATAGATTTTTTCTTTTTTAAACTCATCTCATCAATCTTATATATAAATTCAAATATTTTGCCATAAGACCTTGTAATTCTTTTTGTTGTATAGTCGATAAGTTTTTTATCAATTAATACTTGCCTATCTGATAGATATTTTGAAATTAATACCTTAATGAGTTTATCATCGGGTTTTTCAATTTTTGCAACTAAGCAGTTTTTTGATCTTGATTTTAAATCTTTTAAATCAAATTCAATTTCACTTATAGGCAGCAAAGAATTAATTAATAAATACTTATTAGTCTGATCTACAAAGTTAATAAGAGAAAATAAGGACTTTTCATCAATTTTTTTTTCAAAATTTTCTAATATTATTATTTCATAATATCTGAGCTTATTTGTGTTATTAAATTTAAAATCTTTTGCATCTAAAATTATTGATTTACTTTTTTTTGAAAAAATTTCTGATAAGTGTGATTTTCCTGAATATTTTTCTCCACAAAGATTAACAATATTTTTTTCCCATTTTGGCCAAGAATCTAGTAAATTGAATGCAAAAAAATTGCATTCTGAAACAAAAAAATCCTCTTTTGAATGACTCTTATTTAAAATAAAATCTAAAAGTAATTGTTTATTCTCTCTCATTAGTTCAACTGCCAAATTTGATTGGTTGTATCAATCAAAATATTGTTTTTATTACATAAATCTAGAAATCTAGCAGGTGATCCATTAAATATAATTCTATAATTAATTTTTTTATTATTAAAATCTTTAATAAAAAAATTTGAGACAAATTCTGTGTTATATAGAAACTCTTTAAATAACTTGTTTTTCTGATAGTCATTTGCATCGACACTAATATTTAAAGGTAGTTTAACTGATCGATTTATTTGATTTATTTTTTTCCAATTATCTTCATAGTTATTTTTTATTGAAATGATTAAGCTTTTTAATTCATTTTCATTATCCAAATTAATATTATTATAAATATTATTTTGTATTTTTTCATTATTATTAATTGTTATTTTAGATAAAACCTTTATTTTATCATTGTCTTGAAATATCAAACAAACAATAAAATCATTTACATTATATTTGTTAATAATATTTGAGTAATTATAATTTTCTAGATTTTCAATGTTCTGATTTAAAGTATTTATTATATCAATATCTTCAGTGGGTAATATATAATCTAATAAAAAATGCTTACTTGTCCCAGCAAGCCAATTAAAAAAAAATGGATTTTGATTAAAAAGATTTACAGTGGTATTAGTTGTGTCGATTAAAATTGGCAATATAAAAATACTTTTTTTTTTAGGTAGAGAAGGAAAGATATTTTTTTTTTCAAAGAAAAGTAATGTATTTTGTTTGTTAAAATTAACGTCAAATTTAGCAGAATAATAATTTTTAATAAATCTTTCATCTTTAATTTTGAAGGAATCAATTAAATTTTTGATCTCATTATTTTTAATTCTACTAAGTTTTATCTCTTCGCTTGAGATAACAGTCATTTTCATAAGTCTTTTAAAAGCCTCAATAAATGCTTTATCCACAACTTTTTCTTTTTTAAAATTAAGTTCAAAGGGTTCCGTTATTTCAATGTCATTTACACTAAATATAGATGATTTTAACTCTGTGCTAGAAAAATTAAAAAATAGAACTGTGCTAAAAAAAATTATATAAGCTCTTTTCAGACTCAAAAAAAAAATATTTAAATACATAATTTATTTTAATGAATAATAAAAAATTTACATATGAAAAAAGTGGCGTAAATATAACAGTAGCTGATAAATTTGTAGATTTTCTATCAAAAAAAGCAAAACAAAGTAAAAATAAATCAAAATTTAAAAATATTGGCGGTTTTGGATCAATATCAGAAATACCAAAAAAATTTAAAAACCCAAAAATAGTTGCCTCCACTGATGGAGTTGGTACTAAAATTGAAATTGCAAATGACTTAAACAAATTTGATACAATAGGAATTGATTTAGTTGCAATGTGTGTCAATGATCTTATTGTTCAAGGTGCAAAACCCTTAATTTTTTTAGATTATATATCAATAAATAAAATCGAAATAAAAAAACTTAAATCCATAATCAAAGGAATTATGATTGGTTGTAAAATTTCAGATTGTGAACTTGTGGGTGGAGAAACTGCAGAAATGCCAGGAACATATGGGAAAAATAAATTTGATATTGCTGGATTCTCTGTTGGTGTTGTGGACAATAAAAGTTTTATTGATAAAAATAAAATAAAAAAAGGTAATTTAATACTTGCAGTTCCTTCAAGTGGAATTCATTCTAATGGATACTCACTGCTAAGATATATTTTAAAAAAAAATAAAATTAATTTTAAAAAGAATAATTTTTTAAAAAGAGAGTTAATTAAACCAACAAAAATTTATACAAAAGAAATACTATTGCTTAACAAAAAAAAATTAATTAATGGATGTGCAAATATAACAGGTGGTGGAATAATAGAAAATATTAAAAGGGTAATACCAAATGGATTATGTGCAAGTATTGATCTTTCAAAAATAAAAGTCCCAAGAATTTTTAAGTGGGTAAAAAAGCAAAACGTAGAGGAAATGGAAATGTTAAGAACTTTTAATTGTGGTGTTGGTTTTTGTTTAATTATTGAAAAAAAAAATTTAAATAAAATAAAAAAATTTTTTTCAAAAGAGTACAAACCTTATCAAATTGGTAAAATAACTAAAGGGAAAATTAAAACTCTTTTTTATGATAAAGTCATTTGGTAATAAAACAAAAGTTGCTGTATTTATTTCTGGAAGAGGAACAAATTTAAAAAGTTTATTTTATTTTTCGAAAAAAAAAAAATCGAAGGTGGAAATTTGTATTGTAATTTCTAATAAAAAGTACGCAAAGGGATTAAATTTTGCAAAAAAACAAAATATAAAATTTCAAACTTATACTTTTAAAAATAATTTAAAAGATGAGTTAAAAGTTTTACAAATCTTAAAAAAAAAAAATATTAATTTAATTTGCCTTGCGGGTTTTATGAAAATTTTATCAAAGGAATTTATAAAAAGATTTAAAGGTAAAATCATTAATATTCATCCCTCTTTATTGCCAAAATATAAAGGTCTTGATACACATAACAGAGCTATAAATAATAATGATAAATATTCAGGGTGCACTGTTCATTATGTTACGCCAAAACTAGACTCGGGAAAAATTATATTACAGAGAAAAGTAAAAATTTTTAAAAACGATAATGCTAAAAGTCTCAAAAAAAGGATATTAAAGCAAGAACATAAAATTTATCCCAAAGCTTTAAAAATGATTTTAAATTAGTTGTTGAAAAAGAAATTAATCTCTATTTTTGCGTTATCTATACTGTCTGAACCATGTACTGAATTTTTATCTATAGATAAACCAAATTCTTTTCTAATTGTTCCATCCTCTGCATTTTTTGGATCAGTAGCACCCATTAGCCTTCTATTATCTAATACTGCTCCAGTTTTTTCTAGTATCATCACAACTATTGGTCCTGAGGATAGATATTCACACAAATCATTATAAAATGGCTTTGTTTCATGCACTTTGTAAAATTTTTCAGCATCTGTTTTTTCAAGTTTAATTTTCTTTTCTTTAACAATTTTAAAACCCTCATTTTTAAACATTGTTTTAATCTTATCTTCTAGATTTCTCTCTACAGCATCTGGTTTAATAATTGATAAAGTTTGTTCCAAATTACTCATAATTATCTTCAACTAATTTATTTAGTAATCTTACTCCATAACCTGTGGCTCCACTTGAGTTTAATGCTCCACCATATTTTGAAAAAGCCATACCAGCTATGTCAAGATGAGCCCAAGGTGTTTTATTTAAAATAAATCTTTGTAGAAATTGTGCTGCTGTTGTAGAACCTGCTCCACCTACATAATTTATGTTTTGCATATCTGCGTTTTTTGAATCCATCAGTTTATCAAAGTTTTTATGTAGAGGCATTCTCCATAATTTTTCATCTGTTTTTTCTCCAGCATCAATTAATTCTTTGGAGAGTTTATCGTTATTAGAAAAAAGGCCTCCATATTCTGATCCCAAAGAAACTATTATTGCGCCCGTTAAAGTTGCTAAATCAATTATAAATTTTGGTTTAAATTTTTTTTCAGTAAAAGTCAGAGCATCTGCTAAAACTAATCTTCCTTCAGCATCTGTATTTAATACTTCGATTGTTTTTCCACTATAAGATTTTACAATATCTCCAGGTCTTTGAGCATTTCCGCTTACCATATTTTCAACAAGACCTACAACACCTACAGCATTGACCGTTGCTTTTCTCAGAGCTAAAGTTTTCATTAACCCTACTACAGCTGCAGAGCCCGCCATATCATACGTCATGTCTTCCATGAACCTTGCTGGTTTAAGTGAATAACCACCAGTATCAAAACAAACACCTTTGCCCACAAATGCTAAAGGCTTACTTTTTGATCTATTGCCGTTCCATTCCATCGTTACAAGATATGATCCTCTTACACTTCCTTGACCAACTCCTAAAAGAGCACCCATTCCTAATTTCTTAAGTTCTTTCTTATTATATACTTTTACCCTCAAACCAATTTTTTTTAATTTCAACAATCTTTTTGCGTATTCGTCTGGATGAAGAATATTTCCAGGTTCTGATACAAGATCTTTTGTATAATTTGTACCTTCTAGTATTGATGAAAATCTATCGAATCTTTTTTTATTTTTTAATTTTTTTGGATTCAAAATAGTTATATCTATATTTTTATCTTCTTGTTTTGTTTTATATTTATTAAAATTATACGATTTAAGCTGCATACCATGAAGAAACTCATCAAAAAATGTACTATTCTTATTTTGGGTTGAAGTGGTATTATTATTTAAGAAAGTAACATCAAAAATTAGATTTGATTTAAGATAATTATAAAAACTTGCACCTTTTTTTTCATTTTCGGTTGCAGTAAGTTTATTTTTAATCTTTATTAAAATTATTTTTTGATCAGGGTTAAGATTAAATGAAATAAAGTCTTTTTTTTTAGATTTATTTGAAATTATTGTTTTACTTATTTGATTAGAGTTTTTACTAATGCTTAATCTGCTAAGACCATTAATCTTGAATTCTTCATCAGAAAACAAAACATAATTTTTGATGCTTTTCTCGTTTGACCCTGTTTTATAGGTTATTTTTATTGACATTTTTATTAAATATGTACTTTAGGTTGTATTTAAAATATAAACTAACGTTGGATTTATATAGATATTATCAGGTAAATTTCAATGAAAAAAATTATATATAACCAGCTTTTAATAGATATTACCAAGTTTTTTTTATTATCTAGTCTAAGTCTGTCACTAATTATATGGGTAATTCAAGCTGTTAATTTTTTAGATTATATATCGGAAGACGGGCATGGTCTTTTAACGTATTTTTATATAACGATTTTAAATTTTCCAAAAATCTTTAGCAGAATTTTACCTTTCTGCGTATTTGTTAGTATTTTTTATACCCTTAATAGATATGAAGCTAAAAATGAGTTAGTAATTTTTTGGAATATAGGGATAAATAAACTTAAATTTGTAAATATATTAGTAGTTTTCTCGTTAGTATTTTTATTTATACAAATATTTCTTAATACTCTAATTGTACCAAAAACGTTGGACACTGCTAGAGAATATATAAGAAATTCAAAAGTTGACTTTTTTCCTAATTTGATAAAGGAAAAAAAATTTATCGATGTTGTTCAAAATTTAACAATTTTTGTTGAGTCTAAAAGTGAAAATGGTGACTTAAAGAATATTTATCTTAAAGATCAAGTTAAAGAAAATCAATCTCAGATTATCTATGCAGAAAGTGGAAAAATAGTTTCAGAAAATGGTTTGAATTTTTTAATTTTAAATAATGGAAGCTTCATTGACATAAGCAATAGTAATCTTACAAGATTTGCATTCAAAAAAACTGAAGTTAACTTGGCAAAGTATTCATCAAAGAGTACTAAAACACCAAAATTTCAGGAACTATCGACTACAGCTCTTATCTCATGTTTGTACAAAATTAATTACAATATATTATTATATAAAATTCCTGATTATTTTTTATGTGAAAATAAAGCTGAGAATGATATTGACGAAGAATTATTTAAAAGACTCATTAAACCCTTTTTTATTCCTAGTATAGTATTAATTGCTTGTTTTCTTATTCTGTCAAATAAAGACTCATTTAGATACAATAAGTTTCAAAATTTTTTATTTTTTATTGGTTTTTTTATAATTGTAATATCAGAGATATCAGCAAGGTATATTGGTAATAGTAAAGTCGAAATTTTCATATTGGTACCCCTGATAATTTTTTTAATAACCTATATATTTTTTATGTTTAGATTGAAGGTCAACACATGATCAAAGTATATCAAAAATATTTAGTAACTTCATTTTTAAAAACACTTCTAGTAGTTTTTTCAATTTTTCTCTCATTGGTAATTATACTTAATATTTTTGAGGAGGTATCTTATTTAAGGGATACAGATACAAATTTACTTTTTCCTATTTTTTTAACATTTCTAAACTCACCTTCGATTGTCTATGAAACTTTTCCATTTATTTTTTTTATATCAACACAATTTCTATTTATTAAATTACTTGATAGGGAAGAGTTAGATATTTTTAAAAAAGTAAGTTTAAGCAACTTCAAAATTATAACAATTCTGTCAGTTTTTGCTTTTTTATTATCTCTATTAATACTTATAATATTTTATAATCTTTCATCAAATCTCAAATTTATCTATTTAGATCTAAAAAACAAATACTCAAAAGATAATAAATATTTAGCTGTTATTACTGAAAATGGTTTATGGATCAAGGATGAAATCGATAATAGTATAAATATAATAAACGCGGAAAGAATTTCTAATGGGATTCTTTATGATGTAACTATTAACCAATTTACTAAAAATTATGAAAACTTTAATAATATTTTAGTTGATGAAGTGAATATAATGAATAAACAATGGGTATTAAAAAATGTAAATTACTCAAGTGGAAGTTCAAGTACAAAAAAAAGTAAAGATGTTTTATTCGAAAGTAATTTTGATGCCGATCAAATAAATCAGTTATTTTCAGATTTATCTGCTTTAAATTTCATAGAACTGAATAAACTGAAAAATGATTATCAAAATATAGGTTATTCAGTCACCAACTTGAACATTCATTATCATAAACTTGCTTCGTATCCTATTAATCTTACTATAATGACCATTTTTAGCTGCATAATTATGCTCAATATCAAAAGAAATAATTCGAAAATATTCCATCTAATACTCGGAACTTTTTGTTCTGTTGTTATTTATTACATAAATTACTTTTCTAGTCTTCTTGGTGAGAATGAAAAAATGCCAGAATTTTTATCGATATGGTTACCTCTATTAATTATATCTCTTTTTTGCACTATTGGATTAGTAAGGATAAATGAGAAATAAATGAAAAAAAAAGTTGTATTTATTTTCTTGGGTATTTTTTTATTTCTTTTAAATAAATTATCTTTTGCAGAAGATTTTTATTTCGAAGGAGATGAGATTGAAATAATAAACAACGGAGAAATTCTTAAATCAAATAAAGGTGTTCAAATAACCTCGTCATCAGGAGTTATTATAACGGCCCAAGAGTTTAAATATAATAAAAAAAATTCGGAATTAAGTGTAAATAAAAACGTATTAATAAATGATAAAATAAATAATCTAATAATTAAAACAAATAAAATAAAATATTTTAAAAATATAGAACAAATTCAAACATTTGAAGATACAGAAATAGAAATAGAAAAAAATATTATTATAACAACTAAAAATTTAATTTATTCAAGAAATTTAAATGAAATTAAATCAAAATATAAAACTAGCGTCATGGACAGTTATGAAAATATTTTTATTACTGATGACTTTGTTCTAAATACGTCTAGCAAGGTTCTAAAAGCTAAATATGTTACATTAAAAGATAGTGATGGCAATGTCTCATATTTTAAAAGTTTTTTTAGCAACTTAGAAGTGAATGAATTCTATGGTAAAGACATAAAAATGAATTTTTCAAATAAATCTTTTGGCAACAGTCTTAATGAACCAAGATTATATGGAAACATTTTAGAATTTAAAGATGATAATACAATTGTATCAAAGGGTATTTTTACTACTTGTCAAAAAAGAGATGGTTGCCCTCCATGGTCTCTTAAGGCAGATAAAATTGTTCATAATAGAGAAAAAAAAATAATTAATTATTCTAATGCTTGGTTAGAGGTTTACGACAAGCCAATTATTTATTTTCCAAAATTTTTTCATCCTGACCCAACTGTAAAAAGACAATCAGGTTTTTTAATTCCTACATTAAATGATTCTGGAAACTCGGGGACCTCAGTTCAAATACCTTATTTCAAAGTAATTGCCGAAGATGAAGATATGACTGTGAAGCCAAGAATTTTCACAAATAATGATATCATGTTACAAAATGAATATAGAAAAGTTGGAAAAAATTATGATCACATAAGTGATTTTAGTTTTTATACATCAGCTTTAGGTAATAGTAGTCAGACATCTAAATCACATTTCTTTTCTAATACAAAATTTAATTTTGAAGATTATATATTTCAGGAATCAAATTTAGAAATTAATTTAGAGCAAGTAGCCAATGATACATATTTAAAAAAATATAAGATAAATTCACCATTAATAAAAAGTGAAACTTTAATGCATTCTTTTTTAAAATTTGATGGTTTTAATGATGATAGTTCATTCAAAATAAGTACAGAAGTTTATGAGGATTTAACTAAAAAAACCTCTGATAGATATGAAGTAATATTACCCAATCTTAGCTATTCTAAGGATTTGCAAAAAATTCTTAAATCCGAGGGCTCAATTAGCTTTCAATCAGATTTTTTTCAAAAACAATTTGAAACTAATAAGTATGAACAAATTCTAAATAATAGAATTGTTTATTCTTCATTAAAAAAATATGAAAATAGTGGTTTAATTAAAGATTTTAAGCTTAAAATACTAAATCCAAATAAAAGTTCAAAAACAGGTTCAAATAATCAAAGCGAATCAAAAAACCAATTACTCTCACAATTTATGTATAATTTGAGCTATCCTCTTTCAAAACAATCAGAATTATTTGATAGTTTTATAACACCAAATTTATCTTATCGATTTAGTCCTAATAAAACGAAGAATATGTCTGACAATGACCGTAGATTAGATATCTCAAACATAAATTCCTTTAATAGAATTTCTGAAAATGACGCAGTTGAAGGAGGTCACTCAATAACCGCAAGTTTGGGGTATAAAAAAAATGATACATTTGGAGACGAAAAGATATCATTTGAAATTGCCCAGGTTATCAGCGACACCTCAAATGAAGATTTGCCTATTAAAAGCTCCTTAAATAAGAAATATTCTGATTTAATTGGAGATTTAAATTTTAAGGTTTCTGATATTTTAACATTTAATTATGATTTTATGCTTGATGATGGTTTATCAAAATCAAACTATAATTCTTTAAAAACAACTCTAAGTGTCAACAACATTATTACTACATTTGAATACTTAGAGGAAAGCGATATTATGGGATCTAATCATTATGTAAGTAATAATACAACTTTAAAATTTAATAATACTAACAGCTTAACTTTTAAAACACGGTCTAATAGAGAAATTGATTTAACCGAATTTTATAACCTCATGTATCAATATGAAAATGATTGTTTGAGAGCTGCCCTAGAGTATAATAAATCTTTTTACGCAGACAGTGATATTAAGCCTGAAGAAGAATTACTTTTTTCTTTAACTATTATGCCTTTTTCTAAAATCAGCTCAACAAATCTTAAATAATAGTATGTTTAAAATAAAAATTTTTTTATTTTTAATATTAACATTTGGTTTTTTAACAAATAGTCTGTATGCAAAAAAAATTGAAATTTTATATAAAGTTGAAAATTATCCAATTACAAATAAGGATATTACTAAAGAAATTAATTATCTCCTAATGCTTAATGATCAGCTTAAAACAATAGAAAAAGAGAAGCTAATACAATATGCAACAAAATCTATTATTAAAGAAAAAGTTAAAAAAAATGAAATACTTAAAAATTTTAGATTTGGTGGAAATGAACAATTTATTGAAAAACAAGTAAACTCTTTAAGAAATAATCTAAATTTAGATGAAATTGAATTTGAAAGTTTACTAATTTCATTAGATATTTCAAAAGATTACTTAGTGGAAAAAATAGAAATTGAGTTACTTTGGAATAGATTAATTTATACAATTTACAAAGATAAAGTAGTTATAAATGAGTTAGATATCAGAGAAAAAATAAAAAAAGATTTAGAGAATCCTTCAAATTTTCTTAATGAGTATTTGTTGCATGAGATTTTGTTCAGCTCGAAACAAGCATCAGATCTTAAAAGCAGTAAAACAAAAATTGAAAAAAGTATTAAGGAAATTGGATTTGAAAATACTGCAAATATTTTTAGCGAGGCACAGTCTTCCAAGCTTGGAGGAAAAATAGGATGGGTTAAGGAAAATCAACTCACTGAGGAAGTTTTCAATAACATTAAAGATTTAGAAATAGGTGCTTATACAAATCCTATTAATGTTCCAGGAGGTCAGCTATTTTTATTTTTAAAGGATAAAAGAAAGACTAGATTAGAATTAAGTTTAGAAGAAGAATTTGAAAAAATTGTAAAAACTGAACAGAATCGACAGTTAGATCAATACTCGTCTATCTATTATAAAAAAATTGAAATTGACACAAAAATCTATGATAACTAAACCCATTTTAATAGTTGCAGGTGAACCATACAGTATTTTTTTGGAAATATTTTTTAAATCACTTAAAGAAAAAAAAATTAAAAAAATAAAAAATCCAATTATTTTGATTTGTTCTAAAGATTTGTTAACTAAACAAATGAAAAAATTAAAATATAATTTTTTGATTAGAAATATAAATAAAGATAATTTTCATGCGAATAAATTAAATAACCAAAAAATAAATTTGATTGATGTCAATTTTAAATTTAAAAAACCTTTTGATAAAATTACAATAAAGTCAAAAACCTACATTGAAAATTGTATTATTGTTGCCTTAGATATAATTAAAAAAGAAAAAATTAAAATGCTTATAAATGGCCCAATATCTAAAACACATTTTTTACAAAAGAAATTTCCTGGTATGACCGAGTATTTTGCAAAAAAAACTTCTTCAAAAGGCAAAGAAGTAATGTTAATTTTTAACAAAGAACTTGCAGTAAGTCCAGTTACTACTCACCTGCCTTTAAAAAAAATTTTTAAAAAGATAACAAAAAATAAAATTATTAGGCACGTAAATGTAATAAATGATTTTTATAAATATAATTTAAAAAAAAAAATTAAAATTGGAATAACTGGATTAAATCCTCACTGTGAAACAACAGATCAATACTCAGAGGATGAAAAAATATTAAAACCTGCAGTAAATAAACTCAAAAATAAGGGTATTAAAGCTCAAGGCCCTTACGCTGCAGATACAATATTTATAAAAAATAATTTAAAAAAATACGATGTTATCGTTGGCATGTATCACGACCAGGTTCTTACACCTATTAAAACTTTATATGGTTTTAATGCGATTAACATCACTTTGGGTTTACCCTTTTTGAGAGTTACACCAGATCATGGTACGAATAATAAAATGATTGGAAAAAATTTATCAAGTCCAACAAGTTTAATTGAGGCAATTCTATTTTCTAAAAATATTAGTGATTATTAAAGCAAAAAAAAGTCTCGGTCAAAATTTCTTAAAAGATAAAAATGTTTTAAAAAAAATAGCTGATAAAAGCCTTTTAAATAATAGTGCTGAATTAATTGAAATTGGTCCAGGGACAGGGAATCTTACTGATTATTTAATTAAAAAGAATCCCAAAAAAGTTTTTTTAATTGAAAAAGATGAGGAACTCTCAAAATATTTAAAAAACAAATTTTTTGATAAAATTAAAGTGATTAATAAAGATATTTTAAAATTTTTTGATTATGAAATTTTTAACAAAAATACAATTGTAATTGGAAATCTACCTTACAATATTTCTTCTCAGATTTTAGTTAAATTTATTTTGGATAACAATTTTAAATATAAAGCTTTAATATTTATGTTTCAAAAAGAGATGGCAGATCGTATATTAGCAGAGGTAAATTCAAAAAATTATGGACGATTATCTATATTATCAAATTGGAAATTTGATATAAAAAAACTGTTTGACATAAAACCGAGTTCTTTTGAACCAAAACCAAAAGTTGAAAGTTCACTTTTATTTTTTAGTGAAAAAGTTGACAAAATTAACTTAAAGAATCCAAAAAGTTTAGAATTAATTACTAGAATTTTATTTAATCAAAAAAGGAAAAAAATAAGAAAGTCAATCAATAATATTTTTAAAAAAAATAATAAAATTATTAGTGATCTTAATCTAAATTTAGATTTGCGCCCTCAGAACCTTGACTTAAAAACATACTGTAATATAGCCTCGAAATATGACAGCGAGAAAATTAGTTGATTAATTTATCTACATGATCTGAAATTCTTTTTTTATTATAATGAATTTCATTATTTTGAGGTTTTAAAGACAAATCAATTAATTGACTGATTTCATCGTAACATTCATTTAAATTATCATTTATTACTACAAAATCATAATCGACCCAATGCTGTACATCTTTATAAAAGTCCTTCATTCTCTCGGATGCAATGAGCTTATCTTTCATATCTCTGTTGCTAAGTCTTTCAAAAAGTACTTGTTTACTTGGAGGTAAAACAAAAAATGTTATGATTTTATATTTTATATTTTGAGACTTTATTTGTTTGGTGCCTTGCCAATCAATATCAAAAATAACATTTTTACCTGAACTTAAAAGATCTATAACAGGCTTCTTGGAGGTACCATAAAGATTGTTGAAAACTTTTGCATGCTCTAAAAATTGATTATTTTTAATTAAATTTTCAAATTCTTTATTATTTATAAAAAAGTAATCTTTTCCCTCAATTTCATTACTTCTGGGTTCTCTTGTTGTGTGAGATACGGATATATTAAAATTTTTTCTTTGCGATAATAATTTAACAAGTGTAGTTTTTCCAGCACCTGATGGTGATGACAATATGACTATTATCCCGTCATTTTGCGAGGACATTTATTTAAATATTAATTACTTTTGCTCTCAATAAACTTGATTGCGTCTCCAACTGTTAAAATCTTCTCGGCTTCGCTATCAGAGATTTCCGAGCCAAATTCTTCCTCGAAAGCCATTACTAACTCTACTGTATCTAAGCTATCTGCGCCTAAATCATCTATAAAGCTAGCTTCATCTGTAACTTTTGATTCTTCAATACCAAGATGATCTGCAACAATTTTTTTAACTTTACTTGAAATATCTTCTGACATTTTGATCCTTTTTTTTGTATTTTTTGTTAATAGATTATTACTCAACTTTGTCAAGCCATATACATGCCTCCATTAACATGTATAGTTTCCCCGGTAATATAAGATGCAGCATCTGAAGCTAAAAAAGCAACAGAATTTGATACATCTTCCCCATTTCCCAATTTATTCATTGGAATTCTAGACATTAGACTTTTTTTAACCTCGTCATTGATTTGATCCGTCATATTTGTTTGAATGAAACCTGGTGATACACAATTTATAGTGATGTTTTTTCTAGCGTACTCTATGGCTAGACTCTTTGACATAGCAATCATACCAGCTTTGGAGGCTGTATAATTAGCTTGTCCTATATTTCCAGTGTGCCCGACAATAGATGAAATATTTATAATCCTTCCAAATTTATTTTTTAACATTTTTTTAAGTGCATATTTGGAGGCAAAAAATGTAGACGTTAAATTAATTTCAATAACTTTTTGCCACTCATCACTTTTCATTCTTAAAGATAAATTGTCTAATGTAATACCTGCATTATTAACCAAAATATCAAGACCATTAAGTTTTGAACTTGCCTGCTCAATAAAACTTTCGATTTCGGAATGTTTTGATATATCAAATTTAATAGTTTCTATTGATGGAAAATCTTTTTTTAATTTTCCTAATTTTTCTTGGTTTGTTCCTGTGGCTAAAACTTCACCTTTTAATGAAACAAATTTTTTAACCAATTCATTTCCGATGCCTCCGGTAGCGCCTGTTATTATAATTTTTTTATTATTAAAATTTATCATTTTTCTTAATATTGTTTATATCCTCCTCACTATTAATTGCATCAACTATTACAGTTTTATCAATTCTTTTTATAAGACCAGACAATACTTTTCCAGGACCTATTTCTATAAAATGATTAACTCCTTTTTTTATCATATAAATAATACTCTCCCTCCATCTTACCCGACTCTCAATTTGTTTTATAAGTAACTTTTTAATTTCTTCAGGATTTTTCATTTCGTTAGCGGTAACATTTGAAATTAAAGTATTTTCACTAATATTAAATTTTAATTTCTTTATTTCTGATTCCATTTTAATTGTTGCTTTATTCATCAATTCACAGTGGAAAGGTCCACTTACAGGTAAAGTAATATTTTTAATTCTTAAATTTTTTAGATCATCAACAAACTTATTTAGATGATCAATTCTTCCACTTATTACAAGTTGGCCATTAGAGTTGTCATTAGCGATGAAACATTTGTATTTTTTTTCGTGAATCAAATTTTCAATTTTCAATAAATCTGAACCAAGAACAGCAACCATACCACCCTCTCCTTTGGGCACCGCTGATTGCATTGCATTTCCTCTTAGTTTCAATAACCTAATTGTATCCTCAAAGTTAATTATTCCAGATGATGCCAAAGCTGTGTATTCACCAACTGAATGGCCAGCAAAAAATTTAGCTTCACTTAAGTCGCAATTAAACTCATTTTTAATTAAATTAAAAATAGAATATCCAACTAAAAAAATTGCTGGTTGGGTATTTTCTGTAAGATTTAAGTTTTCTTTTGGTCCTTCTAAAATAATTTTTGATATTGGAAAATCTAAGACCTCATCTGCATGTTTGAAATATTTTTTAACCAGATCAAATTTTGAGTGAAGTTCTTTGCTCATGCCCACACTTTGAGATCCCTGGCCTGGAAATATAACAGAAAACATATATATTTATTTATCTATAATTATTGTTTTAAGTATTGTAATTGAAGAATTATAATAGTATATCCTCATTTTTTATAAAACTTAAAATTATGAACTTATACGAACATACCATTGTAGCAAGACAGGATGTAAGTCCTTCTCAAATTAAACAACTGACAGAGAAGTATACTAAAATAGTTGAAAAAAATGATGGTAAAGTTATTCAAACCCAAAATTGGGGCTTAATAAACCTATCTTACATCATTAAAAAGAATAAAAAAGGTAATTACATCCACTTTAAATTTGAAGGGCCTGCAAAAATTATTAACGATTTAGAAAAAAATGAAAGTATGGATAAAAATCTTCTTAGGTACTTAACTGTTAAAGTTAAAAAATTTGATTTAGAAACAAATTATTTTTTAAAAAAAGAAAATGATGATAAAAAAAATCCAATTAAGGTGGAAGGTAATTAATAGTGCAGAAAAAAAAATCAGGAAATAAAAAAAAATCTCAAAGTAATTTTGCTAAATTAAGTATTTTTCAACCAAATAAATATAAATTTAAAAAATCATGTCCACTTTCTGTTAAAGGTGCTCCTGTGGTAGATTATAAAAATATTAGGCTATTAAAAAAGTATGTTTCCGAAAATGGAAAAATATTACCATCAAGAATAACAAATATCAGTCAGAAAAAACAAAGAGAGTTATCATTATCGATTAAGCGAGCAAGAAACCTAGCGTTGATATAATGAAAGTAATATTATTAGAGAATTTAAGAAAAATCGGATCGATTGGAGAAGTAATTGACGTGAAACGTGGTTTCGCTAGAAATTTTCTTATAGCAAATAAAAAAGCGCTATATGCATCTAAAGAAAATATTAAAGAAGTAGAAAAAATTAAAAACGAATTAAGTAAAAAAGATTTAGAAAAGAAAAAAGTTGCAAAAGATATATTTGATAAAATTAAATTAAAAGAATATGTGATTAAAAAACTAAGCACAGAAAATAAAGAACTTTATGGCTCTGTTAAACCGACTGAAATTTCTAAAATTATAAAGGATAAGGACGGCATAGAAATTGCACCTTCAATGATACAACTAACGGATGATATTAAATCCTTAGGTGAATTTAAAGTAAATATAAATTTACATTCAGAGGTTCAAGCGGAAATTAAAGTTAAAGTCATACCTGCTGAAGTCATTCAATAATTATACATCATTATCCCCATCCATTTTTTTTTGTTCAGTATTTATTTCATTTGTATAAGATGAATATTAATGGAAAATAATTTAAGTGTTATTTCAAATACTTTTAAAGAATTACCAAATAATATTGAGGCCGAACAATCAGTTTTAGGTTCAATATTATTAAGTAATGAAATTTTTGATGATGTGAATACAATTGTTTCAAGCAGCAATTTTTATGATCCAATGCACCAAAAAATATTTGCAGCTATAGAACAATTAATTTTTAAAGGTATGCTCGCAAATCCAATAACTTTAAAAAACTATTTTGAAAAAGAGAAAGATGAAATTAATGTTCCAGATTATCTGGTTAAAGTTACAAAATTTTCTACGTCACTAAGACAAGCAATTGAATATTCAAAAATTATTTATGACATGTTTGTGAGGAGGGAGCTAATAAAGATTTCTGAGAGTACTATAGAAAGTGCAAAATTAAATGATTTAAATATAAATGGACAAAATATAATTGAAAATTCAGAAAAATTTTTATTCGATTTGGCTGAAAGAGGATCTTTTAATTCTTCATTAATTAAATTTGATGAAGCTATGAAAATGACAATTGAAATGGCTTCTAACGCTTACAAAAATGAAGAGGGTATTGTTGGTGTTCCTACTGGTTTAAGAGATTTAGATGATAGACTGGGTGGTCTTCACAAATCAGATCTAGTTATAATTGCAGGTAGGCCATCAATGGGTAAAACCGCACTTGCCACAAATATAGCTTTTAATGCTGCACAAAAGCTTCAAGAGAGTGGAAAAAAATCATCTGTTGCTTTTTTTTCACTTGAGATGTCTTCAGAGCAGCTTTCAACGAGAATACTTGCTGAGCAATCTAGAATTAAATCAAACGATATAAGAAGAGGGAGAATTTCCGAGGAACAATTTGATAAATTTATAGAAACCTCTAAAAATATATCAGAATTGCCTTTATTCATTGATGAAACACCTGCAATAAGTATTGCCGCTTTAAGTAATAGAGCTAGGAGGATTAAGAGAATACACAACTTAGATCTTATTGTAATTGATTATATTCAGTTAATGAGAGCAGTTAATACAAAGGATGGCCGTGTTCAAGAAATCTCAGAGATTACTCAAGGTTTAAAAGCACTTGCAAAAGAATTATCCGTTCCTGTATTAGCTTTATCACAACTATCAAGAGCTGTTGAACAAAGAGACGATAAAAAGCCTCAACTATCAGATCTAAGAGAGTCTGGCTCAATAGAGCAAGATGCAGATGTAGTTATGTTTGTTTATAGAGAAGCATATTACTTGGAGAGAAAACAACCAAGACCTGCGACTGTTGAACATGCTGAATGGCAAGCAAAAATGAACGAAGTCTCTAATCTAGCTGAAATTATAATAGGTAAGCAAAGACATGGACCTACTGGAAATATTATGTTGGAATTTGAGGCAATGTTTACCAAATTTAAAGATACTCAAATTAGTTAATTTAAAATATAAATAACTAATAAATGTTCGCCGATTTTTACAACAATATCATTCTGAAAAAACCCAAATTTGTATTTTTAAGCCTAATCTTATTACTAGCTTTTTTTGGATATTCCTCAAAGGATTTTAGGTTGGATGCTTCATCAGATACATTGTTAATTGAAGGTGATCCAGATTTGGAATATTTAAGAGAGATTAATGAAAGGTATGGAGCAAAAGAGTTTCTTGTCCTAACATATACTCCTAGAGAACCAATTACTTCTCAAACTACTATTAACAATCTTTTAAGCCTAAAATATAAAATTCAAAGCTTAGATTGGGTGCACAATGTTGTGACTATTCTTGATATACCTTTGCTAAACAACTCTGAGGCTCCCCTTCAAGAAAGGCTTAAAAACTTTGTAACATTGAAAGATGAAAAAGTAGATAAAGACAGAGGATTTAATGAAATTATAAATAGCCCAGTTTTTAGAAACTTTGTAATTAGTGAGGATGGTACAACCACAGGAATAATTGTTTATTTAAAAAAAGATAATCAAATCCAAAATTTAATAAATTCAAATAAAAAAGAAATTGAAGAATATAAAGATTATTTAAAAAGGAAAAATCATGAAAATATAATCGAAATTAGGGATGTTATTAAAACTTACAGTAAAAATGCTAAAATATTTTTAGGTGGTATACCTATGATAGCAGATGACATGATGTCATTTATAAAAAGTGATATAATTGTATTTGGACTAGGAGTTTTTTTATTCATTATTGCAACTTTATGGTTTGTCTTTAGAAAATTGATTTGGGTTTTAGTGCCAATAAGCAGCTGTGTGTTCTCCGTAATTATTATGACAGGATTGTTAGGTTTATTGGGTTGGAAGGTAACGGTAATATCTTCAAATTTTATAGCGTTAATGTTAATTCTTACAATGGCAATGAATATACACATGAGTACCCGTTTTATTCAATTAAGAAAAAATAATTTAAATTTAAGCAACTTTGAGATTTTATCAAAAACGACACATAAAATGTTTTGGCCAATTCTTTATACTGTTTTAACAACAGTGTGTGCTTTTTTATCTTTAATATTCAGTGAAATTAAACCAATTATCGATTTTGGATGGATGATGACTTTGGGGTTAATGACTTCATTCTTAATAACTTTCACGCTGCTTCCTACTTTGTTAAGTTTTGCACCTGTAAATAACGTTAATTTGGAGGAAATAAATAATTATAGAATTACAAATTTATTTTCAAAAATATCTATAAATAATAAGAATTTAATTTTTTTAACTACAATATTAGTAATAATTTTAAGTATTTTTGGTATCAAACGATTAGAGGTTGAAAACAGTTTCATTAACTACTTCGACAAAAAAACAGAAATTTATAGAGGAATGAAGTTAATTGATGAAAAATTAGGTGGAACAACTCCTCTTGAAATAATTATAAAATTTGGTGAAATTTCAGATGAAAATACTGCAAATTCTGAAAAAGATGAGTTCGACGATTGGGAAAATGATGGAGATGCAAACGATGAAAAATATTGGTTTACAAAAGATAAAATTGATAAAATAGATAAAGTACACAATTATTTGGATGGTTTGCCGGCGATTGGTAAAGTTTTATCTTTTTCCTCAATTATAGATGTTGCAACCAGTTTAAATAATAATAAAGAACTTGGTACTCTTGAAATGGGTGTGCTGTACTCAAAAATACCAGAGACAATAAAAAAGGAAATTATAGATCCCTATATATCAATCAAAGATAATGAAGCTAGAATAAGTCTTCGAATTAAAGACTCTCTCAAAGATTTAAGGCGTAATGATTTAATAAACCAAATTAATTATGATTTAGAAAATAAATTAAACTTAAAGAAAGATGAATTTAAACTAGCTGGTGTCTTAATTTTATTTAATAATTTATTGCAAAGTTTATTTAAATCACAAATTTTAACTCTTGGCTTTGTAATGATTGGTATATTTGCAATGTTTTTAATTTTATTTAAAAATGTTAAATTATCGATAATAGGAGTTGTTCCTAACTTTCTTGCTGCTTTTTTTATTTTAGGAATAATTGGTATAATGGGAATTCCTTTGGACATGATGACAATTACCATCGCAGCGATCACAATTGGAATAGCGGTAGATAATAGTATTCACTATATATACAGATTCAGAGAGGAATTTTCAGATATTAAAGATTATAACAAGACCATAGAACGTTGCCACTCTACTGTTGGTGTTGCAATAATTAATACCTCAATAACTATAGTATTTGGTTTTTCAATACTGGTATTATCTAATTTCATCCCTACCATTTATTTTGGTGTTTTTACCGGAATTGCAATGCTGTTGGCCATGATTTCTGTATTAACACTTCTACCGTCATTGATAATTATTTCAAAACCCTTTGAATATTTAAAAAATTAAATGGAGTTTGTTAAGGAAATTAAAGATTTTTTTTCCTATTTTGATCTTGCTTATATTGTAATAACTCTTCTATCACTTTTTAAATGTACCAAAAATGGTTTCGTCTTGAGTATTTTATCTTTATCTAAATGGTTATTGGCTTATATTATAACTTTAGTTTTATTTCCTAAAACTAAACCATATGTGAAAGGCATAATTGATAATGAGTATGTTCTTGATATCATTTTAGGGGTTTCAATATTTGTAATAATAATTTTTTTTGTGCTATTAATTAGCAAAGGAATTAGTAGAACAGTTAAATATTCAGGCTTAGGTAAGTTAGATACTTTATTTGGTTTTCTATTTGGATTCGTAAGATCTTATATTATTTGTGTATGTCTGTTTTCAGCGGTTGATATAGTTTATAATTCAAAAAAATGGCCTGTGGATGCTAAGAAATCATTTACCTTTTCATATGTTGAAAAAGGTAGTAATTACTTAATAAAAGAGTTTCCTAATGAAAAAAATTATGAAGATGCCAAAGATAAAGTTCAAGAACTTTAGGCCTAAGATTAATGAAGAGTGTGGAGTTTTTGGAATAAGCAATAATAAAGATGCCTCTACCCTAACAGCTTTGGGTTTACATGCCTTACAACATAGAGGTCAAGAAGGTTGTGGTATTGTATCTTATGATGGTAAAAAATATCACTCTGAAAAAAGATTTGGATTAGTAGGTGATAATTTTAATAAAGAAAAAGTTTTAAGAAATTTACCAGGAAATTATGCAATTGGTCATAATCGATATAGCACTACCGGCGGAACAACATTAAGGAATATTCAACCTTTTTTTGCAGATACTAATACGGGTGGTATAGGTGTTTCGCATAATGGAAATTTAACAAATGCTATTACCTTAAGAAAAAAATTGGTTGATGAAGGAGCAATTTTTTACACCACATCAGATACTGAAACTATTGTACAATTAATCGCAAAATCAAAACGTTCAAAAACGATAGATAAAATTGTGGATGCATTATTCCAAATTCAAGGTGGTTATGCGTTAGTTATGCTTACTCAAAATACATTAATTGGAGTAAGAGACCCTTTTGGAATAAGGCCTTTGGTAATTGGTAAAATAAATAACTCTTATGTTTTTGCCTCCGAAACCTGCGCCTTAGACATAATTGGTGCAAAATTTATAAGAGATGTTGATAATGGTGAGATTGTTTATATTGAGAATGGAAAATTAAATAGTATTAAACCTTTTCCTCCAAAAAAAATTAGACCTTGTGTTTTTGAGTATATTTATTTTTCCCGACCAGATAGTATTCTTAATGGTGAATGTGCATACGAATATAGAAAAAGACTAGGCGCTGAGCTAGCTAAAGAAACTAAAATTGATGCAGACTTAGTTGTGCCAGTTCCAGACTCTGGAAATGCTGCTGCAATTGGATTTTCAAAACACACAGGTAAAAATTTTGATTTAGGCTTAATAAGAAATCATTATGTTGGGAGAACCTTTATTGAGCCAGCACAAAAAATTAGAAGTTTAGGTGTTAAATTAAAATTAAATGCAAATAAATCTTCTATAAAAAATAAAAAAATTGTCCTGATTGATGACTCTTTAGTAAGAGGTACAACCTCTCATAAAATTGTTAAAATGCTTTACGATGCAGGTGCTAAAGAAGTTCATTTGGGGATAGCTTGCCCACAAATAAAGTTCCCTGATTTTTATGGTGTTGATATGCCAACAAAAAAAGAATTGCTTGCTGCAAATAAAACTGATGATGAAATATGTAAGTATATTAATGCAAAGACTTTAAATTTTTTATCTATTAAGGGTCTTTATAGGGCTATTGGATTTGAAAATAGAAATATTTCATACCCTCAATTAACAGATCATTATTTTACGGGAGAATACCCTGTTAAGCCAATAGATGAACTGGGAGATAATAAAGTTACTCAATTGTCATTATTGAGTACTGCATCAAATAATTGATATGAAAAAAGTAAGTTTTACAGAAATGAAAAAAGGTACAAAAGAGGATTATCTTTTGTTGGATAAGAATGAAAAAGACTTTGCTAAAAAAACAGCTGAGAGAATTCTTAAATTTTTATCTTCTTTAACTGAAACATTGGAAGGCTATCAAGTTAGTAGACTGGAACATTCATTGCAAAGCGCAACTAGAGCATTGAAGGCTGGTGAAAGTGAAGAAATGATAGTTGCAGCGCTTTTACATGATATTGGCGATGAATTGGCGCCAATGAACCACTCAGAATATGCTGCAGCAATTTTAAAACCTTACGTTTCTGAAAAAACTCATTGGGTAGTTGAAAAACATGGAGAATTTCAAGCTTTTTATTACGCACATCATTTAGGCGGAAATAGAAATAAAAGAGACAAGTATAAAGGTCACAAATATTTTGATGCATGCGTAAATTTTTGCGAAAAGTACGATCAATGTTCATTTGATCCAAATTACGAGTCTTATCCTCTTGAAAAGTTTGAACCAATGGTAAGAAGGATTTTCGCAAGAAAACCTTACTCTTCATAAATTCTTAAATAATGGTTAATCTATCTAATCAGCAAAAAGGTTCGCTGTTAGCTTTTGTTGGGGTAATGTTTATTACTCCAGATTCTTTATTTATTAGACTTTCGAGTATAGATACATGGGAGCTTTTGTTTTATAGAGGCGCAATACCTTCAGTAGTAATTCTTGTTGCACTTATTCTTTTTTATAAGTCGAATTTAATTAAAGTTACTATAGCAATGGGACTCGCTGGGTTATTCTATGCACTTACTTTCTCCATCACCAATATTACTTTCATTGTCTCTATACAAAATACAAATGTTGCAAATACTCTTGTTATGATTGCAACTGCACCAATGCTATCTGCTATATTAGCTGCAATATTTCTCAAAGAAAATCCTGACAAGAACACATGGATAGCAATCTTAATTACTTTTTTAGCTGTAGTTTATATTTTTTTCGACTCATTTAAATTAGGAAACTTTATTGGAGATATTTTTGGTTTAATAACTGCATTAGGATTGGCTGTTGGTGCAAATATTATTAGATCTGTAAAAAACAAAGATTTAGTACCTGCTGCAGTAATTGGAAAATTTCTGGTTGCTATATTTGCTTTATTTTTTGTTGATAATTTGCTTCTTCAAGGAAGAGATACTATTATTGTTCCTTTAATGTGTATTATGTGTGTAGGTATACCATTTGTTTTAGTAACAATTGCGCCTAGATTTATAACTGCAGCTGAGGTAAATCTTTTTTTTCTTTTAGAGACAATAATTGGGCCAATATGGGTTTGGCTTATAATTAAGGAACAACCTAGTATAGAGACTATCTATGGGGGTATATTAATAATAATAACCATTGCTGTGCACTCTTTTTATAAACTAAAAAAAGTTTAAACTTGTCACAATTAGGTCTTTATTTGAGAATAGATGACGCCTTTATAAAAAAGATTAATGAATAAAATTTTAAAAAATTCCTGGGCTCTTTTTACTGGTATGGGTTTGATTATGTTAGCCCACGGATATCAAGGATCATTACTTGGAGTAAGAGCAGTTGCTGAAGAGTTTAGTCTTACCGCAACTGGATTTATGTTATCTGGATACTATATTGGTTACTTTATAGGAGCAAAAACTATACCAACTTTTATTTTACGAGTTGGACATATAAGAGTTTTTGCTGCTTTTGCCTCAATTGCATCTATTGTTATTTTGGTTCACTCAATATTAATTAATCCATTTAGCTGGTTTTTATTAAGAATAGTTACAGGTGTAAGTATGGTTTCTTTATATACAATTGCTGAAAGTTGGCTCAATGATAGATCAAGTAACAAAAATAGAGGTAGTGTTCTATCAATTTATATGGTCGTGCAATTTGGCTCAATGGCAATAGGTATGTTTTTTTTAAATTTTAGTTCACCTTTAAACTTTCAACCATTTATTTTAGTTTCTTTATTTATGTCTTTATCACTAATACCGATATTATTAACAAAACGTAAGGCTCCTAATTTTAAGAAAATTACTGGAATGAGTTTAAAAGAATTATACAAAATATCTCCTTTGGGTATGGTTGGTTCATTAATTTATGGAACTACGCAATCAGCTTTATTTTCTCTTCTTGCTGTATATGCTGCTTCAATGAATTTCTCAATTTTTGAAATATCTGTCGTGACCTTTTTATTGGCAATTTCAGGAGCTGTCGCACAATGGCCAATTGGAAAGTTATCAGATTCTTTTGATAGACGTTTAGTAATTATTTATACGACTTTTGGTGCTTCCTTTTTTGCATTTTGCTCGATTCTAGCTGGAGGTCAAATGTATATGCCTGGTGATCTTGCAACAACTAAGTACTGGTTTTATCTATGTGTTGTTTTGTTTTCTTTTTGTAGTCTTCCTATGTTTGCAATTATATTTGCACATACAAATGATTTTATTCCTAAAGAAAAATTTGTTGCTGCTGGAGCTGGATTACAATTTGCCTTTGGATTGGGTGCAATAAGTGGTCCATTTCTATGTTCCCTATTAATGGATATTATTGGAGCAAATGGTTATTTTATATTTTTAATGTTTTTCCATGCATTAATAGGTTTTTTTGCAATACACAGGATGAGAGTAAGAGATGTAAAAGAAAATCCAGATTCACAATTTACAGCTATGCCACAATCAATCACGCCGCTTGGAATGGAACTGAATCCAATTACAGAGCATATAGATGAGCCATATTCTGAAAAAGTTCAGAAAATGCTAATAAGAAAAGGTGTTTCTTTCAAAAAAGATGAAAAAAAAGTTGAGAAGGATATTTAAAATTTTCATTGTCTTTAATTAAAATCCACTAAAAGTTGTATCAACTATTTTAACAATTTCTTCTTGTGCCAACGATAAAATTTTGCTGAAATAAGTTTTTAAAAATTATGCCTAGAAAAAAACTAGTTCGAAAAAAGAATGTAAGTGGTATTGCTAAAATTGCATCTTTTACAGCTACTTCACTCTCAAATGCTTATAGCACTTATAAGAAGAAACAAGATCAAAGAAAAGTTGAGGAAATAAAATTAAAAAAACTTGCAGAAAATAATAAAGTTATTCAGGAAAGAAAAGAATTACGTTTAAAAGAGGATCAACTAAAAAAAGATCAAGATAAATTATATTTGAGAGAAGAGTCCATTAAAAATAAAGAGAAAGAATTAAAATTAAAAGAGGAAAAGATTAAGATTGATAATGATAAACTGATTAAAAAAGAGGAGGAATTATCATCAATATCAAAAGATTTAAGAGCAAAAGAAAAAGAGCTTAAATTTAGAGAAGAAGAGCAAAATAGAAAAGATATAGATCTTAAAGTTAGAGAAGAGGAACAAAGGAATAAAGATCTTAAAGAACAAAGACGAAGAAGAAGAGAGCAAAAACTTAGAGAGATGAAAGAACTAGAGGCACAACGTATCGAAAATCAAAAACTCAGAGAGTGGGAAGAAAAGTTTGATTTAGAGCAAAAACAAAAAGAGGAAGAAGAAAGATTAAGAGATGAAAAGCTTATTAGAAGAGAACGTGAACGTGCTTTAAGATTTCAAAATAAAGATAAAAACGATTTGGAAGATGAAATATCTAAAAGATTAGAAAATTTTGAAATTAAACAAACTAGAAAAAATTAAAAATTACTTTAAGTGTCACCAATCAATTCCAAAAAGTTATGGAAGATGATTCAGGAAGCTGGTGATTATCTCAAAGGCCAATTACCAGACCATCCTAATCATCCTAAAGGTAGAAACCCTTATGCTCATGTAGCATTATGTATTAAAAATAAGTTTAGTAATAGCTACAAAGATATAGAAGATGAAAAATTTGAGGAAGTTGTAAGTTTTATTAATTTTTTAAAAGAAAATCCAAGTTGATTATTGTTTAGGAAAGTAATCTTTTAAATCTCCCTCTCTGTAAACATCGGCAGTACAGCAATGAAGGCCGCCACCAAATGCATAAGCATCACGAAGATCGACTGGTAAAACTTCCATTCCAAGTTTGTCTAATTGTTCAGCTTGATATACTTCACTTTTCTCTACACAAACTGTTTTAGGATCCAAAACTAAAACATTCATTGATAACCAAACTGAGGAATAGCATAATGGAGGAGGGCTGTTATGCGCAGGTTGTGCAGAATCAACAATTTTCCAACCATTGTTCTCAAATAGCTTTCTTTGTTCTTTCGGTAACCTTCTTTGAGGATTATTAATTATTAGACCTTCCTTGATTGGTGTAAACGTTGCATCAATATGTATTGGATATGGGTCACCAGGGAAATTTACAGCATGTACCCTATGATCTTTAAAATGTCTTCTTAGCCAATCTATACCTTTTAAATTTGTTGTAAAACCATGCTGGACTACTAAGTCTTTACCAAATCTTAAAATATCTGCAGCATCAAACAAGGGCTCCTCTTCTGTAGTTACAAAAAACTTTTCCTCTGTCCACTTAAGTCTTTTTTGAACACCAATTTTTTCTGATAAATAATCTTTTCTGTAATCTGCATCTGTTAATCTCGGTTTTGGAGCAATTTCATGTCGCATATTTGGATCTTGCTCAAAATAATTTTGAAGGAGTGGCCTATAGTTAAGATATTCAAACCATCTACATCTATAACTCATTGTTGCCTCCAACATTTCATTGCCAACTGTTAAAATTATATCTCTGGCTGGCATACAACCAAACATACTTTCAACTTCCCAATCTGGTGTAGAAATTTTTTGATTATGTTTTAATGGTGTTGGTCTATCAACTTTGATTCCCCTTTTTTCAAGCAAAGAAACAAAATTATTTAGTAACTCATTTGCCTTATCGATTGTATCTTTTGTTCTTTGTCCATGTTGACCTTTCATATCAGAATCCTCTGGCACTTTCGCATCAAGTGCTGGTTCAGGAGCAGGAATACAACAACCATCTGCTCTTCCAACGATAACATGTTTTAATGGGTCCCATTCATTCCAACTATTAACAATTGTTTTTGAGGAACTCATAAATCAATTTAAAGCTATAAATCTTCTGTTATGTTTAATTATCAAGCTATAATAAATGATAGCTAAGAATATTAAAAAACCGCCAATTACAGTAGTATTTGATGGAACTTCATTAATACCAAGTATAGGTAACCAAACCCAAAATATACCCCCTATTACCTCGGTCAAGGACAATAAAGTTAGTTCAGCTGCTGGAATTGCTTTTGATCCTATTGAATATAAAATTAAACCCAAGCAAACTAATGTGCCATGAACTGCAAATAGAGATTGATTTCTACTATTTGAAATTAAAGTGCTATCAGTGTTGATTAAAATAAATAATGAGACAATTGCACAAAAAAAGCCTGCAAATGCAACCGTTGTAAATTTAGGAGTTTCTTTTCTCCATCTTAAAGTAACTGAAAAAATAGAAAAACCTAATGCTGACAAAAGACCAAAAGCAAGCCCAAATAAAGAACCAGTCTCAAAATTTCCTAGGGCCATAATAATTATACCTACCGCTGCAGTAAATATTGCTACCCAAACATTTAAAGATATTACCTCTTTCAAGAATAAAAAACCTAATAATGCTGTCATAAAAGGCATGGCTGCAAGACAAAGTAAAGTAATTGCTGCACTTGTGTGTGTAATAGACCATATAAAAGAAATCATAGCTATGCCAAGTCCTGCACCTCCAATTAAACCTGATATACCAATTTTTTTATAATTATTTAAAAAACCGAAACCTTCTTCAAAAAATAAATAAATATTCAAAAGAATAAATATAGTTATTCCCCTAGCAAACAAATATTGCCAAGGTACAAGCTCAGGCTGATCCATGTATCGAACAACTAAGGGGCCAAAAGACCAAAGTATTCCTGCAAATAGAACAACTGGAATAGCAACATTTTCATTTTTAAGTTTAAACATTGAGTGTTTTTATTAATAAATTTGACTTACTACAATAAAAAATTAAATTGTTATTGATATTTGAATAAAATTAAATTTTGCCTCAACTTAAAGTTGTTAACTACTTAATTAATGGATTTAAAAGTTTTTAAATTAGCAGCAAATACAAAAAATCATAAATTATTAAAAGATTATGATTATGTTTTAAGGCAAAAAAACACTTTTTGTGGAGATGAAATTACAATATCAATTAAGTCTAAAAGTAAAAAAATTTATAAAATTGGTTATAGCTGTAAATCATGTATTTATACCCAAGCCTCGGCAAGTCTGCTTTCAGAATTTTTTAAAAATAAGTCATTCAAAGAAATAAATGATATAATTTTAGAACTAAACAAATTTTGTAAAAAACAAACATCTAAACTCCCAAAAAAGCTGTCAGTTCTAAATAAGATAATTAATGAGAAAAATCTTGCTAGAAAAGATTGTTTATTGCTTCCATTTATCACTGTCAAAAAAATGATAAAAAATCTATAGTATTGTTATGAATAAAGAAAATATTCTAAAATCCTCTATAGCCGCATTATTCTCTTTTTTAACTATAGGTGCTTTAACCTTACTAACTTATAAGACTGAATATGGTATTTTTTTAATTGCATCATTTGGATCTACAATGGTGTTACTTTATGGATATCCTGAAAGTCCTTTCGCCCAACCAAAAAATATTTTCTTTGGTCATCTTTTAACAGCTTTGGTTGGAGTGCTTTGTTTATTGTTTATCCCATTACCAAATTATATTTTAATACCACTGGCTGCTGGTATTGGGGTTGGGTTAATGATACTTTTTAATGTTACTCACCCACCTGCAGGGGGTAATCCAATCATTGTGATTATTGGAGGTGTGTCTTTTGATTATTTATTGAGCCCAATAATTACTGGTTCGATAGTTATTCTAGTTTTTGGTGTAATTTTAAATAGATTTTTATTAAAGAAAAATTACCCAAAATAGCCACTATTTAATTGCTACTAAATGTCAAATTCTATAGATTATCCGAAAAAAATATCTTTAGTTAAAATTTAATAGGAGATTAAATGAAAATACTATGTGTTCTGTATGATGATCCAAAAAATGGAATGCCTAAAGCATATCCATTATCAGATTTACCAAAATTAGAAAAATATCCTGATGGAATGACTTTACCAAGTCCAAAAGGAAGAGATTTTACACCAGGAGAGCTTCTTGGATGTGTGTCAGGAGAATTAGGTTTAAGAAAATTTTTAGAAAGCAATGGTCATGAATTTATTGTTACTAACAGTAAAGACGGAGATGGATGTGAAGCCGACAAGCACATCGTAGATGCAGATATAGTTATATCTCAACCATTTTTTCCTTACTACTTAACAAAGGAGAGGATTGCAAAAGCCAAAAACTTAAAAATGGCAATAACTGCAGGAATAGGTTCAGATCATGTTGATTTACAAGCTGCTATGGATAATAAGATTGATGTTGTTGAAGTTACATTCTGTAATTCAAGATCAGTGGCAGAACATATTGTAATGATGATTGTATCTATGGTTAGAGATTATCATAATCAACACAGAATTGTTAACGAAGGTGGATGGAATATTGCTGATGCAGTTCAAAGAAGTTATGATGTTGAAGGAATGCACATTGGTACAGTTGCAGCTGGAAGAATTGGGCTTGATGCATTAAGAAAAATGAAACCATTTGATGTTCACTTGCATTATTTTGACAGACATAAATTACCAGATAGTGTTGAAAAAGAATTAAATCTTACTTTTCATGATTCTGTTGAGTCTATGGTAAAGGTATGTGATGTTGTCACAATTAATTGTCCTTTGCACCCGGAGACAGAAAATCTATTTGATAAAAAAATGATAAGTAAAATGAAAAAAGGTGCATACATAGTTAATACTGCTAGAGGAAAAATATGTAATAGAGATGATATAGCAGAGGCATTAAAATCAGGCCAATTAAGTGGCTATGCAGGAGATGTGTGGTTCCCTCAGCCTGCACCAAACGACCATGTATGGAGAACAATGCCTAATCACGGTATGACCCCACATACATCTGGTACTTCTTTGTCTGCTCAAGCAAGATATGCAGATGGAGTAAGAGAAATACTTGAATGTTTCTTTGATAAAAAACCTATTAGAGACCAATATTTAATAGTTAAAGACGGTCAGCTTGCCGGTATGGGTGCACACTCTTACAGCAAAGGATCTGCAACAAGTGGATCTGAGGAAGCTGCAAAATATAAAAAAAAATAAATTCTTAATTTTTAGTTACAAACTCAAGTTTATATCATCTTGATATAAACTTGAGTATTAACTATATCTATTTAATGGTAGTTGATAATAAAATTGAATGGAATTTCAATAATACATATTTGAGTCTTCCAAACATAATGTTATCTGAACAAAAACCAGATATAGTTGAGAAGCCAGAAGTTGTCATAATTAATCACGCCCTATCAAAAGAACTTGGTTTAAATTTATTGGATTTAGATGATGAGTATCTAGCTTCAGTTTTCTCTGGAAATTCACTACCTGCTGGATCAAAGACTATTTCAATGGCATATGCTGGTCATCAGTTTGGACATTTTACTATTTTAGGTGATGGTAGAGCAATAACAATTGGTGAACATGTAACTCAAAATAATCAAGGATTTGAAATTCAATTTAAAGGTTCAGGTAAAACTAAATTTTCTAGAGATGGTGATGGCAAAGCTGCATTAGGTCCTATGTTGAGAGAGTATATTATTAGTGAGGCAATGCATTATTTGAATATACCAACAACAAGAAGTTTAGCTGTAATAAAAACTGGTGAAAAAGTTATTAGAGAGACAGAATTAAAAGGAGCAATTCTTACTAGAGTAGCTACTAGTCATCTTCGTGTAGGCACATTTCAATACTTTGCATATAAAAAAGATGATTCAAATTTAAAAACTCTAATTAATTTTACAATAAATAAACATTACCCATCTTTAAAAAATAAAGAAAATTTATATTTAAATTTGATTGATAAATTAATGGAAAAACAGATTGATTTAATTGTGAATTGGATGAGAGTTGGATTTATTCATGGAGTAATGAATACAGATAATATGGCTTTATCAGGTGAAACTATAGATTATGGCCCATGTGCTTTTATGGATCAGTACGATCCAAAGAGTGTATTCAGCTCAATAGACCATTTTGGTCGTTATGCATATTACAACCAACCTACAATAGCAAAATGGAACCTTGCGAGATTTGCCGAGTGTTTAATTCCTTTGCTTGATTCAAATAAAGATAAAGCAATAAAATTAGCTACAGATAAGATAAATGAATTTGATAGTAATTACGAAAAAAAATGGCTTGGAATGATGAGAGATAAGCTTGGGATTATAGGCAATCAAAAAGAAGATGAGGTATTAATCTTAGACTTGTTACAATGGATGCATATAAATAAAGCTGATTATACTAATACATTTTGTAATTTAACTTATGAAAATATGATTAATGATAAAATCTTTCATAAAGATGACTTTTTAAAATGGAAGGAAAGATGGAAAATTCGTCTATCAGTAAATAATAATGACAAAACTTCAGAAAAGAATATGAAAAAATCAAACCCTGTAGTGATACCACGAAATCATCTGGTTGAAGATGCTTTGAAAACTGCAGAGACAGGTGATTTGGAAAAAACAAATAGATTACTGAAAGTCTTAAGTGAACCTTACAAAATACAATCCTCAATTCAAGATTTACAGACATCTCCTAAGCCTAGCAAAATTCCATATAAAACTTTTTGCGGCACATAATCTTGAATTTACATGTACGAGAAATTAAAGAAATTTTATAAGCCATTTTTGATTACTTATATTTTGTTTTCGGTGGCAATCGGATTTTATCCTTCTTTTGAATTTTACTCGTTAAAAGGACAATCTATTATTATTTTTGTGTCTTTTTTTAATGGGTTGCTTGGAATTTATTTAAAAAAAAATTAAAGTACATAAGGTTCGGGCCTTGCATTCTTGTCTAGAACTCTCTCGACTGCAAATTCACTAATATCAATAGTTTGATATGAGCCTGTTGTAATAAGTTCAGTCAATGCTCTACCAATTCCAGGCGCTTGCATTAATCCTCTACCAGTAAAACCTGAGGCCAAATATACATTCTCATATTTAGGATGTTTTCCTACCACGGCGTTATTATCTAATTTGTTGCAATCATAATAACCTGCCCAGCCTCCTGTAAGCTTCAATTCCTCAAATGCAGGTATTCTTTTTGCTAAAGCAGGCCAGACCAATTCTTCAAAATCATTCCAGGCTGGCTCAAGATCGTCAGCATCAAAAACAGATATTGGCGACCCTGCTAAATATTCTTTCCCTTCTGGTCTCCAATAAACTCCTGTAGTTAAATCACCAGTTAAAGGCATATCAGCGTAATGTTTTGGGCACTTAACCCTAAACACGGTATGTTTTTGTGGAACAACGGGAATATCATCTAAAAGTTTTTTCGTCCAACACCCAGCGGCAGATACAATTGTATGAGCCTTAACTTCAGAAATATTATTTATCTCACCTTTAATGAACTCAGCGCCAAGTTCCATAGCTTTACTTTTTAATGCTCCATGAAACATAAAAGGATCAATCCATCCCTCAGTTTTATTATCTGTATATGTTGCAGTTTCGATACCCTCATTGTTAATATAAGGAAAAACCTTTGACAATTCTGAGCCTTTAATATTTTTTGTACCAGCATCACAAGCTTTATGATTTTCAAGCGCTCTATACTGTTCTTCTGCATGTTCAGGTCCAAACATCAATAGATATCCGTTGGCTACCATACTAGCAGTTGGATTGGGATTTTTTTCGGTTTTTAAAACATTTGGTAAATCAAAAATAAATTCTTTTGCAAATTTTCCAAGAAGGATATTTTCTTTTTGAAAAAATTGTCTTCTAAATCCTCCAAGGGAAAGTGGGAAAGATGCTTGTTTATAGGTTGGGTCTCTCTCAATTACTTTAACTTTTCTTCCTTCTTTTGATAAAAAATAAGCAGTAGCAGTTCCAATGATACCCCCGCCAATAATTACTACATCATCCATATTAATTTAAATATAATAAAGTTGCATTTAGTATTAACGCATAACAACTCCATAACAAATATGGAATCATTAAATAATAACTTATAATACTTATTTGTTTAAATTTTACAGTAAGAATTACAATAAATAAAATTAGCACAATCAAATTTACTAATGCTAAAGAAATATTATGGAAAACAAAAAAAACTATACTCCAAGTTGTATTAAATAATAAGTGAATAAAGTAAATTAAAACGATATTTAAATTTTTATAATTTTTGTGCCATGCTAGCCATATAGCAATGGTCATAAACAAATAAAGTGTTGTCCAAACAGGTGCAAAAATCCAGTCAGGTGGAGTTAAAAACGATTTGTTCAAGCTTGAATACCAGGGCTCTTTTGAATTAATAGTTGAAATACCCCCAATAAATGACGCGGAATACGTCGCAATTGCGAAAAGCATAAACGATATAAATTTATTTTTTAACATATAAGTATTATACATCAGTATAGGATGAATAAAAAAACTATTTGGATAACGGGTGGCAGTACGGGAATTGGAAAAGCTCTAGCTATTAAATTTGCAAGCATGGGATGGAATGTTGCTATTTCTGCTAGAAGAGAGGGTCTTCTTAAAGAAATATCAGAAAATAATAAAAATATTTTTTCTTACCCCCTAGATGTAACAGACAAGTCGAAATGTTTGGAAGTTTTCAATGAAATTCAGAAAAAATTTGAAAATGTAGAAATATGTTTTTTTTCAACAGGGACATGGAATCCTAAAAAAGAAAAGGATATTGACGTGGAGCAAATTGAAGAGGTATTTAAAGTAAATTTTTTTGGAACATTAAACTGTATCAAAGCTGTTGAAAAATATTTTAAAGAGAAAAAAGGTGGTATAATAACAATCGTATCCTCTATCGCAGGATACAGAGGATTACCTAACTCAACTGGTTATGGTCCATCTAAATCAGCTTTAAATAACCTTGCGGAAAGTTTATTTTTTGATTTTAAAAGATCTAATGTTCGTGTCAGTTTAGTATCACCAGGTTTTATAAAAACGCCAATGACAGATAAAAATGATTTTAAAATGCCTTTTTTAAAAACTACCGATTATGCTGCTGAGAAAATATATGATGGGCTTGTAAATAAAAATAATTTTGAGATTCATTTTCCAAAATCTCTCACAATAATTCTGAAAATACTAAGTTTTTTACCTAGTAAAATTTATTTTAGTCTTGTAGGAAAAATGACAAAGCATCAAAAAAAAAATTAATCTTTTACAAAAACAACCGTCAACTCTGCTACTTTAAATCCAAATTTTGTCATTGTTGCTCTATTAATAGCTACACGTTCATCTTGTTTAAATATCCAGTCGTCAAAAGTAATTTTCATTTCTTTTCCTTTAACAGGGACTAAAAGAACATATTCAAATTTAAAAGCTGGCCCATATGAATAACCTTTGGCCTTTCCCACCACATCTCCTGCTGTTCCCTCATAATTATTTTCATCAATTTTTGTAATTTGCCATTGTCTTTTTTGAACCTCTCCATCATCCCAATTAAATAGCTCATCAAGGATAAGTTGCTTACCGTCCCATTTACCATTTAAATCTGCAGAAAATTGTCTTGTGACTTTTCCAGATCTGTTTTGCAGAACTCCCCAAGCCTTGATATTCCCAGACAAATAATTCTCAATAATAAGTCTAGGTTCTTTGTTTTTAAAATCTTCAGGTTTCATATTGTTAGTACTGCAGCTTGTATTAAATGAAAATATAATAATCAACAAAAAAGGAAGTATTATTTGTTTTATATTTTTCATAATTTTATTTATTTTGAAGTGAAAATTGTATTAGATCAATATTTTTAGATTTAAAGCCAGCCTCACAATAAGACAAATAAAAATTCCACATTCTTTTAAATGTAATATCAAACCCTTGTTTTGAGATTTCATTCCATTTTTTTTGAAATTCATCCCTCCATACCATCAAAGTATCTGAATAATGTTTGCCGTATGAATAACACTGATTAAAATTTAAATTGTTTTCATTTGCGAGTTCAATGATATTTTTTTTACAAGGCAAAAAACCACCAGGAAAAATATACTTTTGAATAAAATCTTGCTTAGATTTGTACCTATTATATAAATTATCATCAATAGTGATTGCTTGTATTGCTGCTGTTCCCCCAGATTTTAGGTTTTCTTTTATTGTTTTAAAATAACCTTTTAAATATTTTTGTCCAACTGCTTCTATCATTTCAATAGATGCAATTGAATTATACTTTGATTTTACATCTCTATAATCCATCATTTTAATATTTACTTTTTCATTAAGACCTTTTTTAAAAATTCTTTCTTTTGCATAATCAAATTGTTTTTTTGATATAGTTATACAATCGATTTTAACGTCATAATTTTTTCCTACATACTCTGCATATCCGCCCCATCCACATCCGATTTCAAGCATTTTATCTCCAACATTTGGTTTAATTAAATTAGAAAGTTTTTTATATTTATTTATCTGTGCATCTTCTAAATTATTCTTTCCATTTTCAAAAATAGCACTTGAGTATGTTAAGGTTTTGTCAAGCCATGTAGAAAAAAATTCATTTCCTAAATCATAGTGTTTTGCAATATTTTCCTTGCTTCTTTCCTTGGTATTTTTTATAAAAAAATTTTTAACATAGTTCAATATTGGTAAGTCAAATGCACCTGAGAATTTATGTACAGTTTTAATATTTATAGCTAAGATTTCTATTAAATTTGTTAAATTGTTTGTTTCAATTTCATCTCTCATATAGGACTCGGCGAGTCCAATACTTCCTTTATTTATAATTTCTAAAAAAAAACCTGGCTTTTTAATTATTAGGTCAACTTCCAAGTCGGAGCTCTTATCACCAATGATAAACTGTTTTCCATCAAAGTTTTTAAGATTTATTTTTCCATGCTTAATTTTGGATAAGAGACTAAGTGCAATTTTATCTGCTATTTTGTTCATAATTACTTTTCAAAAGATATATTATTTTTAATATTAACTTTTTTTTTAACTAATTTAATTCCTTTAAGCCATAATCTTAATGCCTCAAAATGTATCGCTGATATTATTTTAAAAGTCATTAGTGGGTGTTTAAGATAAGAAAATATCAGGTTTTTAGAGTTTAAATTTGATCTTACACCATCTTGTGATGCAAATAACAATTTCCCATGTTTATCCCTTTGATCAATTATTATTGATAGATTTTTATCTGGATTTAGGACTTTAAAATAATAAACAGATTCTAAATCCATAAAAGGTGAAACGAAAAATTTTTTTTCACAATTGTTTTTAAGTAATTCTGATTTTTCATCTACTTTAAATACATATGTATGTTGTTCCCCAAATGTATTTTTTACCTCATACAAAATAGATATTAATTTTGATTCAGAATTATAAACAAAAAAAATACTTAAAGGATTAAATACATATCCTAGTATTCTTGGATAACACAATATTTTAATTTTTATTTCATTACTGTTTATGCCAGCTGATTTTAAATTTGATTTTACCCAGTCAGTAAGGGAGGATCCATCTCTTGGGCCATGATCTTTATCATAAAAACTCATAAGATTAAATTTGTTATGAGAGAAAAAATTTATATTTTTATTAATAAATTTAATTTCATTTAAATCTAATAAAATTGAAAAAACTTTATACTTAAAAAAATGCTCTTTTGGTTTAAATCTTTTATGAACTACTTTTCCAGTATAAATACAAGACTCTTTAATCATCTAAAAATTTTATCATTTCTAAAGATGATTTTATCCCATCTTCATGAAAACCATATCCAAAATAACTACCAGAAAATAAGAGATTATTCTTATTTTGTATTTCTTTTAAATTTATTTGGTTCTCAAGAGCATCCATATCATAGTAAGGATGCGTAAAATCTACTTTTTTCAAAATTTTTTCATCATCTAATTTCATAATTGGATTAAGTGTTAAAAAAATATTTTTTTTTATTTTTAAATTTTGAAGTTGATTTAACCAATATGTTATACAAGTATTATTTAAGTTTTTACTGTCAATGTAAGAGTTCCAGGCGGACCATGCTTTAAAGTTTTTTGGCATAAATTTACTATCTGTATGAATATATGCTGTATTTTTTTTATATTTGAATTTTGAAAGTATTTGTTTTTCTTTATCAGTAGGATTATCTATTAATTTTATTGTATCATTTGCATGTGTTGCCAAGACCACTTTGTCATAATCAAAAAACTCGTTATCTTCGCCATAAAAAACTCTTACTCCATAACTATTTCTTTTAACTTTTTTAATTTCATAGTTTTTATAATGTTCACCGCTAATATTTTTTAAAACTTCATCAACATATGATTTACTTCTATTTTTTACTGTATACCATTGTGGTCTATTTATAATTTTAAATAATCCATGATTTTGAAAAAATTTTAAAAAAAAAGTAAATGGCATTTGCCTTGCTTCATACGGAGGCATTGACCATATAGCTGATACCATTGGAATTATATGATAGTTGATAAAATAATTTGAAAGTTTCTCTTTTTCTAAATATTGCCCCAATGTTAGTTTATTATCTTTTAAATTTAAATTTGAGCTTCTCTTATAAAATTTAATTATTTCTAAAAACATCTTCAAAAACTTTAAATTAAATAAATTTTTTCTACTTGAAAACATTCCGTTAAGACCTTTTCCACAATACTCAACTTCATTTGAATGTGTTGTTACGGAAAAACTCATGTCACTTTTTTCTATTTCAACCTTATTTTGTTTAAAAAATTCTATTAAATTTGGATAAGTGTAATGATTAAAAACAATAAAACCGATATCAACTGGTATAAACTGTTTATCATTTTTATCTATATGTAGATCAATAGTATATGCATGACCTCCAAAATGATCTCCTTTTTCAAAAAGATCTACCTTGTGTTTTTTTGATAAATAATATGCAGCACTTAACCCAGAGATTCCTGATCCAACTATAGCAATTTTCATTTTAAATAATTATTTGTTTAGAATAGTTTGATTTTCATTCTTAATTGAAGTGTAAAATTGAAGCAAAACAGCAATTATAACAATTGTACCTCCTATCAAAACCATAAAAGATGAATTTTCGTTGATAAATAGCCATGCCCAAAATGGTCCTAAAACTGCTTCAGTCAACATTATAATTCCAACCATTGCTGAAGGCGTTGATCTTGCGCCAATGGTAATTAAAATAAATCCAAAACCTAATTGAAAAAATCCTGCTAAAAATCCTAAAAAAATATCGTGAGCGGATATATTTATTTTTCCAGCTATAATATATCCTATTATCATAGCAGTAATTCCAGCATAGAGCTGTAATGGAACCATATCTACATTTGGATACTTTCTAATTATTAAAATCAGAATTGCAAAAGATACAGGCATAATAAATGCGGCTAGGTTTCCTGACATTTGACCAGGCTCTAAATCAGATCCAACCATTAATATAATGCCAGAAATTGCCAGAAATATTGAGACAAGAGTTATTTTAGATATTTTTTCTTTTAAAAAAAAATATCCAAAGATTGCTAAAAAAATTGTTTGAGTTTGAATTATGAAATTAGTATTTGCAACTGTAGTGTTATACATCGCAAAAACATATCCACAAAAACCTGATGATAAAATTATACCTCCAAATATTCCGGGAATTCCAGAATTATAAAAAGCTTTAAAAATTTTCTTTTTATAAGAAATTAAAAGGAAAATAAGTACAACCATAATGAAAAATAAAGATCTCCAAAACAGTATTTGCCACAAGGTTGCTCCTTCAAAAGACTTAACAATTAAACCACCAAAGCTCAAACTACATGCTCCAAAAAACACTAGTAATGGTCCAGGTATTTTAAATATTAAATTCATTTTATTTGGTTTATTAAATTATCAGTTTCTAATCTATATATTTCATAAATTTTTTCTGCTTCTGGAAGATTGACTAACTTAAATTTTATTTTTGTATTTGGTACAAGTTGAACAAGTTTATCATAATCTGCGCTGATAACTACTCCAATTTTTGGGTATCCTCCTATGGTCCCGTGATCTGAAAGCATAATTATTGGGTCACCGTCTGGAGGTATTTGTATCGTGCCTTTAACTATACCTTCTGATCTAATATTTTTTTCCTTTATATTTTCAATAATTGGTCCTTTAATTCTCATTCCCATTCTATCTGTAAGTTTTGTGACAATGAATTCTTTATTTAAAAAATTTTCCACTGCTTTTTTTGAAAAAAAATCAAAATTTGTCGCTTTAATTATTCTAATATATTCTATTTTTGTATTAACATATTTAATTTTTTTTTGTGTTTTAAAATCGGATGTTTTATTAATCAATATTTTTTGATTTACAAATAATTTTTCTCCTTTGAATGGTCCAATTTTTGCTCTTGAAAATGTTGAATAACTATTCAAAATTTTTTCTAATACAAAGCCACCTGATACTGATAAATAACCATATACAGATTTATTTGTTGAAATAATATCTAATTCATCTTCATTTTCTAAAACGTAATTTTTGTAACATTCGCCATTAATTAATTTTTTATCTTTTTTTGTAATACTAAAATTAACATCTCCTGAAACAGCAATTACTGTTGATTTACCGTAATATTTTAATAGCGGTCCTTGATAAGCAAATTCAATTGCGGCCTCATATTTGTTATTTACTAAAGTATTGGATAGTAAATAATTTCTATTATCCATTGCTCCACTAAACGGTAATCCAATGTGATAAAAATTTTCTCTTCCAAGGTCTTGGAAAGTTGAATTAATTCCTGGTCTTAAAACCTCAAAAAAATTACTTTTCATCTAATTTTAAAAATTCATTTTTTGATATTGGAAAAAAATGAACATTATCTCCTGGGTTAATAAGAACTGGATTTGCTTTATTATTTGAATTAAAAATTTTGTAGGGTGTTTTTCCGATAATATTCCACCCACCTGGACTTTCAAAAGTATATATATTTGAGAACTGTTCAGTTATTCCAACAGAGCCCTCTGGTACTTTTACCCTAGGTGTTTTTAATCTATCTGTTCTTAATTCTTTAGAAATATCACCCAAAAATGGCATACCAGCTACAAAACCTGTCATATAACAAAAATAACTTTTATTAAGATATTTTTCTAATATTTCCTCAGCGCTTAATTTAAGTTTTTTAATTAATCTTTCTTTGTCAAGAAAAAATTCTTCATCACAACAAATTGGTATTTCAATTTTTTTATTTTTTTGCTCATCAATATTAGATGTTTTTATATCTTCAATTTTTTTTTTTAATTCAGTAAAATTTGTTTTTTTTAAATCAAAAGAAACTATTAGTTTGTTATAAGAAGGAGTTAAATTTATAATTTCCTCTAAATTTGCTTTCTTTAGGCTGTAAAAGAAAGAAATTACTTTTTTATTAGTTTCTTTATTTATTTGTTCGCCAAAATCATAATAAATTGATGAGTCGCCAAGATTTAATATATTTTTGATCATCCCATGTTATACTTTATCAATGAAAGGTATGGAAATTAATATTAATTGTGATTTAGGTGAAAAATCAGAATTACATTCTATAGAAAATGATCCTGAATTACTTAAAATTGTCAATTCAGCAAGTATAGCTTGTGGTTATCATGCGGGTGATAATGAGACCATGCATTCAACAATTAAAATCTCAAAAAAAAATGGAGTTAGTATTGGAGCCCATCCTTCATTTAAGGACCCTGAAAATTTTGGTAGGAAAAGAATAAATTTACCTGAAAAGGAAATAATTAAATTAATTGTAGATCAGTATAATTTACTGCAAACCATAGCAGACCTACATGGTGAAAAAGTTACTCACATAAAGCCTCACGGTGCACTGAATAATATGGCCTGTGAAAATTTAGAGCTTGCAAATATAATTGCTAAAGCAATTGTAAACATTGATAAAGATTTAATATACTTGGTGCCCACTGGTTCTAAAATGGAAGTTGCTGCCAAGAAACTAAATATGAAGATAGCATGTGAAATTTTTGCAGATAGAAATTATGAAGACGATGGTAATTTAGTTTCTAGATCAAAAAAACAAGCTTTGATTATAGACCCTGAAATTGCAAAAAAACATGTTTTAGACATGGTTAAAAATCAGGCGATAAATTGTCTCTCTGGTAAAAAAATACCTTGTGAAATAGATTCAATATGTATACATGGTGATAATCAATACTCGTTAAATACTGCTAAATTAATTCGGCATACCTTAATAAGTAATGATTTTATTTTAAAACCACTTAATAATATGAAAAAATTTAACTAATGAAAAAATTACTTTTAATCACGTTTTTAATATTAATTCCTAATTTGAATGTTCTCGCTGCCGGCGGATCTTCTGGTGGCTCTGGTGGCTCTGGAGGAGATGGTATTGAAAAAAAATCAATGTATAAATCAGCAGTTAATTATGTAAAATCTGGTAAAAAATTAGAAAAAAAAGGTAAAGTTGAAAAAGCAAAAAAAAAATATGAAAAAGCTTTTAATAGACTTCTAAAAGCAAATAAAGAGGACCCCTCAAACCCTGATGTATTAAATTATCTTGGTTTTACTTCAAGAAAACTTGGTGACTTTGATAACGCTGAAATATATTATTTAAAAGGTTTGGCGATTAAGCCTGATCACAACGGAATAAATGAGTACTTAGGTGAACTATATTTATCAACAAATAGACCTGAAAAAGCAAAAGAAAGATTATTGGTGCTTCAGAATTGTAATTGTGAAGAGTATGAGGAATTAAAAGCTATCATAGATGGAACAAAACAATCTAAGTATTAACTTTTTTCTATTCTCAACATTGAAATATAAAAATATTTAATTAATATAGATTTATTGATTGAAGAACTTATAATACTCACACAGATTATATTCATAGATATAATACTAGCAGCCGATAATGCAATCATTATTGGATTAATTGCTGCTAACTTTGTTCCTAAAAATAGAAGAAAAATTATACTATGGGGTGTTGCAGGTGCCTTAGTTTTTAAAGTTATTTTTGCATTATTTGCGACCTACTTATTTAAATTTTATTTTATAAAAATAATCGGTGGTTTACTATTAATTTGGATTGTAAACGATTTAAGAAAAGATCTTTTTGAAACCAAAAAGATAAAATCTCCCACAAAAAAATCTAAAGAACCGTCATATATTCAAAGTATTTATAAAGTTTTATTTGCCGATATAACAATTAGTTTTGATAATGTAATTGGTGTCGTAGGTGCTTCCAAAGGTCATTTTGGATTTATGATATTTGGATTAGTTTTATCGGTAATTTTAACTGGTGCTATGGCAACTTATTTAGCTAATTATATTCAAAAACATTTATGGATTGCGTATGTAGGACTAGGTTTTATTTTAATTGTAGCTCTGCAGTTAGTAATTGGGGGATTAGTTGATTTGGAAGTTTTATCAATTAACGAAAATTTCAAAAAATATTTTTAGTAAGAATATTTTTTTGTTGGATATTTCCTAGATTTTACCTCTTGTTTAAATTTAAGTACCGCTGAATTTATTATTTTTTTTATATTAACGTATTTTTTTACAAATTTAATTTTAGCATCAGTTAAACCAATAATATCATCTGTAACTAAAACTTGTCCATCACAATAAACTGAAGCTCCAATTCCAATTGTAGGTATTTTTATAAGATTAGAAATTTTTTTTGAAATATCGCTATAAGTGCACTCTAAAACTATTCCAAAAGCACCATTTTTTTCTAGTGCTTTAGCATCTCTAATTAATTTATTTTTTTCTTTTTGTGATTTACCCACTGATTTAAATTTTCCTTTTACAGTCTGTGGTGTTAAACCTATATGGCCTAGAACTGGTATTTTGTTTTTGACTAAATGGCTCACTATATGTTGCACCCTTTCTCCACCCTCCACTTTTACTGCATCACACTTAGTTTCTTTAATAGCAACTTTTGAATTCTTTAAAGCCTCAGATTTATTTCGATATGTATTGTAAGGCAAATCAATTACAAGAAGGCTTTTTTTAACACCCATTCTAACACTTTTAGTGTGTTCAATCATCATTTTGAGATTAACTTTTCTTGTTGTTTTGTAATTATAAAGGACTGAACCCAAAGAATCACCAACCAAAACTATATCAGCATGATTATCAACTATCTCGGCAATATTTTTTGAGTATGCTGTTAAACATACAATTTTGGATTTGTTTTTTTTATCAATTATTTTTTTAATTTTTTTATTCATTATTCTAATTCAATCGTGCTTGGTGGTTTTGATGTAATGTCGTAAACCACTCTATTTATCCCTTTAATATTATTTATTATCTTATTTGACACAATTTGCATAAATTCTTTTTTAAAATAAAAAGTATCTGCTGTCATTCCATCCTCTGATGTAATTGCTCTTAGTAAGCACATATATTCATATGTTCTGTTGTCACCCATTACTCCTACAGTTTTAACTGGAAGTAAAGCTGCATAGGCTTGCCATATTTTATTATATAAACTGTGATCCTTTAATTCTTTTATAAATATATCATCAGCCTCCTTTAAAATATTCACTTTTTCTTTGGTTATTTCCCCTGGCATTCTTATGGCTAACCCTGGGCCTGGAAATGGATGTCTCAAAACAATTTCTTTCGATAATTTGAGTTCTAAACCTAATTTTCTCACCTCATCCTTAAATAATAATCTCAATGGTTCAACCAATTTTAACTTCATTTTTTTTGGTAAGCCTCCTACGTTATGATGTGACTTAATTTTTGATGTTTGGCTTCCTGTAACTGACTTACTCTCAATTAAATCAGGGTACAGAGTACCTTGTGCTAAATATTTTACATTTTTTATTTTTTTAGCATGCTTTTCAAAAATTTTAATGAATAGGTTACCAATTATTTTCCTTTTTTTTTCAGGGTCGAATATTTTTTTTAATCTATTAAAAAAAAGAGTTTTGGCATCAACGTAAACAAGGTTTATTTTAAATTTTTTTTTAAAAGTATTTAAAACTTGATGCTCTTCTTTTTTTCTTAGTAAGCCAGTATTTACAAAAATACATATAAGTTGCTTTCCTATTGCCTTGTGGATCAGCTTTGCAACTACACTACTGTCTACACCACCTGATAAAGCGCATATAACTTTAGATTTTCCTACATTGTCTTTAATTTCTTGAATTAACATTTTTTTTTGATTTTTTGAGGACCAATTTTTTTTTATCATACAAATTGAAAAGATGAAGTTTCTCAAAATTGTTTTTCCATTTTCTGTGTGCGTTACCTCAGGGTGAAACTGTATTCCATAAAGTTTTTTTTTTGGATTTTCTATAATGGAGAATTTTGAGGTCTCAGTTTTTGCAACAACTTTAAATCCTTTTGGTAATTTTGTCACTTCGTCAGCATGACTCATCCATACATTATTAGATCCTTTTTTATTAAAAAAATTACTTATGAGTTTACTTGGATTTAATTTTTTTAATTTGGCCAATCCAAATTCTCTATGTTTGGCCTTTTTAACCCTGCCACCTAATTCTTTTGAGATTATTTGGTGACCAAAACATATTCCTAAAATTGGAACATTTAGTGAGAAAAGTTTTTTATTGAATCTAACTTTTTTTGATTGATAAACATTCAATGGTCCGCCTGATAAGATAATCCCCTTTATTTGTTTTTTTTCTAATTTAAGATTTAATTTTTTATGACTTATAATTTCAGAGTAAACACCTAACTCCCTTACTCTTCTTGCTATAAGCTGGGTAAATTGAGAGCCAAAATCAATAATTAAAATTTTATTTAAATTATTGTTTGGTATCATCTTGTGGTTCTATATCTTTTAAAGACTCTTCTATATTTTTTTTTTCTTTACAAAGATTAGTACATATCATGGAGAAACTATCTTTTAACTCCTTTACTCTAGTATAATTTGATTTTTTAAGTTCATATTTAATTAAAATAAACATTGCTTCCTCGTTATTGGGTTCAAGAAGAAGTGTTGTATTTATATTTTTAATTTGCTCTCCCTCATTTTCTTCATTTTCAAAGATTTTAGCTAAATATAAATATGACTTTGCATCCTTCGGATTAAAAACGATATTTCTTTGAAATAAAAATTTTGACTCCTTATATTTTTTTTCCTCGTATTTTTTTTTTGCTTCATCAAAAAAATTTTGGGCATTTGAGGAATTAGCAAATAAAATGATACTAATAAAAGTAATGTATAAAAATTTAATACTTTTCATCTTTTTTAATTTCATCTATGTTATGCACCATACTCTCATAAAAACCAGCTTTTGTAATCTTAACAAATTTTGGTTTTTTTCTTAAATAAATAATTTTTCTTGATCCAAGATATCCCATCGAAGACTTAAGACCACCTATAAGTTTAAAAATAATTTTTTCAACCGAGCCTTTGTATTTCACATATCCCTCTACTCCCTCGGGAACATATTTGGATTTATCTTTTTGTTTTTTTTGAAAATATCTATCTGCCGATCCCTTGTTCATCGCGCCTATTGAGCCCATTCCTCTGAAATTTTTGAATAATTTACCATTTTTTTTTACTATTTTTCCTGGAGACTCGTCTGTACCAGCAAATAGGGAGCCTATCATAACTGCATCAGCTCCTGCTGACAAAGCTTTTGCTATGTCGCCTGAAAATTTAATTCCTCCATCCGCAATAATTTTTATATTTTTATTTTTTAAACCTTTTTTTACATCTAAAATCGCACTTAGTTGAGGTACTCCAATACCTGCAACCAATCTTGTTGTGCAAATTGAACCAGGTCCAATTCCAACTTTTATAATATCAACACCTAATTTTGCTAAAAAATTTGCTGCGTTTGCAGTCGCAATATTTCCTGCACATAATAAAGTATTTTTGTTTTTAATTTTTTTAATTTTTTTAATTATGTCTGCTACTTTTTTAGTATGACCATGTGCAGTATCTACTACTATTAAATTTACTTTTTCATTTAATATAGCTTTGGCTCTTTCAAATTCTAGTGGACCAGCTCCGACCGCTGCACCAACTAAAAGATTTTGTTTTTTAACTTTTTTAATCTCTAATATCTGTTTTTTTATATGTAGGTTTCTATGTATTACTCCAATACCTCCAGCTTTAGCAATTGCTATTGCCATTTTAGATTCTGTGACTGTATCCATTGCAGATGATATAAGAGGAATTTTAAGTTTAAATTTTTTTGATAAAAATGTTGTAGTGTTTACCTCAGAGGGTAATATTTCAGAATAATTTGGTGCAAGTGTTACGTCGTCAAATGTAAGTGCTTCTTTTATAGGACCCATAATCTTATATATACGATTCTTTTAAAATATAAAGGGTCTATCTTAAAAATTTACAAATTATAAAGCTTTCTTTCGAATCTTTTCTACTTGATAAAGGCTTAAAAATATTAACTTCTCTAAATTTTTTTTTTGCGTCTGCGACAATTTCATTAAAACTTGATCCCATAAAAATTTTTGAAACAAATTTGCCCTTTTTATTCAACATTTCGATTGCAAACTCCATAGCCTCAATGCATAATTCTCCAGTGACAATAGCGTCTAAATTTTTATTTCCTGTGGTGTTTACTGCCATATCAGAAATAACGACATCTACTTTTTTATCAAAAAAGTTTTTAATTTTTTCTTTATTTTCTGATTTTGTAAAATCTCCTACTATTTTGTTAACCTTATCAATATGTTCAAAATCTAATAAATCAATTGCTAAGACTAGACTTTTTTTATATTGCCTTATAATGTATTGAGACCAACTTCCGGGAGCAGCACCTAGGTCAATTATTGAAGTTGTATTTTTAAATATTTTAAATTTTTCGTCTATTTCTTTTAATTTATAAATAGCTCGTGATCTATAACCCTCAATTTTAGACTGTCTTACAAAGATATCTCTCTTCTGTCTAATAATCCAATTTTTTGAGATTTTATTCTTTTTCAATTAAAGGCCAAACCGCAAACTTTTATTTATGATATTATTGTCTAAAGTTTTAATTTCAATTTTAATACTTTTGTCAATTCTCATATCTTTATTATCTCTCCAAATTCCAGCTGCAAGATGCATTATTCCAATTTTGTTATTAGGTAAATAAGGTTCTACAAATGTATTATTGTGGTTATCATATTTTGGTAACAAATTACTTGCTATCCAATTACAATTTAAAGGCAAAAATTCTGTATTTATATTATCAATATATACACTCATATTAATCGCTAGACCCTCAGAACCAAATATTTTTCCTGATTTTAGAGTTTTCTTTAAATTATTTTGCCAAATACTCCAACAATTTGAATTTTTTTCTAAAGAAAAAACTCCAATATTTATATGAGGTGCAAATGCCAACTTTCTTGCTTTATCGATACCAATTTTTGAGCTAATTGCATGTTTAAAGTTTTGAGATTTTATAATCGCTAATTTTCCAAGCAACCAACTGACTTTTGACGTAATTTTATAACCAGGGCCTATTGTTTGAGTAATTCCTAATTTTCCATCATCACAAGCTTTAAAATATAGTTCAATTGTTGACCAGTCGTTTACCCAGGCATCACAATCAATCCAGAGATATTTTTCGTAATTAGGAAAATAGTTTGTTAAAAATGCTCTTGAAACTTGACTCTTAAGCCATTCCTTACCCTTAATTTTATATTGTGATACTTCAATATCCCATTCTGCTTTTTTAATCTCATCAACTTTAGAGGTTAATATTTTAATCTGATCTTCATTAAGGCCTGCGTCTAAAACACAAAAAGCAACTTTCTCGCTTTCTTTGAAACGTTTTATAGAATCTATTAATTCATTTAATAAATCAAAATATTTTGAGTCGGCTAATGAAATTATTACATTTTTTTTCATTACAAAACATCTTCTAGTTCATCGTCCTCTTCACCAGTCAATATAGAATATTTTTTTTTAAGTTTCACATAATGATAAATACTTATTGGAATTGATAGTATGTATACCATGCAGCTAATAACTATTACCTCAAAAGTGAATACCAATAATAAACCAAATAATAAAACAATGCCAAAAAGTAAAAATACAGTTGTACTTCTTGGCACAACAATCTTTTTCATCGAGTAAGTAGGAACTTTACTTATCAATAAAATAGAAACTAAAATAAATAAATATGGAGTAAATATTTCAAAATTAATATTAAATAAGTTTACCCCACTTAAATCCAAAACTAATGGTGTTAGTACTAATATACCTCCAGCAGGTGATGGTACTCCTTGAAAAAAATTATCCTTCCAAGATACGTCTCCTCCAGTACTTATGTTAAATCTTGCTAGTCTCAGTGCAACGCATACAACGTAAATTAAAGACAACAACCATCCAATTTTACCAAGTGAATTAAGTGTCCAGAAATACATAATAAAAGCAGGGGCTACTCCAAAACTAATTACATCTGTAAGAGAGTCTAATTCCTTTCCAACTTTTGAAGTACCTCTTATAAGTCTTGCAATTCTTCCATCAAGGCCATCTATTATTGCAGCAAATAAAATTGCGATTATTGCTATTTCATATCTTTGATTTAGTGCAAAATTTATTGAACTTAAACCTACACAAACTCCAATCAATGTTAGAGTGTTTGGCAGTATCATTCTTGCTTGTGTATCTGTTACTAGTTTAAATTTTTTCTTGGGTTCGTTCATATTATACTTTTCTTGCTATTAATGTTTCACCTGCTACTGCTCTTTGTTCTAGTTTAACCAGTGGTTTATAATTTTCAAAATAAAGATCTGCTCTACTTCCAAATCTAATCATTCCTATTCTATCACCTTGATTTAAATCATCATTCTCTAGAGTTTCACATACTATTCTTCGTGCGATAAGACCTGCTATTTGAACAACTATTATATCTTCACCATTTTTATTAGTAATTTTATAATAATTTCTTTCATTGTCCTCGCTTGCTTTATCAAGTGAAGCATTAACAAACTTACCTGGTTTGTAAAGAATCTGTGAAACTTTTCCTGCACATGGTGTTCGATTTACATGGCAATCAAATACATTCATAAAAATACTTACCTTTGTAAATTTTTTTTCACTTAAATTAAGTTCTTTTGGACCAGATGACTCCTCGACTTTAATAATTAATCCATCTGCAGGACTGACTAAATAATTATCATCATTAATTGATATTCTTTCCGGATCTCTAAAAAAGTAGTAGCACCAAACTGTTAAAACTAAACCTATTAAACCGAGGAATGTGCTCAGCAGATATAAAATTATAGTAATAAAACTAAATATTACTAAAAACTTATAACCTTCGCTGTGAATTTTAGGAAATACTTTGTCTATCATAATCGCTAATTGATAATTTTTAATTAATATGTATATAAACTGTTTAAATTCAATTATTAAGATAGCAACAAAAAATGAGCAAAATTAAGGTAAAAAACCCAATTGTCGAGTTAGATGGTGATGAAATGACAAGAATTATATGGGATTTCATTAAAAAAAAACTAATTTTACCTTATTTAGACTTAGGGATTGAATATTACGATTTAGGAATGAAGAGTAGAGATAACTCCAATGATCAAATTACAATTGATTGTGCAAATGCAATAAAAAAAAATGGGGTGGGTATAAAATGTGCAACAATTACTCCTGACGAAGCTAGAGTAAAAGAATTTAATTTAAAAAAGATGTGGCGATCTCCAAATGGTACAATAAGAAATATTATTGGTGGAACTGTTTTCAGGGAGCCAATAATTTGTAAAAATATTCCAAAACTTGTGCCATCCTGGACCGATCCTGTTATTATAGGTCGTCATGCGTTTGGAGATCAATATAGAGCTACAGATTTTCAAGTTCCTGGTAAAGGTAAGTTAGAAATTAAATGGACATCAGAGAATGGTAAAGATGAGAAGAAGTATGAAGTCTTCAATTTTCCTGGTCCTGGTGTTGCTTTATCGATGTATAATCTTGACAGATCAATAGAGGATTTTGCCAGGTCCTGTTTTAACTATGGTCTAATTAAAAAATGGCCTGTTTATCTTTCTACAAAAAATACAATTTTAAAAACTTATGATGGAAGATTTAAAGATATTTTTCAAAAAGTTTTTAATGAAGAATTCAAAAAAGATTTTGATAAAAATAATATTACATATGAGCATAGATTAATTGATGATATGGTTGCATGTGCTATGAAGTGGAGCGGAAAATATATTTGGGCTTGTAAAAATTATGATGGAGATGTTCAATCGGATACAGTTGCCCAAGGATATGGGTCTTTAGGATTAATGACAAGTGTATTGCTTGCTCCAGATGGAAAAACTATGGAAGCAGAGGCAGCACATGGTACTGTGACTAGACACTATAGAATGCATCAAGAAGGTAAAGAAACTTCAACAAATCCAATTGCATCAATATTTGCCTGGACTAGAGGGTTAGCACACAGAGGTAAATTAGATGATAACCAAGAATTAATTAAATTTTCAAATACATTAGAACAAATTTGTGTTGGTTGTGTGGAAACTGGATCAATGACAAAAGACTTAGCGATATTAGTGGGATCCTCACAAAAATATTTGACTACTAATCAATTTTTAGATGAAATTGATGGAAATTTAAAAAAGACACTAAATTAATTTTTTAATACTTTCTATAGCATCCTCAATTTTGTCTATATACTGTCCACCTGCCTGAGCAAAATCTTTACGACCTCCTCCTCCTTTTCCTCCTAAAATTTCAGAACCAACTTTTGCAAATTTAACTGCATCAAAGTTTTCTGTTAGTTTTTCTGTAATACCTACCGCAAGACCAACTTTTTCATCTTTGGTTGCAAAAACAATTATAATTCCTTCTTTAAGTTCTTTCTTTCCGTTATCTACTAATTTTCTCAGTTCTTTTGGTGATAAATCAAAAATTTTTTGAAATCTTACTTTAATATTTTTTATTTTTTCATCTTTGATTATGTTCTTATTTTTATCAGATAAAATTGATTTAACACTTAGCTGATCTAATTGCTTTGACAAATCTTTAATTAACTGTTTTTTGTCATCTATATTTTTTATTGGTTTTCCACCTAATGAAATAATTTCTTTGGATATTTCATCAATTATCTGATCGTTTTTTTGTTCTGATATGCCTATTTGCTTTTCTTTATTTGTAAGAAATTCCTCTAATTGTTTATCTCTCAAAGCCTCTACTCTTCTTACTCCGGAGGCAATCGCTGACTGACTTATAATTTTAAATTTGCCTACATCACCAGTATTTCTTACGTGTGTTCCACCACATAATTCAGTAGAAAAATACTTATTTCCCTCATCACCCATAAATACTACTCTAACCTCATCACCATATTTCTCGCCAAAAAGAGCTAAAGCACCATGCTCAATCCCCTCTTTTGGTGACATTATTCTAGTTATAACTTCAGATTTTTTCTGAACCACTTCATTTACAGAATTATCAATTTTTTCAAGTTCATCAGAAGATATTGGCTTCATGTGGCTAAAATCAAATCTCAGTCTATCTGGTGCTACTAATGAACCTTTTTGAGTAACATGTGTTCCAAGAATTCTTCTTAAAGACTCGTGTAATAAATGTGTTGCTGAGTGGTACGCTCTAACATTATTTCTTTTCTCGACATCAATTTTAAGTTCAACATTTTCATTTATTTTTAAATTTCCTTTTCTCATTTTTCCATAATGAACAAAAAGATTTCCTAATTTTTTTTGTACGTCATTCACTTCAAAAATATTATCACCCGATTTAATTGTTCCACTATCGCCTACTTGTCCTCCTGATTCACCATAAAATGGAGTTTGATTTAATATAATTATACCTTCATCACCATCTTTTAACTTTTCTACTTCTTTATTATTTTTAATAATTTTCTGAATAACTGCTTCGGCATGTTCGTATTCATAACCTAAAAATTCAGTCGGTCCTACTTTATCTTTTATTCCAAACCAGATTTCGTCTACCGAGCTATCTCCAGAACCTTTCCAATTCTTTTTTGCAAGCTCCTTACTTTTTATCATCAAATCATCAAATTTCTTGTGGTCTAAAGTTAAAGATTTATTTTTTAAAATATCTTCGGTAAGGTCTAGAGGAAATCCATATGTATCATAAAGTTTGAATGCAACTTCACCAGATAATTTTTTATCAACGTTGTTAATTTCATCATTTAATATTTTCATTCCTCGATCTAAAAGCACTAAAAATTTTTCCTCTTCCATTCTTAAAGTCTCTTTAATAAGTGACTCAGCTCTCATTAGTTCTGGATAATTTCCAGACATTTCATTCATTAGTGTTTTAAATATATAAAAAAAAACTGGTTCTTTGGATCCAAGTAAATGGCAATGTCTCATACCTCTTCTCATTATTCTTCTTAAAACATAACCTCTACCCTCGTTAGATGGTAAAACTCCCTCAGCTAATAAAAAAGAGCTTGCTCTTAAATGATCTGCTATTACTCTAAAACTAGATAAATTTGTTTCACTTGGTTTAATCTTAATCGTATCAGAAATTGAGTTTATAAGTTTTATAAAATGATCTGTTTTATAATTATCATGTGTGCCTTGAAGAAGTGCAGCAATTCTTTCAAGTCCCATACCAGTATCAACAGAGGGTTTCGGTAAATCAATTCTTTTTTCTTTTGAAACCTGTTCATATTGCATGAAAACTAAGTTCCAAATTTCAATGTATCTGTCGCCATCCTGATCTTTGGTTCCAGGCAAACCTCCTTTTAAATGGTCTCCGTGATCATAAAATATTTCAGAACAAGGTCCACAAGGACCTGTTTCTCCCATTGACCAAAAATTGTCTGAAGTTGGAATTCTGATTATTCTATCGTCATTAAAACCTGTGATTTTTTTCCACAAATTAAAGGCCTCATCATCTTCACTAAAGACAGTAAAATAAAGTCGGTTTTTATCTAGTCCAAAATCTTTTGTGATTAAATCCCAAGCGTAAAATATTGCTTTTTCTTTAAAATAATCACCAAATGAAAAATTACCTAACATTTCAAAAAAAGTGTGATGTCTTGGAGTATAACCAACATTTTCTAGGTCATTATGCTTACCTCCTGCCCTTACGCATTTTTGAGAAGTAGTTGCTCTTTTGTAATCCCTTTTTTCCAATCCAGTAAATACGTTTTTAAACTGTACCATGCCTGAGTTGGCAAACATTAATGTAGGATCATTATTTGGAACTAAGTTGCTTGACTCTACTATTTTATGATCATTTTTTTCAAAATATTTTAGAAACGTAGATCTTATTTCATTTAGTGATTTGTCTGCCATATTTTTAAAATACAGCTTTTTTGTTTGTTGTCTAGTTTCTGAAGGGAAAAAAGGCGCTTAAATAAGCGCCTTTTTAGATAACTAAAAGTTATTGCTAATTCTTTTTAGATGGTGTTTCTTCTGTTTTTTCTTCTACTTTCACCTTCTCTTGATCAATTGGATTTCCTTCAATCTTTTTGGAAATAAGACCAGCTTTTTCTCTTATCGCCATTTCTATTTCAGCTGCGGCTTTAGGATTTTGTTCAAGATAAAGTTTTGCGTTTTCTTTTCCTTGTCCAATCTTCTCACCTTTGTAAGCATACCATGCTCCAGATTTTTCAACTATATCTGCTTTTGCGCCAAGGTCTATTAACTCTCCTGTTTTACTAATTCCCTTGCCATACATAAGATCAAATTCAACTACTTTAAATGGTGGAGCAACTTTGTTTTTAACTACTTTAACCCTAGTAGCATTTCCGATAATTTGCTCTTTATCCTTGATTGCCCCAATTCTTCTAATATCCATTCTTACAGATGAATAAAATTTTAAAGAATTTCCTCCTGAAGTAGTTTCGGGGCTGCCAAACATAACACCAATTTTCATTCTAATTTGGTTAATAAATATAACCATTGTATTAGTTCTAGAAATTGACCCTGTTAATTTTCTTAACGCTTGAGACATTAATCTTGCTTGTAGACCAACATGATGATCTCCCATGTCTCCTTCAATTTCAGCTCTTGGAGTTAATGCTGCAACAGAGTCCACAACAAGAACCGACATTGAGCCTGATTTGATTAATGTATCGGTGATTTCTAATGCTTGCTCACCAGTATCTGGTTGAGAAATTAATAATTCTTCCGTATTTACACCTAATTTTTTAGCATAAACCGGGTCTAATGCGTGTTCTGCATCTACAAACCCACAAATTCCACCTGCTTTTTGTGCTTCAGCAACTACTTGGAGTGCAAGTGTAGTTTTTCCAGAGGACTCTGGTCCATAAATTTCAATAATTCTTCCTTTTGGTAGTCCACCAATCCCTAAAGCCAAATCAAGACTTAATGAACCTGTTGAAATTGACTCAACATCCATTGCTTTTTGCTGTCCAAGCTTCATTACAGAACCTTTTCCAAAATTATCTGTAATTTGACTGATAGCAGCGTCTAATGCTTTATTTTTTTCTTTATTTTCCAAATCTTTGTCTTTTGCGGATTTAACCACTTTTAAGTTATTTTTTGTCATTTTTGCCTCTTTTTTTTTCATTTTTTAACAATCGAATCATGTTATTAAATGTACACATTTTGTTCTCATTGGCAAGAAATTAATTTTCTCAGAGATTATTAAGTAAAATAGGCTTTAATTAATTAAAAGTTAAATAACGAGCATTTAAAAGCCCGACAGATTTAAGGAGTTGAAATTGTGAAAGAAGGTAATCTCTTTCAGATTTTGCAAGACTAACTTTTGCATCTAGCAATATTGAGTTAGATTGAAGTACATCTAATGTTGATCTGCCTTGACCACTTTCATATTCTGCAGTAATTCCCTCATTTGCAATCTCAGCTGCCTTTACCTGAAGTTTTACAGCCTCTAATACACTTTTTGATGACTGAAGGTTTGACCAAGCACTTGCTACATTCGAGTCATTCAATTTTACAGCATTTTCATAAAGAAGTTGTTTTCTATTTCTTAAATTTTTCGATTTTGATAAGCTTGCATAATTCTTTCCTCCTGAAAAAATAGGCCATGTAATAGTTGCTTCTAAGGTTTCTTTATCTTGTTGATCATAAGTTGAACTCAAATCATCGGTTTCTTTCGTCTCAAAGGACAACGATGCAGAGGGTGATAAATCGGATTGTGCTATTTGCACATCTTTCTTTGATTGCTCAAATTCTAATTTTGAAATTATTAAATTTGGGTTTGAGTTTTTTGACAAATTTATTGATTTTTCTAGTGATGTTGGAATTTTCAAATTCATAGTAATATCCTTTTCCAGTTGAAAAGTATCACTTATAGGGCCAATTATAGTCTCATAATTAAGTTTGGCAGTTACAACATCGTTTTTTGCTTGAATAAATTTAGCCTCAGCTTCTGCTAAAGAGGATTCTGATTGTGCTAAATCAGCTAATGTTACTTGTCCTCTATCAAGACGTACCTGGTCCATCTCGACTTGTCTCTCAATTAAATTTAAATTTTGTTGATAAATTGAATACTTTTCATTGGCAAAAATTGCTCCTGAGAATGCATCAACAGCTTTAAGCAAAGTATTTTGCTCTACTTGTAAAAGTTTTGCATCAGCTACTGCTAAGCCAATTTTATTTTTTTCATAATCTGCAACTCCCCCAAAACCTTGAAAAATTTTTTGCTCAATTTTGATTGATTTAGTCTCTGGATTAACATCATTAATTGTTGCGTTACTACCGTCTTGATTAGTTAGTTTTGAAGTATCTTGACTGCTTTTAGTTCCAGACAGTGTTACGGATGGTAAAAATTCACTTTTAGAAATATTTAAATCTTGCTTTGATGCTTTAATATTTTCTCTTTCAGCATTCAATTCAGGATTTTTTTTATACGCTAATGATAAAGCGTCAGATAAACCGATTGCATATGAATTCGTTAAATTAAAAAATATAAATAAAGTTAAAATTATTTTTTTCATTTTTTATACTTAATATTTTTGATTTCGTGATTTTGATTTAGTGAAAAAACGATTGAAGCAAATTTTGGTGCTTCTTTAAACATGTGTTCAGTTATTCTTTGATAAGTCATCATAAAATTTAAAACTTCTTTGTTACTCATGATTTTTGAATTTTTTCTACTTTTATTATTTAAATATAATTTTTTTTCTTGTTTTAATCTCCACTTTCTTAATAAACTAAAATTTTTTGCTTTCAAATATAAAAAATAATCAAAGAATTTATACATTGATTTATATTTTTTATTAAGTTGATTATTTACATATTTTCTCCATTTAAGTTTTTGATCATCATCGCGCTCAATAGTGTTTATTGGTTTTTTTAAATTTTTTAGTTTTTGTGGGGAAGAACCTACACACCATCCTTCTAATATTACAATATTAGGTTTTTTTTTAATTTTATACCATTTATCTCTTTTTACCCTGTCATCAATTGATTTATCAAATTTCGGTAATAGTAAATGTGAAAATCTTTTCTTTGAAACTTTTCTAAAAAAACTTAAAATTAAATCTACATCATGTGTTCCTGGAACACCTCTTGTCATCAATAAAGGATGTACCTTTTTAGCTAATATCATTCTATCTTTTCTGGTTTTGTAAAAGTCATCAATAGATATTTTAAATACTATCAATTTAAAATATTTTTCTAAAATAATCTTTATTAAAGATGAAATAGTAGTTTTTCCAGTACCCTGCCCACCTGCCAAACCTATTATCATTGTATTTTTTTTATTCACCCTATTTGCCAACCAAAAGCATGCTGGGATTAAAAAAGATTTAATCATTTTATCTTTTTTTCTGAATTTTTCAGTTCTTGTTTCTTGGCTTGATATAAATTTAATACAGTCTTTCTTTACTTTTGTGTAACACAGGTTTACTGGATGCATAAAAATTAATTCTTTTTATCCAAAGGATGATTTATTCCGTCAAAAATTTCTATATCATCTAGTTTATATGGATCTACACCTTCAATACATGCAGCATTAATTCCATACATATTTGGATTACTTCTCATTTTATGATGAGTATAAATTCCACAAATTTTACAAAAATAATGTTCAGCTACTTTGGTATGATACTGATATTTTGTTAATTGTTCACTGCCACTTTTTATTTGTAGATCTTTGACCTCTACAAAAGTCATAACAGTTCCTTTTCTTTTACAAAGAGTACAATTACATCTTCTTTTAGTTTTTAACCCTTCTTTAGGAAGTTGTATTTCTCCTTGCACTTCCCCGCAATGACATGACAGTTTTTTCATAAAGTTTATATTGAATACACCATGTGATATTTCTTTTCATTTTTATTTTAATTCCACTTTTAGTGATAGTTATCCACAACTATACACTATATAGTTTTCGATGTTCACGTTTTGATTCACTTTTGATTCAGTTACAGACTCAAAATACAACTTATTTGACACTATTAAATAAGTGTTATACTAATAAGAACAAAATAAGAACATTTATGAAGCTAACTATACCTTATTATTTACATAAAGCTGGAGCTGGTTTTCCATCTCCTGCTACTGATTATATCGAAGAAGATATTGATCTAAATGTGCACTTAATAAAAAATGTTCCAGCAACTTTTGTAATTAGAGTTCAAGGAAAATCAATGACAGATGTTGGTATTAATGACGGTGACATATTAGTTGTTGATAAAAGTTTAACACCTAGAAATTTTTCAACTGTTATTGCAAATGTTCATGACGAATTAGTGGTTAAAAGCTTTGTACAAGAAAGAGATAAAAAATTTTTAACCTCAGGATCCAAAAATTTCAAAGATAGAATTTTAATTAACGAAGAAGAAGATATTTTTATTTGGGGAGTTGTAACTTATGTCATCCACTCAGTTTACTAGAAAAATAGCACTTGTTGATTGTAATTCTTTTTATGTATCCTGTGAAAGACTATTTAACCCAAAAATAAGAAAAAAGCCTGTGGTAGTTTTATCTAATAATGATGGTTGCATTATTTCAAGATCTAATGAAGCGAAAGCTTTAGGTATTAAAATGGGTGAACCTTATTTTAAAGCAAAAAATATAATCGTGAAAAATAATGTAAATGTATTTTCATCAAATTATTCACTATACGGAGACCTATCAAGAAGAGTAATGAGAACTCTAAAAAGATTTAATTCCGATATAGAAGTTTATTCAATTGATGAAGCATTTATGGATTTGTCTAATTTTTCTGATAAAGAAGTTGAAGAAGTTGGTAGAGAGATTAGAAACACTGTTTTACAGTGGACTGGTATACCAACTAGCATTGGAATAGCAAAAACTAAGACTTTAAGTAAAGTTGCAAATCATATAGCAAAAAAAAAACAATCAGGAGTTACAAGTTTAATTGGAATAGAAAACATTGATTCGATATTAGAAAAAGTGGAAATAAATGATGTTTGGGGAGTTGGAAGACAATTAACTAAGTTTTATCAAAAAAATGGTATTTATAATGCCAAACAACTTAAAAACAAATCTAATACATGGATTAAAAAATGCTCTAATGTTTTAAGCTCAAGAACTGCAATGGAATTAAGAGGTATCCCTTGTATAGATTTAGAAACAACTGCAACTAAAAGAAAAAGTTGTGTCGTATCAAGATCATTTGGGAAAAGAGTAGAAAATTTTCAAGAATTAAGAGAGGCGGTTGCAAATTATTGCTTAAATGCCTCAGAAAAAATCAGGTCAGAGTCTTTAGTTGCAAAATCAATTACTGTATTTGTTAGGACCAGCCCTTTTCAAAGAAACTTTGGATATTATTCAAATTCAAAAACTATTGATTTCCCAATAGCTACAAATAATAGTATTGAAACTGTTAAGGCTGCAGTATCCATATTAGAAGATATTTTTAGAAATGGTTATAGATATCAAAAAGCAGGAGTGATGCTCACGGGATTATCAAATTCAGATGGAAAGAAAAATTTATTTTCATCTGAAAAAGACTTAAAAATAAATAGTTTAATGAAATCAATTGACAATACAAACTATAGATATGGTAGATCTACTTTAAGTCTTGCAAGTGCAGGTGTTCATAAAAAATGGAATATGAGAAGAGAGCATTCTTCAAAAATAGATACTGCAGATTTTTACTGTCTACCAAAAATAAGAGCTATTTAATAAAGTTTAGGATTTTTCAAAAACTTCTATATTAGAAATATTGTCGAGACACTTGTTGTATTCTTCCATATTCTCTCTTTTGGATAACTTGAAAATTGCAATAACAAAAATAATTATTAAAACTATTGGAATTGAGGTAACTATAGAAAAGTTACTTTTTATAAGAAAAGTGTATAAAATTATAAATCCAATAGATCTGATTAAAACATTTATCTTAAATACGCTTATTATTGAGAATGAAAGGACAATTAAATTATAGAAACTCATCTTTGATAAATCAAAATATCTTTTGCCTCTAATTGATGGAATTGAGTCTCTAATTTTAGTAATCTTGACTAAGGATGCCGAATAGCTGTTCCATGAGGCTTTTTCATTTATCATTTTTTTTACTACACTTTTTGAAATGCATGTAAAATTACCAAACTTAATTAGTTTTCCAGTAAATAAATAAGTTAAAATTTTATGAATTTCGTAACAAAATTTAAATAAATTGTTCTCCAATCTTTTTACTCTTCTACCAACTACTGGAATATCTGGATTTTTTATAATTTTTTTGACAAATTGTGGTATTTCTTCTGGTCTATCTTCTCCATCTCCATCCATAGGGATAACATAATCAAAGTCCTCTTTTTCATAAATATATTTAAGTCCTGCTGCATTACATCTTCCGTGACCACGATTATTTATCATGTTAATAATTTTGACTGATTTTAAATTTTTAAAACTTAAGAAATTATCAGGTTTTTTTTGTGTAGATGCATCATTAATAATTATAACCGAAAAATTACCCTCTATATCTGTAACCACTTTATCAATATTGTTAATTAAAAGTTTTACTGAATTCCAATCATTATAGATAGGTATCAATATTTTGATTTTCATAAAATTAATTAACAGAATTTAAAAATCTTACTAAAGATACGAAAATTCCATGGCCTGAAATTTCTATAATAGCTATTACAACTATGATAAAAAGAGTTTTTTTTAATTTAGTATCTAAAAATTTATTCATTTTACCCCAACACAAATTTTCTCTAAGCAGATATACTTATTATAACTATCTAATTTACTTTTATCTACAATTCCTTCCCATGCTGGGCGCGATTTTAAATGATATGACAAGTTTCCTGCTGTCCATTCATCGCCTAAAACTACGTTTATAGGATCTTTAAATTCAGAATTCCATTTTTTTTCAACTTCAATAGCAATTTCTTTACCGGGATAGTCTGTTCTTTTATTATCTTTAAGCAAAGAAACAGTTCCATAGCTTATTGGTGAAAGTAAGAAAATAAATATAAAAAAAATTAGAAAATTTTTAATTTTTTTTGTTTCTAGATAATTTTGGAAAATATAAATTAATAATGTTCCAAAGAATAAATAAAATGGTGTCATCCACATCGTTCTAATTTTAGAACCGGTCATTATTGAAGTCAAAAGCATAAGTAAAATTGGTAATATATTAACAATTAATAAAAATAATAATTTTCTGTCATTTAAATTTAAATTAATTTTTATTTTTTTTAAAATTAAAACTAACATTATAAAAACTGGTAATAAAATTAAAATTTGTTTAATTAAAAAAATAATCGGAAATTTTAAATGGTTTATATAATTAACTTCGTCGAGTCCTGCCCTGGAAAAAGCATATTTAATTGTAATAAAATCATTGTTAAATAACCAAACTAAATGAGGAACTAAAAGAATAAAAAATACTTCAATAGATATTAAGTATTTAAAATCAAATTTTCTCTCTTTTAAAATTACAATTTGATAAAAAAATAAAATAAATATAGAAACCAATAAATAGATAAATAAATACTTCGATTGGAACCCAATCGCAGCAAAGATAGCTAAATAAAAACAATCATAAATATTAATTTTTTTACCATCAAATATTTTCCAAGCATAAAAGACAGTTAATGACCAAAAAGGTAGTTGACAAACGTTAACGTTAAATTCTGGTGTAGTAAAATTATAGAAATATATGCCCTCTAATAGTATTACTGATAGAAAGCTTAAAGTCTTATTATTAAATATTTTTTCACTTAATTGAAATACTAAAAAAAATGAAAAAATTACAAATATCTGACTAAGTAAATAATAAGCCCAATCTTGACTACCGAACAAAAAATAAAATAATTCTACAAAAAAAGCACTTGCTGGAGGATGTTTAACAAATCCCCAATCTAAATTGCTTCCCCAAGCTAGCGCCTCAATAGTATCAAGTGGTAAATTGTTATTTGTAATCGAAGGAATCAGTGTCCAAATAAAAAGATGAATAAATAAGAAAATATAAAAATAACTTAATGTATTTTTTCTATAATTAAACATTTGCTTGAATTTATACAATTAAAGCATTCTTGACACTAAATAATTGCTGAATATACTTCCGACCGTTCAAACTATAAATATGGTTAAGATATCAAAAAATTATATACCAAAAAGCACCGAAAAATATATGTGTGAGAAACATAAAGCTTTTTTTAAAAATAAATTATTAGAGTGGAAGAAAGATTTGGTTAAATCAAATAACGAAGCTCTCTATAATAGCTCTTTAGATGATAATAGTACATCAGCTGACATTGTTGATCAAGCAAGCTCATATACTGAAAAAAATGTTGAAATGAGAGCAATAAATAGGCAAATAAAACTTATATCTAAAATAGACTCTGCGTTGCGAAGGATAAAAGAAGGTACTTACGGATTTTGTGAAGAAACAGCTGAACCGATAGGATTAAAGAGATTAATGGCACGACCTGTTGCAACCTTATGTATTGCTGCACAAGAGAAGCATGAAAAAGAAGAAAAAGTTTATGCAGATGATTGATTAATTTTTATTGAAATATTCCAATTTTCAATAATTCAAAAATTTCATATCAATCCTTAAAATAATTTAAATATAAGATTTTTGATGTTTTATAAGGTATTCTATATCCAGGGAATGAATTAACATCAGCTGATAGCAAAGTCGGCGGGCTCCAGCCGAATGCATAAACTAAAAAAAATATTACTAAAATACTCTTTGGTTTAATTTTCAGTATTTTTTGTAAATTGTTAGTTATTTTAAAAATGTTTTCATCAATTATTTTTAAGTTTATTTTTATAAAATCGTTCTTAAATAAGTAAAAAAAGAATAAGAGTGATGAGACATAAGTAATATTAACTGCTCTTCCCCAATCAATAAACATTAACCAGTGTATTGGTACAAAAATATTTAAAATTATGAAAATTAAAATTATTTTCTTAAAATTAAATATTTTTTTAGTGAGCTCAGAATTTTTAATAAGCAGTAATAATGGAGCAGACCCAATTAACATAATCAAAAAATATCTAAATAAATACGTGTAAATACTAAATTCTTTCTCAGTTAATTTACTTATTGTTGCCTTGATATGTACAATTGCTTCTCTTTTTGTATCCATTAGTCCGCAGGACATATAGCAAGCTTCGCCAAAATTATTTATTAATGATGATTTCATAATTTCAAAACCATCTTTAGAAATTATATGAAACGCACTAAAATAAGAAACAATAATTGATGGTATAAAAATAATAAATATTAATATAAAAATTTTAATTAAGTTTTCATTTTTCATTTTTAGCAAAACTGTAGCTGCAAAGAATGTGTAGTAAAATATTGCTGGTTCGTATAAAATAGAAATTAATGGTAAAATAAAAATTATCCATAAAATAGAATTTTTTGTCTTACTTTCTTTTGATGATATATTGTAGAACCAAATATAACCAATAAATAAAAATAATTCTTTTCTTGCTAAGACTTCTAATTCAGCAATATGGTAAATTAAAAAGATTGGTGTAAACAAACTAAATAAAATAATTCCATTTAACTTTATTGTTTTAAAAAATTTGTAAATTAAAATTAAATAAAGTCCGTAAAAAAATATTTGCATCAATAAAATCACAAATCTTAATTTAAAGTCAAAAATTTGCGCTATATGAAAAGCTATTTCACCTGGTAAACCTCTTCTTGTAAAACCTCCTTGATAATTAATTATCCATTCTGAAATAGTGGAATCATTACCAACATCATGTTTTAGATATAACCAGATAAAAGCAAATACTGAGATTGAAATTAGATAATATTTAAAATAATTTTTATAATTTTTTTCCATATATTTATGGTAAGGGAATCTTATCTCCTTGTTTCATAAACTCATAGCCCTTTTTCACAGCTTCTCTATTTGAAATTTCTAAATACCATCTAGTCAAATTTTTAAATTTTTTGAGCCCAATATCGTGCCATTTATGCCTAGCTATCCAAGGCCAAGTCGCAATGTCTGCTATTGAATAATTATCTCCTGCTAAAAATTTTGAGTTAAAAAGTCTTTCATCTAAATCAGAATATATAGATTTTGTTATTTTAAAATATCTCTCTTCTCCAAAATTACTTTTTCCTGGATTATAATGATGAAACTGATGATGCTGACCGATTATTGGTCCTATATATCCCATTTGGGCCATAAGCCATTGGTTTATTTTCAATCTATCTTTATTTTCATAAAACATTTTACTCTTTTCGGCCAAATAAATTAATATTGCGCCTGACTCGAAAATTTTTTCCTCATTATCATGGTCTATGATGACTGGTATTTTACTAAAAGGACTAATTTTTCTAAAATTTGGATTAAACTGTTCGCCTTTGCCTAAGTCTATTTTAGTAACTTTATAATCAAACTTAATTTCCTCTAACATTATACTTATTTTTTTTCCGTTAGGGGTATCAGCTGTGAATAACTCAATCACTCTTTTTACCAAGTCTCTTTAATATACTTGATGAAGATGTTGTAAATTCAAATCTATATTTTTCATCTGGTCTAGCTAATTTAAAACATGCCCTAGCTGCCAAAGCTCCCTCGTGAAAACCTGATAAAATTAGTTTTAATTTACCTGGATATGAACAAATATCACCTACAGCGTAAATACCTTTTTGATTTGTCTCAAATTTTTCAGTATCTACTTCGATTGTTTTTTTATTCAAATTTAATCCCCAGTTTGCAATTGGGCCAAGTTGCATTATTAGACCAAAAAAGCCCAAAACATAGTCAGTTTTAAGGTTTTTTATTTCTTTGTTTTCATTTTGAATATCAATGCTATCGAGCTTTCCATTGCCTCTAGGGTTTTTTAATTGGTATTTTGTAAACAAATTTATCCTACCTTCTTTTTCAAGTTCATAAACTTTGTTCAAAGTAGATTGAGCTCCTCTGAATTCATCACGTCTATGTATAAGATTAACTTTTGAGTTTGCAGATAATTCAACAGCCCAGTCTAAAGCACTATCGCCACCTCCAAAAATTGATACTGTTTTATCTTTAAAAATATTTTTGTCTTTAATTGAATAAAAAATAGACTTCCCCTCGTATTGTTCGCACTCTTTTGGTGTAAATTTTCTAGGTTCAAACGATCCTACTCCACCAGCAATAATAACATTTGGTGTATAAAAAACAGTTCCATTATTCGTTTTTACATGCCAGTAACCTTTTTCATTTTTCACTTCGTCAACTCTCTCATTTAAATGAAACTTGATATCAAAAGGTTTAAGTTGATTTATCAAATTATTTGTCAGTTCCTCGCCAGTGCATTCAGGAACTGCTGGTATATCATAAATAGGTTTATCTGGATAAAGCTCAATACACTGCCCTCCAATTTTATCTAAATTGTCTACAATTTCACATTTCAGACCAATTATATTTAATTGATGTGCTGTGAACAAGCCAGTTGGGCCTGCGCCAATAATTAATGCATCAGTTTTAATCATTGTTTTTTTGGAAGATCAACTATCAGTCCATCAATTTCATCAGTGACTGAAATTTGGCAACTCAATCTACTAAATTTATTTGGTTCAAAGGCTTGGTCTAACATATCATCCTCTCCTTCAGATTTTTCATTAATTTTATCATACCACTCTTCTTTGACATAAACATGGCATGTTGCGCAAGCCATGCTCCCGCCGCAGTCTCCATCAATACCTGGAATATTGTTCTGGATAGCTCCCTCCATGACTGTTAAACCCTTATCAATCTCAACAGTATGAGATTTTCCATTATTCTCGACGTAAGTAATTTTCGGCATTAATCATATTTATAAAGACAAAAAAAAATAGGGCAATATGAAAACATATCGCCCTATTTAAATAACTTCAGTTATTATTATGCTCTTCTAGCTCCTGGCTGAGAAACAGCTGCACTCCAAATTACAAGACCAAATGCGATCTTGTTAATAAAGTCTGCTAAGTTATAGATCACGTTAAGTGTGTTAGCATCTACACCACCCGTTAGGTAACCAAATACATAACCTAGTGGGTAAATTGCCCAACCTACTGTAACGATCATTCTCATAGCACCAAATGCAGTACTTAATCCTCTGTTACCGCTTTTAGCTGCCATTTTACCAGCTTCACCAGAGAATACTTCATATAAGATGTAGATCCATCCAGCCATACCGATTATGAAACCAAGCATTGCGTTGATGTAACCTGCTTCTCCTAAGTAACCTCCGATTAACATTACTAGAGATCCAATTAATAGTCTCCAGAAGATGTTACCTGATACTTTTCTCACAGCTGCTAGAATTAAATAAAATTCTATCATCTGTAATGGTACAGTAATTAACCAGTCAATATATCTGTATACTGTTGGTGAATCACCTGTCTGAACCCATACACCTCTCATGTAAACATAGTGAATGAATGCAATACCAGTTACTAGTCCTGCTACTGTTACTGATGTTTTCCATCCAGCAGCTACTGATCCTCTTTCTAAGAAAAAGAAAGCTGTAGCAGCTAACATACCCATTGAAATTATCCAAAAAGAAATTCCAACAAAGTCATCAGATGCAAGAAGGACTGCCTCTGCGTTTGCTGCACCTGAGAAGCCCAATAGAGCTACAGCTGCTAATGCAAACAATTTAAGTTTTTTCATAAAAAACTCCCTCTTTAGTTAGTTTTTATAGTTTATATAAACTATAGCAGTCTATTAAACTGCCAAAGTTAAGGGGTTAATTACCAAATTAAGTTAGTTTATTGAAGACTTTTTTACCTCTTATTTATGTTGATTTTATTGGCTTTTTGAAATTAAATGCAACTTGTTGCTTAAATATCAAGCAATTAAAGCAATTTTGAATCAATTAAGCAAATTATGAATTTTAAAGAGATTTACGAGAAATCAATAAAAAAACCTGATGAATTTTGGCGAGAAGTGGCTGATGATATCTTCTGGTTTAAGAAGCCAACCAAAATTTTGAACAGCGCTAGACCTCCTTTTTATAAATGGTATGAGGACGGAGTTACTAACACTTGTTATAATGCTCTAGACTTGCACATTCAAAATGGTTTAGGAGATAAAACTGCATTAATTTACGATAGTCCAATCACTGGAAACAAGTCAAAGTTCACTTTTAAAGAATTAAAAAATAAAGTTTCTAAGTTCGCAGGTGCTCTTAAAAATCAAGGTATTACTAAAGGGGATCGTGTAGTTATATATATGCCAATGGTTCCAGAAGCAGTGGTAGCAATGTTAGCTTGTGGTAGAATTGGAGCAATACACTCAGTAGTTTTTGGAGGATTTGCCTCAAATGAATTGGCAAGTCGTATTGATGATAGCAAAGCAAAGATATTGGTTACTGCTTCATGTGGTTTTGAGCCTGGAAGAACAGTTGAATATAGACCATTGGTTGATGGAGCGCTTAAATTGGCTAAACATAAATTAGAAAAAGTTATTTTTTATCAAAGAAAAGATCACGAGATTAAATTAAATTCACCTTTGGAAATTAGTTGGGATGAAAGTCTTCAGAATGCAAAAGATACAGATTGTGTAGAGATGAACTCAAATGATTATGCTTATATTCTTTATACATCAGGGACGACGGGTGTCCCAAAAGGTATTGTGCGAGATATTGGTGGCCATATTGTAGCTCTTAAGTGGACAATGAAAAATATTTATAACATAGATCAAGATGATGTTTGGTGGTCAGCAAGTGATATTGGATGGATAGTTGGACATTCTTATATAGTTTACGCACCGTTGTTTAAAGGATGCACCACATTATTATTTGAAGGTAAGCCTGTGGGCACACCGGATGCAGGTGCTTTTTGGAAAATAATTTCTGACTATAACGTAAAATCTTTATTCACTGCACCAACAGCATTTAGAGCTATTAAAAAAGAAGACCCCGAGGGTAAGTTTTTTTCAAAATATAATTTAAGTAAATTTGAAAGTTTATTTCTTGCAGGGGAACGAGCTGATCCAGATACAATTAAATGGGCAGAAAATTTATTAAAAGTTCCTGTAATTGACCACTGGTGGCAAACAGAAACAAGTTGGGCTATTAGTTCAAATTGTACAGGTATTGAAATGATGAAAACGAAATATGGCTCAGCTTGTAAGGCAGTGCCTGGTTATAATGTAAAAATTATTAAGTCTGATCAAACTTTAGCCAAACCTAATGAAATGGGAGATATAGTTGTTAAACTACCTTTGCCTCCTGGAACTTTTCCAACTCTTTGGAATGCAGATCAAAGATACAAAGAAAACTACATGTCTAATTATGAAGGTTATTACCAAACTTACGATGCAGGACACATTGATGAAGATGGATATATATGGATAATGTCTAGAACAGATGACATCATAAATGTTGCGGGACACAGATTATCTACTGGTGCAATCGAAGAAGTATTGTCTGAGCACCAGTCTGTTGCTGAGTGTGCAGTGCTAGGAATAGCTGATAAATTAAAAGGTCAATTACCAATAGGCTTAATTGTTTTAAAAGCCGGTGTAGATAAAGATAACGAGACTATTTCTAAGGAATGTATTCAAATGGTAAGAAATAAGATTGGACCAGTAGCTGCTTTCAAAGTTGCAATAGTAATTAAAAGACTTCCAAAAACTAGATCAGGTAAGATTTTAAGAGGCACTATTAGAAAAATTGCAGATAATGTTGAATATAAAATGCCACCAACAATAGATGATCCAGCTATATTAGATGAGATTAAAGAAGATTTAATAAAAAATAATATTGTAAAAAGTGCTTAAAACTTATTTATTTTTAATTGGTGCTATATTTTGTGAAGTAGCTGGCACCATGTTACTACCAGTTTCACAAAATTTCACAAAATTTGTTCCAACTTTTGCGCTTGCTGTATTTTACTTAACAGCATTTTATCTTTTAACTTTTGTTGTTAATAAACTTCCAATAGCTATTGTTTATGCAACATGGAGTGGACTTGGAATATTTACAATTGCAATATTAGGTTATATATTTTTTAAGCAAACATTGGCTTGGCAAGCAATCGCAGGATTATTTTTAATTGTTATTGGTGTAATTCTTGTTAATAGTTTTGCAGGAAAAATTAATTAAATTTTAAAGGGGTGCCATCAGGGTCGCCTAAAATTTTACCATCTTTCATTTTTGTTTTACCTGCAATTATAGTTGCTACTGGCGTACCTTTGAACTCAATTTCATTAAAAGGTGACCATCTACATTTGCTCTCAATATTTTCATTTTTAATAATAATTTTTTTATTCATGTCTACAATTGTAAAATCAGCATCATAACCTTCTTTAATAAATCCTTTATTCTGTATTCCAAAAATTTTAACTGGATTTTCACACACTAACTTTATCAGTTGATTGAGCGATAATTTTCCATCGTTAATATGATTTAACATAACTGGCATAAGAGTTTGGACTCCCGGCATTCCTGAGGGCGAATTAGGATATTTTTTATCTTTATTTATTTTTAAATGAGGGGCATGGTCTGAACCAATGGTATCGTTTAAATTATTTTTTACTGCATACCATAGTCTGTCATAATGTGTTTTATCTCTGATAGGTGGATTCATTTGTGCATATGTTCCAAGTTTATCATAACAATCTGGGGCATAAATTGTTAGGTGCTGTGGGGTAATTTCAAAAGTAATGTTACCTTTATGTTGTGATAGAAAATCAATTTCTTCTTTTGTAGTTATATGAAGTACATGGGCTTTTTTATTATACTTTTCAGCCACTCTTACAATTCTTCTGGTGGAAGACATTGCACATTCGACACTTCTCCAGATTGGGTGAGAGTGTACATCACCATTTTTAATTAATTTTTTATTAATATTTAAAATTTCCTCATCTTCAGAGTGGACTGCTACAACTTTAGAGCTATTTTTAAAAACTTTTTCAATATCTGTTTCTTTGGCAACTAATAAATTTCCTGTTGATGAACCGGCAAAAAGTTTAATACCACAACAACCCTCTAAATTTTTTAAATCAGCCAAATCATCTGCGTTATCTGCTGTTGCACCAAAATAAAAAGCATAATTGCAATACATTCTATTTCTTGCAAGATCTAACTTTCTTTGAAATTCTTTTTTATTTGAAGTTGGAGGATTAGTATTAGGCATTTCGAATACAGCTGTTATACCTCCTACGATTGCAGCCCTACTTCCAGAATGTAAATCCTCAGTATCTGTTGATCCTGGCTCTCTAAAATGGGTTTGTGTATCAATGCATCCTGGCAATACTATTAAATTGTTGGCATCAAAAGTATCTCTAGCATCCTCTGTTATTTTACCAATTTTTACAATTTTACCATTATTAACGCCTATATCTTGGTGTTTTATATTTCCATCTATAAAACAGGAACCGTTTTTTATTGTTAAGTCTAACATTATTTTCAAAAATAATTATATTAATATTAAGTTATTATCAATTATGAATTTAAACGATATTTACACTTTAGAGGAAAGAGGAATAATCTATATTAATGGAGCGGATGCAAAAGAGTTTCTTCAAAACATTGTTACGAATGATGTAGAAAAAATAACTGATAATTCATCTGTTTTTTCTTCTTTATTAACTCCTCAGGGAAAATATCTATTTGATTTCATAATAGTTAAGCACAAAAATGGTTTTTTTTTAGACTGCGAAAAAAGTCAACTGCTTGATCTTTTTAAAAAATTAAATGTTTATAAACTTAGGTCTAAAGTTGAATTTCTAGATTTAAGTAATGAGTTTGTAGTCGCAGTACTAAGTAGAGATAAATTTTTAAGTCTAGAAAATACTTTGGACATTGAGGGTCATACGATTAAATTCAGAGAAGACACTTTGTTTCTTGATCCTAGAAATAAGAGACTGGGTGCAAGATTAATCATTAATTTAGAAAAGCTATATTTATCTATTAAAAAATTAAATTTAAAGCCTAATGAATCAAGTGAATATTATAAATTTAGCCATCAGCTTGGAATTCCTCAAATAGGGTGTAGTAAATTACAAGATAAAATTTTTGGTATTGAATGCAACTTTGATGAATTAAATGGGATAGATTTCAAAAAAGGCTGTTATGTTGGTCAAGAAAATACTGCAAGAATAAAATTAAAAAATAAGCTTTCAAAAAGACTTATAGCAATAAATATTATCAAAGGTAATATTAAAAAAAATCAAGATATTTTTCTAACAAATGAAAAATTTGGTAAAATAATAATTGATACTGAATATCCTTTTGGTGTTTTTAAAATAAATAATAAAAATTTTGATTTTAATAAAGTTTATTTTACGGAAACAGCAGAGATTAAAATTATTAAACCTGAATGGATAAATTGACTTTTAAAAATTTATGAACAAAAAAATTGCAGTTGTGACACTTACATGGAATGACTGGAAAAATACAATTGAATGTTTAGAGAGTATATTCAACAGCTCTTATAATTTTTTTGATGTGATTTTAGTAGATAATAATTCTGAAAAACATCACATGGATAAGATTTTTTTGTGGGCAGATAATAAGATTAATATAAAAGATGAAGAATTTGACTTTAATCCAAATAAAAATTTAGAAATTATTAATGTTCATAAAAATCATATTATTGAAAATACAGGCCAAAAAAAAATATTTCTAATTCAAAATGAAGAAAATCTAGGATTAACAGCAGGTTTAAATGTTGGTTATGAATTTATATTAGAACAAGACTATGATTATATCGCAAGAATAGATTGTGATTTTATAATTTCAAAAAAATATTTGGAGGATATGAAAACTCTTTTTGAACAAGATAGTGAAATAGCAGCAGCATCACCAAAAATAAAGCACGCATATTTAAGAAATACTATATGGTGGGCTGGATTAAATATAGACTGGTCATATCTTAAATTTCAAAAAACTATGAATTTAAAAAAAAAGAGAATTCAAGATCATAATTCATTTGAAGGTGTTAAAGAAACAGACGCAATATGTGGTTGTTGTTCGTTTTATAAAAAAAGTGCTTTAAAGACTTCGGGTTTGGGGGACGAAGAATTTTTTTTAGGTCCCGAGGACATTGAATTATCGTTTAGACTAAAAAAAGTAGGTAAAATTTTAGTTAACCTGAATACATATACATTTCACAAAATTGCAAGAAGCTCAGAAATTTCTGGAAAATTCAAAAGATCATATACAGATGCAGTAGGTTTTTTGTTGCTTATTAAAAAAATTGGAAGTTTCAGTGATAAGTTTTTTGGGTATTCGTACTTTTTAATTAGAATACCAATATATTATATTTTAAAAATTTTTTTTAAACGAGATAAAAATTTAGTCGAGGGATATATTAAAGGATGTAAAGACTTTTTTTTAAGAAAATACTAATTTGTTTAATTTTTTTGGTGCGGCCAGTGAGATTTGAACTCACATGAGCAAAGCTCACACGGCCCTCAACCGTGCCTGTCTACCAATTTCAGCATGGCCGCATTTTACTTATATTAATTGAATGACAATTATCTTGCAAGTTGATAGATATTTAAATGATCTTAACTTGTTTTTTAAAAAAATAAAAAAACTTTTAATTATATTTTGGATCACTCATGTTTAATTTTATTAATAAAAAATACTTAGAACTTTTTCTATATTTTATTCTAATAGTTATATATATTTTAAATATTAGTGTTTATAACTTAAAATTCCAACACGACGCACAACTTTACCACTATCCAATATTCGATATAATTAATTTTAATTTTGACGAACTATCTACCTCATCAGGATTATTTTATTATTTCTATGTATCAATATTTTCAATTTTTTCTTACCCCTTTTATAAATTACAAATATTAGATCCTAGGTCTAGTTTTTATCTAATGATTAAAATTTCAAATTTTGTGTTATATTCTTTCTCTTTTTTTTACGCATTGAAGGTTTCAAAACAAATATTTAAGAAAGATCATTTCGATTATTTTTTTCCAGTTCTTTTCATTTTCAGTTTTTCAAGTTTTCATAGAAGTTTTATGATGGTCAAGCCAGAAAATTTAATAATTTTATGTGTCCTTATATCTTTTTATTTTTTAAATAAACTTTTGAAAAAAAATAATTTTAACAAAAAAAATTTTATAACCTTGTTTTTTTTGTTATTTTTAATTGGTACTGCGAAAATGAATGGTTTCTATTATGTTTTATGTTTTTTTATTTTCTTATTAATAATCTATAAAAATAATTTTAAAATTTTTAAATTAAGTATTTATGTTTTTTCCTTTATCTTTTTATACTATTTCTTGCATGATAAAATATCCAATATGAGTGTATACGATAGACCCTACGGCATAGATGAAGCGAGAGAGCTTGGTGAGGTTGGTCTATTTAATCTAAACAAAAATCTAAATATATTTTTAAATTTTTCAATTACAGAATCGTGGAAATTTCCATTTAAATATTCTCATTCAGATTCAATGATAAATACACTCACTTTAGATTTATACGGAGATTACTACGGTTATGGTATTTTAAATCATATGTTAGGCTCCGAAGGTATTTGGTCAAAAAAATTTATAAGTTCCTTAATAATTTTGAATAGAACAAGTTTAATTTTATCTTATATTTTTTTGATTTTATTTTTCATATCGACATTATATTTGATATTTAATTTTAAAAATATACTCAGAGAGAATCCTTTAATTGTATATTTTCTTGGATTATTTTTTTCTGGTATTTTATTTTTAATCTTCTTTACAATTTTTGAGTATTATGGTGAAAAAAATACTACCTACAAATGGGAGTACATAAATTTCCTTACAATGGGGACGGGGTATATCATAAGCTATTTTTTTTTAAAAAAAATTAAAAATATAAAATTAAAATATTTTAATACTTTCTTAATAATAATATTCGTATTTTTTGCTCAATTTCAATTGTTACAGTTTAGATACTTGGAAATATTTTAAACTTTATTATTTGATATATAAAATAAATACCTGTAATTGTTTTCAGTTTTGAATACCCATGTACCCTTTTTTTTTCTCTACTTGGTAATTCAAAGATATTAAATTTTTTTTGAATACTTCTCAAAATAATATCTAGCTCAATACCAAAGTGATCCTCTTTAGTGTTTAATTCTAAAAATTTTTCTTTTTCTATTGCTTTTAAGCTATATAAAACGTCAGAAATTTCAGTTTTAAAAATTTTATTTAATAAAAGAGATAGAAAGTCTGTTCCCATTGCTCTGATAAAGCCCATAAGTGAGACATTAGCAGTCAAATCATAACTTCCCCCTGTTTTCCTGCTACAAATCACAAGATCGATATCATTTTTTATTATTTTTTCATAGAGTTTGGGTATATCATTTTCATCGTGAGAGCCATCGGAGTCAAAAAAAATAATATATTTTTTTTTACAAATTTTAGCGCCGATTCTTTGCGCGTCTCCTTTACCTTTATTATTATCTTTTATGTATTTTACATTGAGTCTTTCACATAGCTCCTTGGTTCCATCATTTGTATCGCTATCAACAATAATTATTTCTGATGAATATTTCTGCAAATTTGGAATTATAAATTCTAAATTTTGGCATTCTTTTTTTGATGGTATTACAATTGCTAAATCTGAATGCATAAGAATGCTTTATAATAACACAATCGAGCATAAAAATATTTTTTTTTTAAAAAATCTTTTTATAAAAAGCTTCAATCATGATGGTTTCTTGGTTAGACTATGGAAGTTTTTTGGTAAAGCAGCTATTATGCGTCAGAATAAATTAATGACAATTATCTTTCTAGTTGATAAATTCAAATTATGAATTTTAGTGTTGAAATTAAAAAAGCAACTGATTCAATATACCAAAAAGTTTCAAGAACAATTCCTGAAATTGAGTGGGCTATTCATGCTCCCTACGTGTACAAAATAAATAAACTTAAAAAAGAGAAAAATGCTGTAATACTTGCGCATAATTACCAAACACCAGAAATTTATCATGGTATCTCAGATTTTTCTGCTGACTCACTTGCTTTAGCGGTTGAAGCTGCAAAAACTAAAGCTGATATTATAATAATGTGCGGAGTTCATTTTATGGCTGAAACTGCAAAACTTATGAGTCCTGAAAAAAAAGTTTTTTTACCCGATATGAGAGCTGGATGCTCTTTATCTTCATCTATAACCGGTAGTGACGTGAGAAATTTAAAAGAAAAATATCCAGGAGTACCTGTTGTTTCTTATGTAAATACGTCCGCAGATGTTAAAGCGGAAACAGATATATGTTGTACTTCAGCAAATGCTGTAAAAATAGTGAATTCTTTAGGTGTTAATAAAGTAATATTTTTACCAGATGATTACCTTGCAAAATATGTGGCATCACAAACTGATGTAGAAATAATTTCATGGAAAGGCACTTGTGAAGTTCACGAGCAATTTAATGATGAAGAGATAAACGAAATTAGAAAAAATAATCCAGGAATTAAAATTATAGCACATCCCGAATGTCCTCCTGATGTCATTAAAGCAAGTGATTTTGCAGGTTCAACTAGCGGTATGATAAAATACGTAAAAGATAACCAGCCCGAAAAAGTAATGATGGTCACTGAGTGCTCAATGAGTGATAATATTCAAATAGATAATCCAAATGTTCAATTCATAAGACCATGCAATTTATGTCCACACATGAAAAGAATTACTCTTCCAAAAGTTTTAGATTGCCTTGAAAATGAAACTAATGAGATTGTAATGAGCAAAGAGACAATTGAAAAAGCAAGAAAATCAGTAGAGAGAATGGCAGAGATTGGCAGATAAATTCTGTGTCTAAAATAAAATTATCAAAAAATTATATATATAAAATTTGTAAAGAGGCTCTAAAAGAAGATCTTTATCCCTCTGGAGACATAACTTCAGAACTTTTAAATAATACAAATAAAATAAAAGCAAAAATTGTATCAAATTCTAGCGGCATAATTGGTGGCCTAGATCTAGCAAAACAAACATTCAAAATAGTTGATAAAAAAATATTATTTAAAATTAAAAAAAAAGAAGGATCAAAAATTAAAAATAAACAGGTAATTGCAGAAATTACAGGAAATGTTAAAAATATTTTAACTGGCGAGAGAGTAGCTCTAAATTTTTTATCTCATATTTCAGGTATAGCAACTCAAACAAATAAATTTGTCAATAAAGTTAAGAAAAATACAAAGATTTGTTGTACAAGAAAAACTATACCAGGTTTAAGAGCCATTCAAAAATATGCAGTTAACTTGGGTGGGGGATATAATCATCGTTTTAATTTAAGTGACGAATTCTTAATTAAAGACAATCACATTGCTAATACAAATATAAGAGAATTAATAACTAAAGCAAAAAAAAATAGAAAAAAAATAACTGTTGAAATAGATAATTTAAATCAATTAAAAAAAATATTAGATTTAAAATTTGATACTATTTTATTTGACAACATGAACGTCAAAAATTTAAAAAAAGGCATTCAGCTAGTCCAGAAAAAATATGAAACTGAAGCATCTGGTAATGTCAATTTAAAAAATATAAGAAAAATAGCATCAACGGGTATAAATAGAATTTCTATTGGACGCCTAACACATAGTGTTTCCGCAATTGATTTAAAACTAGAAATTTAAATTATTTTTTTAGTTGTGCTTGTGCAGCTGCAAGCCTTGCAATAGGAACTCTATAAGGTGAGCAAGAAACATAATTAAGACCTGTTCTTGAGCAAAAATTGATGCTTTTTGGATCTCCACCATGCTCTCCACAAATTCCTAATTTAATTTTTTTATTTTGTTTTCTTCCTTTTAATGTAGCAATTTCTATTAAATCTCCCACACCTTCATCTATTGATATAAATGGATCAATATCAAATATTTTATTTTCAATATAATCATTTAAAAATTTACCACTATCATCTCTACTAATACCAAATGTTGTTTGTGTTAGATCATTCGTTCCAAAACTAAAAAAGTCAGCATGTTTAGCTATATCTTTAGCTTTTATTGCAGCTCTTGGTAATTCGATCATTGTGCCAACAAGGTAATCTATTTTTGTTTTATTTTCTGCTTTTACTTGATTTGCAACTCTATCAACTAAATTTTTCATTATTTCTATTTCAGCTTCAGTAGAAACTAAAGGTATCATAATTTCTGGAATAATTGATTTGATTTTTTTATTCTTACATTCAATTAGAGCTTCAAAAATTGCTCTACATTGCATTTCATAAATCTCAGGAAAAGAAATAGCCAATCTACAACCCCTATGTCCCAACATTGGATTATGCTCGTGTAATTCCCCTATTCGTGACTCTATTTCAGTAACAGCTAAACCAAGTGAATTTGAAACATCTTTAATTTCTTTCTCGTTTTTTGGTAAAAATTCATGTAATGGTGGGTCTAATAGTCTGACAGTTACAGGAAGACCATTCATAATTTTAAATATTTCTATAAAATCTTTTTTTTGGTGGGGCAAAAGTTTTGCTAAAGCTTTATTTCTATCATTTGTAGTTTTAGATAGTATCATTTCTCTTACAGACATTATTCTATCTTCATCAAAAAACATATGTTCTGTTCTGCAGAGTCCAATACCTTCTGCGCCAAAATCTCTTGCAGCTTTAGTATCTACTGGAGTTTCAGAATTGGTTCTTACTTTTAGTTTTCTAAAACTATCAGCCCAACTCATTAATTTTGAAAAGTCTCCTGATATCTCAGGTTTTACTGTTTGAACCTCTCCTAATATTATTCTTCCTGTAGATCCATCAATTGTAATGATTTCTCCTTCTTTGACTTGAGTTTGATCAGTTTTAAATAGTTTATTTTCATAATCTATACTAATTTCACTAGATCCAGAAACACATGGTCTTCCCATGCCCCTGGCAACAACTGCAGCATGACTTGTCATTCCTCCCCTGGAGGTTAAAATTCCTTTAGCTGCATGCATACCGTGAATATCTTCTGGTGATGTTTCAACTCTTACCAAAATAGTATTTTGCATCATTCCATTAAGTCTTTCGGCCTCTTCTGATGAGAAGACTACCTTTCCACTGACTGCACCTGGAGATGCGGGCAATCCTTTTGCTATTACTTTTATTTCACTTTTTTCATCTAATGTTGGATGAAGAAGTGTATCCAAAGAATTTGGATCAATTCTTAAAATAGCTTCTTTTCTAGAAATTAGTTTTTCTTTTACCATATCAACTGCAATTTTAACTGCTGATTTTGCTGTTCTTTTTCCAGATCTAGTTTGAAGCATCCAAAGTTTTTTATTCTCTACAGTAAACTCAACATCTTGCATATCTTTGTAGTGCTTTTCTAAAGTAGATAATATTTTTTTAAGTTGTTTAAATACTTTTGGCATAGTTTCTTCCATCGATAATTCTTTTCCACCAGAATTAATCCTTGCTTTTTTTGTAATATGTTGAGGTGTTCTTGTCCCCGCAACAACGTCCTCACCTTGTGCATTGATTAAATATTCACCATATATTTCATTTTTTCCACTTGATGGATCTCTAGTAAAAACTACTCCAGTTGCACAATCTTCACCCATATTGCCAAAAACCATTGATTGAACATTTACAGCGGTACCCCAATCATCTGGTATATGATTAAGTTTTCTATACACTTTAGCACGATGGCTGTGCCAAGATAAAAAAACGGCAGATATTGCACCATCAAGTTGTTTGTAAACATCTTGTGGGAATTCTTTCTTTGTCTTTTCTTTTACAACATTTTTAAAGTCGCTGATTAATGCATCCCAGTCTTGTTCGTCTAGCTCGGTATCTAACAAAACTCCTTTTGTTAATTTATAATTCTCAATTAACTCCTCAAAATTAAAGCTATCTACTCCAAGTACAACACTCGAATACATTTGAATAAATCTTCTATAACTATCTTTTGCGAACCTTTTGTTTGAGGTTTTGTTAGCTAAAGCCATAACTGTTTTATCATTTAGACCTAGATTTAGTATCGTATCCATCATTCCTGGCATTGAAACTCTTGCTCCTGATCTAACGGAAACTAATAAAGGATTTTTTAAGTCTCCAAATTTTTTGTTTGTTTCTTTCTCTATTTGAGATAGTTGCTTGTTAATTTCTTTTATTAATTGCTTGTTAAGCTGTTTCTTGTTTTTATAAAATATATCACAAACCTTAGTAGAAATTGTAAATCCAGAAGGAACTGGCAATCCCATTCTTCCCATTTGAGATAGATTTGCACCTTTTCCACCAAGAAAATTCTTTGGGTTTTTAATTTTTTTTGAAAACTTAGAATTAAAGTTTAGAATTAAATCACTCATTAAGCACTTTCGATTTTAGAAAAATTTATATAATTTTCGAATGTTCTACAAAACATTTGAAGGAGTTCCAATCGATTTTTTCTAATAATTTCATCATTGTCATTAACAATTATATTATCAAAAAAAGCAGAAATAATTGGTTTTGCAGTCTTTAGATTATCAAGAGTTGTTTCGTAATTTTCATCTTTATCTATATTTGTAAAATATTTCTTTAATTCTTTTATTTTTTTAAATAAATTTTTTTCAAAATCGTTTTTAAATATTCCTGGATCAGCAGTATCTGCCAGCTCTAATTTATTATCTTTTAGCTCATTTTCAATAATGTTTGATGCTCGTTTATAACTTGAGATAATATCTATTCCACTTTCTTTGTTTATAATTTTATTTAAAGCGAAAGACTTTCTAAAAATTTCGTTAATATTGTTAATATTTTTATTATTTAAGCTAGCGTTAATTATATCAGGTCTAATAGCTTTATCTTTCATGTAATATTTTAATCTTTCTAACAAAAATTCAGATAAATCTTTTAATACAGATGTATTATCAAATTTATAACTTTGTTCTTGGTACAAAAGCAAAGAATAATTTATTAGATCTTTAATTCTAATATTTTTTTTATTTTCAAGTATTAGTCTAATAACTCCTAATGCTGCTCTTCTTAATGCAAATGGATCTTTTGAGCTTGTGGGCTTCTGATTAACGCCGAAGAAACCAACTAATGTGTCTAATTTATCAGTCAACGAAAGACCAAGACTAAACGGTCTTGTAGGAACTTTGCTTTCAAGTGAATTAGGTAAATAATGTTCTTTTATTGCAAGAGATACATCTTTATCAAAACCCTGCGATTCAGCAAAATAACCTCCCATTACACCTTGAAGTTCTGGAAACTCTCCAACAAGATCAGAAAGCAAATCAGTTTTGCAGATAGAGCATGAAATTTCAATTTTATCTTTACTAATTAAAAGTTCATCTGAGATTGCTCCACCTAATTTTCTCATCCTTTGAATTTTATCAAAATAAGTTCCTAATCCTTTGAAATAGTTCATACTTTTTAATTTGGAAACTTGTTTGAATAAATTTTGATTTTTGTTTTTATTCCAGAAAAATTCAGCATCATTTAGTCTTGCTTCTACCACTCTTTCATTACCTGCTTTAATATAACCTTTTGGATCTTTATTATTTGCAACAACAAAAAACTGATTGGTAATATTTCCTTTTCTATCTAAAGTATGAAAATATTTTTGATGGTGTTGCATTGTAATTACAAGAATTTCTTTTGGCATAGATAGAAAGCGTTTATCGAATTGACATAATAAAATATTTGGCTGCTCAACTAAATCTGTTACTTCTGCCAAAAGCTTTTCATTGATTTCAATATCAATGTTATTTTTTTTTGAGTTTTTAATAAGTTCTTTTTGAATAATTGATTTACGTTGATTTTGATCAATCGTGATATTTAATTTTTTTAAACAATCTATATAGTCTTTATATCCTCTTACTATTTTTTTTTTATCCTCAAATTCTTTATCTAAGATTATAAAATTACAGCTTCTTAAATGATGGTAATTAAAATCGATAAACTTATTATCAAAAACAGCTATTAAAGATTTTAAAGGTCTTCCCCACTGTAAAGTGTGGTCTGACCACCTCATAGAGTTTTTCCAGTCAATTTTGTCTAATATTGTTGGTATTTCTCTTTCAAGTATGTCCTTAGTATTGATTTTCTCTTTTGGTTTTAAAAAAAAATAAAATTCACCTTTTTCAGTTTCTTTTTTAAAGATTTCTTTTTCAGTAATTTTGTTTGATCTTAAAAAACCATCTAGTGCTTCTTTGGGTGATTTTGTGCTAGGTCCTCGCTTCTCCTCCTTTTCAAAAACAATTTGTTTACTTAAACCATCAAATAATATTACTAATCTATTTGGAACAGAAAAGACTTTACTATTTTGATATTTTATTTTTTTTTCTTCAAATAATTTTTTAAAATTATAAGACAAATGATTTCTCGCATCATTTTGTAATTTAGCTGGTATTTCTTCTGTAAAAACTTCTAAAAAAAATTCAGACATTTTTAAGTTTGATTTTTTAACCAAATTTCAGCTGCCCCTTTTGTAATATCTCTTATCCTTGATATATATTCGGCTCTTTGAGCAACACTTATTACACCACGTGCATCTAAAATATTAAAAATATGGCTTGCCTTTAAACATTGATCATAGGCTGGTAATGACACGTTATTTTCAGTGAGCATCTTTGCCTCTTTTTCAGTCATATCAAAAATTTTAAAAAGATTTTCTGTATTTGCTAATTCAAAATTATAAGTAGAGAATTCCTTTTCTGCTTGATGAAATACATCTCTATATTTAATATCTTCACTGTTCCATATTAAATCATAAACATTTTTTTTTTGTTGAGTAAACATACACAACCTTTCTAATCCATATGTAAGCTCAACCGAAACTGGTTTACATTCAAAGCCTGCCATTTGTTGAAAATAGGTAAATTGAGTTATCTCCATCCCATCGCACCAAACTTCCCAGCCAAGTCCAGCTGCACCTAATGTCGGGCTTTCCCAATCATCTTCTACAAAACGAATATCATGTTCTTTATGATTGATGCCTATCGTTTTTAAACTGTTTAAATAAAGTTTTTTTATATTTTTTGGTGATGGTTTAATAATTACTTGGAACTGATAATAGTGCTGAAGCCTATTAGGATTATCTCCATATCGTCCATCAGTTGGTCTTCTTGAAGGTTGAACATAAGCAGCTTTCCAGGGATTTGGACCTAATGATCTAAGCGTTGTGGCTGGATGGAATGTTCCAGCCCCCACTTCAATATCATAAGGCTGAAGTATCACGCAACCATTTTTACCCCAATATTTTTGAAGATTAAAAATTGTGTCTTGAAAAGTTTGAAACTTGGGTTTTTTTTTAATTTTAATTTTAGAAACCATATCTTTGCCAGATAGATCTTTCTTCCATAATACTTATAACTTTCTCAGTATGACTCTCTGACGATAGTTTGCTTGCAAGCCAACCTTTTTGTTTTTCAAATTTTTTAATAACAACATCTTCACCATATTTTTCTTTTAATACTTTTTCAGCATTTCCTATTCCATCAATAAGACCAAGCTCTTTTGCTTTTCTTCCAGACCAAAATTCACCTGAAAATAATTCTATTCCAGAATCTTTTTTTAATTTATTTGAACGACTATTTTCAACAACCTCTATAAAATCTTTATGAAGATCTAATTGAATATTTTTTAATCTATCAATATCTTCTTTTTTTTCCTCCATAAATGGATCAAGAGTACTTTTATTTTTTCCAGCTGTATAAACTCTTCTTTGAACACCAATTTTACTTATTAGCTCAGTAAACCCAAAAGATGAATATATAACTCCTATAGATCCTATAATAGAACTTTGATTTGCATAAATTTCGTCACCAGAACAAGCTATAAGATATCCTCCTGATGCAGCTACATCTTCAGCAAAAATTATTACTTTTTTTTTATGTTTTTTGGCTAAAGACTTAATTTGATCATGAATTAAATGTGATTGCACTGGAGATCCTCCAGGAGAATTTATTGAAATTGCTACTGCTGGTGCTTTTTTTATAGAAAAAGCCTTTTTAATTATTTCTTCCTGACTAGCAAAATTTATTCCTTGCTTAAACTTTCCAACATTACCTATTACCCCATTTAATTTAATATGGGGTATAATTTTTTTTTTTTTGAAAATTGAAAACATACGTATGCTTATAAAATTTATGATGAAATATAAAGTCTACTTATAGTTGAAGTTTTAGGTGCGTCAATTGATAAGTATAATATTGATATTATTATACTAGTTTACAGCCATGGGTACAGTTGTTCAGTTAAAAAATAAGATAAATAATTCTTATTCAGAACTTAAAAGTTCTGTTGAAGATAAGTTAATTTTAGTTGAGGAAAGAATTAAATCTAAATTGTCTAGTAAAGTCGAGCTAGTTGATGAAATGACAAGTTACCATTTAAGAACAGGCGGAAAAAGACTAAGGGCATTACTAACCTTAGGCTCAGCAAAACTCTGCGGCTACCAAAAAGGATCTAGAGATGTAAATTTGGCAGCATGTGTAGAATTAATTCACGCAGCAACTCTTATGCACGACGATGTCATAGATAATAGTGATGTTAGAAGAGGTAAAAAGACATTAAATAAAGTTTGGGGAAATCAATCATCAATTTTAGTTGGTGATTATTTGTTGAGCAGATGCTTCGAAATGATGGTAGAGGATGGCAATCTAGAAGTTTTAAAACTTTTATCATCGACTTCCGCTGAAATATCACAAGGAGAAGTACTTCAACTTCAACATAAAGGTGAGGTTGATATGTTAGAGGAAACTTATTTAAAAATAATTTCGGCAAAAACAGCTTCATTATTTGCAGCAGCAACTAAAGTTGGTTCTATTTTAGCAAATCAAGATAAAAAAATTAAGGATGCTTTAGAATTTTACGGAAAAAATTTAGGTCTTACATTCCAAATTGCAGACGATACATTGGACTATAATTCAGATCTAAAATTTTTTGGCAAAGAGATTGGAAATGATTTTTTTGAAGGAAAGGTCACTTTACCAATTATATTATTGTATCAAAAATTAGATGAAACGAAGAAAAAATATTTAAAAACAATTTTTGAAAAAGAAGAGAGAAATAACGATGATTTAAAATTTGTTTTAGATTTAATTAAAAAAAATAATATCATTAATGATTGTTATATTAAAGCTGAATATTTTATAAATCTTGCATCGAATGCTTTAAGTATTTTTAATAACTCGAAAGAAAAAGATATTTTAAAGAAATTAACATCATTTAGCTTAGAGAGAAATTTTTAAGGGCTTAACAAAATTTTTTCCCAATTACCACTTTTGGATTTTATATATTTTAACCTTTGATGAATTCTATTATCCCCATCAAGCCAAAACTCAATCTCTTTGGGTGATAAATTCCATCCTGACCAATTTGGAGGTCTCGGGACTTTTTTTTCATCTGGAAATTTTTTTTTAAAATTATTAATTGATTTATATAATTCATCTCTATCTTTTAAAATGGTACTTTGTTTAGAGGCCCATGCTCCAATTCTACTTCCATATGATCTTGAGTTATAATAAGCATCAGCATCTTTATCTGGTACATTATTTAATTCACCAACTATTCTTATTTGTCTTAAAAGACTTTTCCAATGAAAACACATTGATGCATGAGGATTGCTCTGAATATCCTGACTCTTTTTACTTTTTAAATTAGTATAAAAAACAAATCCTTTTTCATTAAAATCTTTTAGAAGGACCATTCTTACCGAAGGTATTCCATTTTTTGAACTTGTTGCTAATGCGAGAGCGTTTGGATCGTTTATTTCATTTTTTTTTGCTTCATCAAACCATTCTTTGAATAATTCTAAAGGATTTTCATAGTCCTTAAAGCAAATATCTAGTCCTAGCGAGTTTTTTTCGTTCATAATTTTAACAAAATAAATTATATAATATATTTAATGTCATTTAATACATTTGGAAAGATATTTCGTTTTACTACATGGGGAGAGTCTCATGGTCCAGCAATCGGTTGTATAGTTGATGGATGTCCTCCTAATATACCTATTTCAGAGAGAGACATACAGATAGAGCTAAATAAAAGAAAGCCTGGCCAATCGAAGTTTACTACTCAAAGAAAAGAGGACGATAAAATAAATATTTTATCTGGAGTTTTTGAGGGAAAGTCAACTGGGACACCTATCTCAATGATTATCTATAACAAAGATATGAAATCAAGAGATTATGAGACAATTAAAAATAAATTTAGGCCTGGACATGCTGATTTTACGTATTTCAGAAAATATGGAATAAGAGACTATAGAGGTGGAGGCAGACAGTCTGCAAGAGAAACTGCCGCAAGAGTTGCTGCGGGCGCAATAGCAAAAAAGGTTTTAGAAAAAAAAATTGGAAAAAAATATAAAGTTGTTGGAGCAGTTACTCAATTAGGTATACTTGGTTGTGACGTAAGTAAATGGAATGATAAATTTATCTCAAAAAATCCGTTTTTTTGTCCAGATAAAGATATTTTAAAATTATGGGAAAAATATTTGTTGAGCGTTAGAAAAGCAGGTTCTTCATGTGGTGCAATTATCGAAGTTAGGGCTCGAGGTATTCCATTAGGCTTAGGAGCACCTATTTACTCAAAACTAGATATGGATTTAGCAGCTGCTATGATGAGCATAAATGCTGTTAAAGGAGTGAATATAGGATCTGGAATGAACTCAGCTCAGCTGTCAGGTGAACAAAATTCTGATGAAATATTTCAGAGAGGAAAATCAACAAAATTTAAATCAAATAATGCCGGTGGAATACTTGGTGGAATATCTACTGGTCAAGAAATTGTAATATCTTTTGCCGTTAAACCAACATCTTCAATATTAACATCTAGAAAGACTATAGATAAATTTGGAAAAAATACGTCTATTTCAGTAAGAGGTAGACATGATCCTTGTGTTGGAATAAGAGCTGTGCCAATTGGGGAAGCAATGATGCACTGTGTATTATTAGATCACTATTTGCTTAATAGTGCACAATGTCTTTCCTAATTTGATTTTTTAATTATTACCTTTGAATTAAGAGTGTCAAAAACCTTATTTTCTATATTTCGTGCATCAAGGCCTGCATTTTTGTACATTATATCAGGCTTATCATGATCGATGAACGTATCTGGTAAAATCATAGATCTAAATTTTAAACTGTTATCAATCAAATTTTTTTCAGACAAAAAGTGAGATAGATGTGATCCAAATCCACCAATTGAACCCTCTTCAATTGATATTATTGCTTCATGATCGGTTGCTATTTGCCAAAATAAATTTTCATCTAAAGGTTTGGCAAATCTAGCATCTACAATTGTAGGATTAACCCCTTTTTTTGAGAGATTTTCTGAGGCCATCAAACATTCACTTAATCTTGCTCCAAAATTAATTATTGCAATTTTCTTTCCTTCTTTAATTACTCGTCCTTTTCCAATTTCTATTTTTTCATCAATAGAAGGTAAATCAACTCCTATGCCATTTCCTCTTGGATATCTGAATGCTGATGGTCTATCATTTATATCTATTGAAGTATTGACCATTCTTACAAGTTCAGCCTCATCGCTTGCAGCCATAACTACAAAATTTGGTAAAGTAGAAAGATAAGTTATGTCAAAAGATCCAGCATGAGTAGGTCCATCTGCACCTACTAGTCCTGCACGATCTATAGCGAACCTAACTGGTAAATTTTGAATTGCAACATCATGAACAACTTGATCATAGGCTCTTTGCAAAAAGGTAGAGTATATTGCTGCATAGGGTTTGTATCCCTCAGTAGACAGTCCAGCTGCAAAAGTTACCGCATGTTGTTCGGCAATTCCAACATCGAACATTCTTGAAGGAAATTTTTCCCCAAATAAATCCATCCCTGTTCCTGATGGCATTGCAGCAGTTATTCCAATTATCTTACTATCTTTTTCAGCATGTTTAATTAGTGTATTGGCAAATACTTTAGTATATGCAGGTGAGCTCGAGGTAGATTTTTCTTGTATGCCAGTATTTACATTAAATTTGGATACACCATGAAATTTGTCTTTTGATTTTTCAGCAAATTCATATCCTTTACCTTTTTCTGTTTTTATGTGGATCATAATAGGACCATCATAATTAATTTCTTTCGCATTTTTCATTACTGAAACAAGAGCATCTACATCATGCCCATCAATAGGTCCTATGTAATAGAAACCCATTGAATTAAAAAGAGTTCCGCCTGTCATTGCTGATCTTAAAAAATCTTCAGCCTTACCGGCTTTTTTGCTAAATCTTTTTGAAAATGCAGATATTATAAGCTTAAGTGTTTCTCTAAAACTAAAATATAATTTTCCAGATAAGATTTTAGCAAGGTATGCTCTCATAGCGCCAACCGGTTTAGCAATCGACATGTCATTATCATTTAAAATTACAATCATTTTAGTTTTACTAGAGCCTGCATTATTCATTGCTTCATAAGACATTCCTGCACTTATCGCCCCATCGCCAATGACAGCAATAACATTATCAGTTTTATTTGATAATTTGTTTGCAACTGCAATACCTAAAGCAGATGATATTGAGGTAGAACTATGAGCAGCTCCAAAAGGATCATACTCACTTTCTGATCTTTTTGTGAAACCAGATAGCCCACCACCTTTTCTTAATGTTCTAATCCTATCTTTTCTTCCAGTTAAAATTTTATGGGGGTAGGTTTGATGTCCGACATCCCAAATTAATTTGTCGTTGGGTGTGTTAAAAATATAATGAAGAACAACTGTTAGTTCAACAACGCCCAATCCTGCTCCTAAATGTCCCCCAGTTTCAGAAACTGCATCAATAAGTTCTTCTCTCAGCTCTTTAACTAATATTTTAAGCTCAGATTGAGAAAGTTTTTTTATATCAGATGGAAAATTAATATTATCTAAATATTTATAATTTTTATTCATTTACTTCTGTTAACTATATAGTTTATTGTATCTTTTAAATCTTTACTTTTTTTTCCATATATATAAATTTTTTTTAAGATATTAAATTTTAAATTATCTCGATAATCAACTGTATTTTGATATCCTAAAACTTTTATGAGCGTAGCTTTACCTTTTTTCATATCTTTTTTAGTTTTTTTTCCAGCTCTTTTAGAGGAGCTTTTTAAATCAATTAAATCATCAACTATTTGAAATAATAGCCCTATTTGTTCTCCAATTAACTCAAATTTTTTTATATGTTTTAATTTATTTGAAACAATAATGGGTGCCATACAACAAAAACTAAAAAGTTTTCCCGTTTTTTTTACCTCCATAATTTTAATTTTTTGAATTGAAACTTTTTTTTTCTCAAAACTTAAGTCTAGATATTGCCCTCCCGCTATACCTGTGTGGCCAGAACATTTTGAGATAGAATTTATAAGATTGATTTTAGTATTGCTATCTATTTTAAAATTCTTGTCAGAAAGAATTTCAAACGCAATTGTTAATAAAGAATTTCCAGCTAGTATTGCAGTTGACTCTCCAAATTTTTTATGGGTTGATAATTTACCTCTTCTAAGGTTATCGTTATCCATACATGGTAAATCATCATGTATTAAAGAGTATCCATGAATACACTCTACTGCTGCAGCAATACGTATTAATTTTTTATATTCAATATTAAAAATTTTACCAATATCTATAATAAGTTTTGATCTAATTTTTTTTCCACCCGGAAACATTCCATATTTCATTGGAGGAATTAGTTCAGTTTTTTTTTGCATATAAAAAAAACTTTTTATAAATTTATTAGTATCTTTTGCAATTTTATTTAGTTTTTTTTCCATTTTTATTTTGTAAAATTAATTTTATTTTATCTTTTGTGTGCTCTGAAATTTGTTTAGAATTTTTTTGAAATTTTTTTTCTATTAAATTATTTAATTTTATAAGCATTTGATATTCTTCAACCGAGTTCTCTAAATTTTTTTTATTTTCAAGATTTTCGATTATATTGGTAGCTAAATCTGTCAACTCTTCGACAGATTTACTTTGAATATCGTTTGGCAAATTTTTATCTTTCATATAAAAAGTCTTATTATTACATGAAAAAAGATCTTTCAAATATTAAAAAAAGTAAATTTTTTTTGAATAGAAATGAGTGTATTGGAATACCTACAGAAACCGTATATGGCTTAGCAGCTAATGCATACTCTGATCTAGCAACTTCAAAAATTTTTAAATTAAAAAAACGACCAAAAAATAATCCTTTGATTGTTCATTATTATTCTTTAGAAAACTTAAAAAAAGATTGCAAAATAAATCAAAACTTTATCAAACTATATAAAAAATTTTGTCCCGGCCCAATAACTTTTATACTAAAGCTTAAAAGTAAAAATAAAATATCAAAAAATGTAACAAATAAAAAAAAAACACTTGCAGTAAGGTTCCCAAAGCATTCATTAACAAGAAAGTTGCTTAAAGAGCTTGATTTTCCTCTTGCAGCACCAAGTGCAAATATTTCAACAAAAGTTAGTGCTGTTTCAAAAAAGGATGTTAAAGAAGAATTTGGTAATAAAATAAAATTCATTTTAGATGGTGGCAGTTCAAAAATAGGTTTAGAGTCAACAATTGTAAATTTAGATCCTAAACCTGCTATTTTGAGATTAGGAGCATTAGAAGTAAGTAAAATAAATAAAGTTCTCAAAAATAAAGTAAATTATAAATCCAAAAATAATAAAAATTCTGTTCCAGGTCAGGGTAAGCTTCATTATTCTCCTGGAATTCAAATTAGAAGAAATGTTAAAAATCCTAAGAAGCATGAGGCATTTCTATTAATTAAAAAAAGAAAAATATCTGATAAAAATTTCTTTTATTTGACAAAAAATAACAATCTTAATGAAGCGGGTAAAAACTTATATAAAACACTTAGAATGATTAAAAAATTAAAATATAATAGTATTTCAGTTGAAAAAATCCCAAATAAAGGAATTGGCCAAACTATAAACGATAGGTTGATTAGGGCATCTAAAAGATAATGCAATATCCTATTGATGTTAAAAATCTGTCAAAAAACTATTCGAATAAAGCTGCAGTAAAAAATATTAACTTTAAAATAAATAAGAATGAAATTTTAGGTTTATTAGGTCCAAATGGTTGCGGTAAAACTACGACAATAGCAATGATGCTCGGACTGCTTAAACCTACAAATGGAATAGTGCTGATAGATGGTGAGGATATTGAGAAAAATAGAATTAAACTTTTACATAAAATGAACTTTATTTCTCCTTATATCGAATTGCCAAAAAAACTAACTGTAAAAGAAAATTTAATTGTGTATGGAAAACTATACGGGGTAAAAAAAGTTTTGTTAAGAATAGATTATTTATCAGAAAAATTAAGGTTAACAGAATTTTTAAATAAAAAAACTGGTGAATTATCATCCGGCCAAAAAAATAGAGTGAGTTTAGCTAAAGCTCTTATCAATGATCCAAAAATACTATTTTTAGATGAGCCTACAGCATCATTAGATCCTGAGACAGGTGATTTTGTTAGAACCTTTATAGAAAAATTATCAAAAGAGAGAGAAATGTCGATTCTGCTCGCTTCACATAATATGGATGAAGTAAAAAGACTTTGTAAAAATGTTTTGATGATGAAAGATGGTTTGTTAATCGATCGAGGCACACCCAATGAGTTGATTAAAAAACATGGCAAAATAAATCTTGAAGAGGTTTTTTTAAAATTAAATAGGACATCAAATGAGTTTTAACAGAATTTATGGACTTTTTTTAAGACACTTTTTTTTAATTAAAAGTTCACTTCCAAGAATATTAGATTTGATTTACTGGCCAACAATCCAAATTATTTTGTGGGGTTTTATTTCTTTATTTTTTTCAACTTATAGCAACTATTACAATAATACTTTGGGTGTTATATTAACTTGTGCGATACTTTACGATTTCCTATTTAGATCAAGTATTAGTTTTAACATGCTATTTTTAGAGGAAATATGGAGTAGAAATTTCACTAATTTATTTATTGCTCCTATGAGAATAAGTGAAATAATTATATCTTTAGTTGTGACTGCTTTAATTAGAACCCTAATAGGACTTGTACCTGCTATACTAATTACAAGTCCTTTGTTTGGTATTTCAATTTTAAATCTTGGCATACCTTTATTATTTCTATTCTTAAGTTTGTATATTTTTGGAATAACACTAGGTTTGTTTGTATCGTCTGGTCTCTTAAGATATGGACCAGCATTTGAAAATATAGCTTGGTCCTCATTATTTTTGTTAGCTCCATTAGGTTGCATATATTATCCAATAGAAATTTTACCAGATATGCTACAAACTATGGCTAAGGCTTTGCCGCTTGTATATATTTTTGAAGAGGCAAGATCGATTTTAGTAAATCAATCTGTTGACTATTCAAATATTAAAAATGCCTTTATTCTCAATATATTCTATTTATTTATAGGTATTATTCTTTTTTATTACTCATTTAGACAAGCGCGGAAAAAGGGATCTCTTATAAATATTGGAGAATAATGGTGCGCCTGCTAGGAGTCGAACCCAGAACCTCCTGATCCGAAGTCAGGCGCTCTATCCAGTTGAGCTACAAGCGCATATAGTATTATTATTATAATTTATGAAAAATAACATTAATTTAATTGTTCAAGATAAAAGTCCAAAAGAGAGAGTGGACCATTTTTTAGCAAAAAAGTATAGTGAACTGAGCAGAACTAGAATTAAAAATCTTATTATTGCTAAAAATCTTAAAATAAATGGGAAGTTTATTTTTGATCCATCAAAGAAAATATCGCCTGGTGATAATTTAATTTTTACAATTCCTGAACCAAAGAAAACTTTAATCAAACCTTATGATTTTAAATTAAATATAGTTTTTGAAGACAAATACCTTTTGGTCATTAACAAGCCTGCTGGTATATCAATGCACCCTGGTGCAGGTGATTATGATAAAACATTAGTCAATGCCTTGGTAAGTTATGACAAAAAAAATTTATCTAATATTAATGGTGAAACAAGGCCGGGTATAGTCCACAGAATAGATAAGGATACATCTGGTTTAGTAGTAATCGCAAAAAATAATTTTGTACATGAAATTTTATCCAAACAATTTAGTGAACATACTATCAAAAGAGTTTATCAAACTTTGGTTTGGGGAAAATTGAGACCACAGAAAGGGAAAATTCAAACTTTAATTACCAGAAGTTCAAAAAATAGACAGATTATGGAGGTAGGAATTAGTAGGGGAAAAAATGCAATTACAAACTATAAGACTTTAATAGTATTTGAAAAAAAAAAAATACCAACTTTTAGTTTTGTGGAATGTAAATTAGAAACAGGAAGAACTCATCAAATAAGAGTTCATATGTCTTATAAGGGTAATAATATTTTAGGTGATAAAAAATATAAAAAAAAATTTAAAAAATTTAAAGATATAGACAAAAATGTTGAGAAAAAATTAATAAATTTAAAAAGACAATTTCTTCATGCCAAAACATTAGGCTTTGTTCATCCAGTTAAAAACGAAAATATGGAATTTACATCAAATTTACCTGAAGATTTAGAAAATATAATAAAAAGCCTTAAAAATGCTTAAAAAAACCCATTGTAAAATTATAAAATTTTATTAAATAAGTGTCATGAGTTCTACAACATTTAAATTTCCTGCGTTATCAAATGAAGGTGGCTTAACTGCTTACCTTGATCAGATAAAAAAATTTCCAATGCTTGATGCTGAAGAGGAATATATGCTTGCAAAAAATTGGAAAGCTACAGGAAATGTAAAATCTGCAGAAAAATTAGTCACGAGTCATTTGAGGCTAGTTGCAAAAATCGCAATGGGTTACAAAGGCTATGGTTTACCAGTAAGTGAAATGATTTCAGAAGGTAATATTGGATTAATGCAAGCTGTAAAAAAATTTGAACCAGAAAAAGGTTTTCGTTTAGCAACCTACGCAATGTGGTGGATAAAAGCATCTATTCAAGAGTATATTCTAAGATCCTGGAGTTTAGTTAAAATTGGAACAACCGCAGCTCAAAAAAAATTATTTTTTAACCTTAAGAAACTAAAAAATCAGATTGCACCTAAGACAGAGGGTGATCTTAAAAATGAGCACGTAAAGGATATTGCGAGTCGACTTGATGTGAGTGAGGATGAAGT
>CACONQ010000001.1 GCA_902628635.1 uncultured Pelagibacteraceae bacterium | reverse complement strand
GTTTATAGATTAAGAAAAAAAATAAAAGATACATTCAAAGATGACAATTTTTTAATCAGTTCAAAAAGTGGATATAAAATTTAAATGAAAAAAAAAAATTTAGTAGCTAAAAATTTAATGTCAAAGCGCTACAAGCCCAGGGTAGTTAAACCTAAAAAAGGTAAAGGTAGTTTTAAAAGACAAAAAAAATAATTTTTAGAGTCTAGCTCCAATTTGTTGGATTACTTTAGAGGACATTTCAGTACCTTTGTTAAGGCTATCTTTTAGAGACATTTTATTAACGTATCCATGCAAAAAACCTGCTGCAAAAAGATCTCCAGCACCTGTTAAATCAACAATTTTTAAACCTTGCTTAACTCCACATTCAACAACTTCATTACCATTAATTGCAACTGCACCCTTTTCGCCTCTAGTTAATACAATTATTTTACCAAGGGATTTTGAAAAACTTATTACCTCATCAAAAGATTTTGCATCTATTAATGACATAATTTCTTGCTCATTGGCGAATGTTATATTTAATTTATTCTTAACTAATTCTAAAAAATGTGGTTTATGCCGATCAACACAAAATTGATCTGATAAAGACATTGCCACTTTGTTTGCACTAAGAATTGCTTTTTCAAAAGCTTTTTTTGGCTCTCCTTCATCCCAAAGGTATCCCTCTAAAAGAATTATTTCACTTTGTTTAATTGCATTTGAATTAACATCGTTTTCATTTATTTTACCCGCAGTTCCTAAAAAAGTGCACATTGTTCTTTCAGAGTCTGGGGTTACTAAAATTAAGCAAGTTCCTGTGGGTAAATCCTCTTTTTTCTTTGAGTAAAAATATTTAACATTCTCTTGTTTTAAACCGTCTTCATATTTACTTCCAAGTTCATCATCATTAACTTTACCTATAAATCCAACCTCATTTCCAAGTTGTGATAACCCAACAATTGAATTTGCAACTGAGCCACCTGAAACAGTTTTTTCTATTTTAAGATTTGAGAGCAATTTTTTGAATTCACTTTCATCAAATATTAGTTTCATAGTACTTTTTGTTAATTTATTCCTAGTTATAAAGTCATCTTCAACTTTACAAATTACATCTACTATTGCGTTTCCTATCCCTAAAATTTTCATATCAGGCTTTCTTAGTTTTGATTGGTTTTTTCCTATTAGGATAACAACTAGTACAAATTTTACAAGTTATTCCGTAGCATTCTCTAGCTTTACAATACTCTCTTCCGTAGAAAATTATTTGAAGATGTAATTTATTCCAATATTTCATTGGAAATACTCTTTTAAGATCTTTTTCGGTTTGAACAACGTTTTTACCATTAGTAAGTCCCCACCTTTGTGCTAATCGGTGAATATGAGTGTCTACAGGAAAAGCTGGGTGACCAAAACCTTGTGCCATCACAACGCTAGCAGTTTTGTGTCCAACACCTGGAAGTTCCTCTAATTCCTCAAAAGTTTTAGGCACTTTGCCTTTATACTTTTCAACTAGAGTTTTTGAGAGATTATATATACTCTTCGCTTTAATCCTGAATATTCCTATACTTCTGATTAACTTTTCAATTTTTTTTCTCCCTAATTTTACAAAATGTTCAGGTTTGTTATATTTTGGATAAATACCTTTAGTTACATTATTAACATTTACATCAGTACATTGAGCTGAGAGTAAAACCGAAACCAACAAAGTAAAATTATTTCTATGTTTTAGAGGTACAGGTGTTTTTGGATAAATCTTATTTAATGTTTTAAGTATTATTTTAACTTTGCTTGCTTCATTCATTAATTATTTAAAATTTAATACATCTCTCATTGAATAAAGACCTGGTTTTTTATTTATAAGCCATTTCGCAGCAGTTAATGCTCCCTCAGAGTATAAAGCTCTATCAAATGCTTCATGATTTAGAGTTATTATTTCTTTTCCACTTGAAAATTTTACCTCATGTTCACCTACAACTTCGCCTCTTCTAAGTGAATTAAAATTGATTTTTTTTGAGTAAGGAAATGTTTTTTTGTTAAAATATTTATTGCCCATGATTTTATATAAATTTTTCCCTCTACCATCAGCGATACCTTTGCCAAGCATTAAAGCTGTACCAGACGGATGATCTTTTTTATGTTTATGATGGACTTCGAAAACTTTGCTTAGAAAGTTGTTTCCTAGTGATTTTGATGTAATTTCAGTTAAATACATTAAAAGATTTATACCTAAACTCATGTTACCAGCCTTTAAAATTGGTATTTTTTTTGAGTATTTTTTAATTAATGCTTCCTCTTTTTTGCTAAATCCGGTAGTCCCTATTACTACTCTTTTCTTAAGTTTTTGAGCTATTTTAAGAACTTCAAAAGTGCATTTAGGAACTGTGAAATCAATTATTAAACTAACTTTCTTAAATGAATCTAAATTATTCAAGCCTGGTGTAATTCCTGAAATTTTTTTTTTAATTAATCGGCTTTCAGTAAGAGTGACAAGGTTAAATGCCTTATCTGATTTGGAAGATTTAATGAGCTGCTGACCCATTCTACCTAAACAACCTGTTATAGCTAAATTAATTTTTTTCATTTGAAGATAAGATATGAAAGTATCACAACTGATAATACAATTATAGCCCAAATACCTAAGTTTTTAAAAAACAACTTTTTTTTCGAATTGGAGCTAATGAAACCTGGTAGAACCAGGATTAAAACTGCAATCAAAGCTATTGCTGGAACTATTTCCTCTAAACCCATAATTTAATTTTTCCAAAAACTTTTTGCTTTTTGGAAGAATTTTTTAATACTTGGGTTTGATTTTTCATTCTCAATTTCTCTAAATTTTTCAAGTAGCTCTTTCTGCTCTCTGTTTAAAGAAATAGGTACTTCAGTATTAACTTGGATATAAAGATCTCCATTTCCGCTGCCTCTCATATAAGGCATACCTTTACCCTTTAATCTAAACTGTTTACCACTTTGTGTTCCAGCTGGTATTTTTATTTTTGCTTTACCACCATCTATTGTTGGAATTTCTATTGAGGTACCAAGAGCAGCATCTGCGATTGATATTGGACATTCAAAAAATAAATTTTCATCGGACCTTTTGAATAAGTCGTGAGAGTAAACATTTATAAATAGATATAAATCTCCACTTCCAGCTCCCTTAGTTCCTGCTTCTCCCTTACCTGAAAGTCTTATTCTTGTTCCATCATCAACTCCTTTTGGAATTGTAACTGACAATCTTTTAGACGCCTGCCTTTTTCCTTGTCCACTACACTCTGAGCACGGATTTGTTATTTGTTCGCCAGAACCTGAGCACTGAGGACATGTTTGTTGGACTGTAAAAAATCCCTGACTTGATCTTACTTGACCATGACCCCCACACATTGAACATGAGCTTGCACTTGTTCCAGGTTTAGATCCTGATCCTTTACAAGTAGCACATTTTTCAGATGTTGAAAATTTTATATCCTGTTTTTTACCAGAATATGCCTCTTCCAATGTTATAGATAAATCATATCTAAGATCTGAACCTCTATTGTTTGACCGTCTAGATCTTCTGCCGCCACCGAAACCTTCTCCAAAAAAGTCTTCAAAAATATCTGAGAAGCTACTAGAGAAATCAAAATTTCCAAATCCTCCTCTACCGCCACCACCATTCTCAAACGCTGCGTGACCAAAATTATCATAATTTTGTTTTCTCTCAGCATTCGACAGAACATGATAAGCTTCCGAAGCTTCTTTAAATTTCTCCTCAGAAGCTTTATCGCCTTTATTTTTATCAGGATGATATTTAACCGCTAATTTCCGGTAAGCTGATTTAATTTGGTCCGCTGATGCGCTTTTATTGATACCCAAGACTTCGTAGTAATCTCTTTTTGCCATAAATAATTATAGACAAATAGTTGTAAAAACTTACGCGCTTTTTTCTTTATTCTCGTCTTTTACTTCTTCAAAGTCTGCATCAACAACGTTATCGTCTTTTTTTCCCTCTGGTTTATTATCTTTTGGTGCATCTCCAGGTTTAGCACTTTGTTGAGATTTATAAATTGCTTCACCTAATTTCATTGAAGATTGAACTAATTCTTGCGTTTTCTTTTTAATTTCCTCAACATCTGTTCCTTTTAATGCATTTCTTAAATTAGAAGCAGCAGTTTCAATTGCTTTCTTATCCGCCTCAGAAACTTTTGCTCCATGCTCTTTTAAATTTTTCTCTGTAGAGTGAATTAAAGTATCTGCCTGGTTTCTAGCATCTACAGCTTCTCTTTTTTTCTTATCCGCATCCTTATTTGCTTCAGCTTCTTTGACCATTTTATTGATCTCTTCATCACTCAAACCACCAGATGCTTGTATTTGGATTTTTTGTTCTTTACCTGTGCCTTTGTCCTTAGCTGAAACATTCACAATTCCATTTGCGTCTATATCAAAAGTCACCTCAATTTGAGGAACACCTCTAGGTGCCGGTGCTATACCAACTAACTCAAAGTTACCTAAAATTTTATTATCTGCAGCCATTTCTCTTTCACCTTGCAATACCCTTATAGATACCGCTGGCTGGTTGTCCTCAGCAGTAGAAAATACCTGGCTTTTCTTTGTTGGAATAGTAGTATTTTTATCAATCAACTTAGTAGATACGCCACCTAATGTTTCAATACCTAATGATAAAGGAGTGACATCTAATAAAAGTACGTCTTTTACATCGCCTTGAAGGACACCTGCTTGTATTGCGGCTCCCATAGCAACTACTTCGTCAGGATTAACTGATTTATTTGGTTCTTTACCAAAAAAGTTTTTTACCTCTTCAACAACTTTCGGCATTCTTGTCATTCCTCCAACTAATACTACCTCATCAATTTCGCCAGCTGATAATCCAGCATCTTTAAGAGCGGTCTTACAAGGAGGAATAGTCCTCGTAATAAGTTCTTCAACTAAAGCCTCGAGTTTTGCTCTAGTCATTTTTAAATTTATATGTTTTGGACCAGTTTTGTCAGCAGTAATGAACGGCAAATTTATTTCAGTTTGTGTTGCTGAAGATAATTCTATTTTAGCTTTTTCAGCTGCTTCTTTTAATCTCTGTAACGCTAGTTTATCTGATTTTAAATCTATACCATTTTCTTTTTTGAATTCATTTAATAAGTAATCAACAATAGTATTGTCAAAATCCTCACCACCTAAAAAAGTATCTCCATTAGTTGATTTTACCTCAAATACGCCATCACCTAATTCTAGAATTGATACATCGAATGTACCTCCACCCAAATCGTAAACAGCAATTTTTTTATTTTGTTTTTTTTTATCTAAACCATAAGCTAGTGAGGCAGCGGTTGGTTCATTTATAATTCTTAAAACTTCTAAACCAGCAATTTTTCCGGCATCTTTTGTTGCCTGTCTTTGAGCATCATTAAAGTATGCAGGAACTGTTATGACAGCTTTGGAGACCTCTTGTCCCAAATATTTTTCTGCTGTTTCTTTCATTTTCTGTAGTACAAATGCTGAAATTTGAGAAGGTGAATATTTTTTTCCCTTAGACTCTATCCATGCATCGCCTTTATCAGAATTAATAATTTTAAAAGGTGCAGTTTCTAAATCTTTTTTCACAGTTGGATCTTCAAAGTTTCTTCCAATCAATCTTTTAACTGCAAAAATTGTATTTTCAGGATTTGTAACTGCCTGTCTTTTAGCTGGCTGCCCTATTAACTTTTCTTCGGTGTCGGTAAAAGCGACTACCGAAGGAGTAGTTCTAGCACCCTCAGCATTTTCTAATACTTTAGCTTGAGTACCATCCATTATGGCCACACAAGAGTTTGTTGTTCCTAAGTCTATTCCTATTACTTTGCTCATAAGTTTTTAATAATGAAACTCATATAGGAGTTATTTTTTAATCTACAAGCTTTGAACTCCTTATTTTTTGTCATTATTTACCTCTTTTTGATCTTTTTTTTCTGAATTTTCAGTACTTTTTTGGGTTTTTTTAGATACACAAACTAAAGCTGGTCTTAAAAGTCTATCTTTCATCATAAAACCCTTTTGAATTTCTTGAACTATTGTGCCCGGGTCTTTCGCGTCATCTTCAACCTCCATCATTGCTTGATGAAAATTCGGATCAAGTTTTTCGTTGATTGACTTAATGACTTCAATATTATTTTTTTTTAGAATAGATAACATGTCTTTATTTATGATCTCCAAATGCTCTATAATTTTTTTTAAAGCTTCGGTATTTTTTAATTCGTTATCATTTTGAAGTGCTACTTTTGATCTTTCTAAATTATCAATTAAATTCAAAGATTCTCTTGCAAAAGAAAATCCACCGTATTCAAATGCCTCTTCTTTTTCTTTTTCATATCTTCTTCTCTGATTTTCCATATCTGCATATATTCTTGTAACCTTATCTTCTAGATCTTTAATTTTCTCTTCGGGAGTTTGTTGTTTTTTTACATCTTTCTCTTCAGAATTTTTAATTTCAGATTTATCTTTAATGACTTCTTCAGTATTATTTTGATCTTTATTTTTAATTTCCTCTTTTTCCATATTAATCTATATGGTAAGAAAATATTAAATTACTAGATGAAAATTAAAAAAATTACCGAAGTTCTTATAGGATCAAATAATAAAGGAAAAGTAAGGGAAATTAAGGCTTTGCTTCCAAAAAAAGTAAAGATTTTTACAACAAGATCTTTTAATTTATCTAGTCCAAAAGAAACTGGAAAAACTTTTTTACAGAATTCATTAATTAAGGCTAGATATTTTTCTAAAAAATCAAAAAAAATTTGTATAGCCGATGATTCAGGTCTTGAAATTGATCTTTTAGACAAAGCACCGGGCATATACTCAGCAAGATGGGGGGGAAAAAAAAATAATTTTAATCTTGCTATTAAAAAAGTTTACAGAAAACTTAATCAAAAAAATAAATTTTGGAAAAAGAAAAAGATTAAGGCGAGGTTTATTTGCGCTATTACAATATATGGGAAAAATTTTAAAACATTTCAATCAACTGGAAAAGTAGAGGGGAAAATATCAAATTTTAAAAAGGGAAAAAATGGATTTGGTTATGATCCAATTTTTATCCCAAATGGAAAAAAAATTACTTTTGGTCAAATGAAACCATCATTAAAATTTAAAATTGACCATAGGTCAAAAGCTTTTAAAAAAATTAGAAAATTTTTTTAAACTTTCCATCTTCTACGCGGTAAAATGTGAGAATATGATTAATCTTTTGATTATTTATTTCAAATACCCCTGATACACCTTTAAATCTATTATCTTCAGTAAACAATTTGTTGTTAACCTCAAAATCATTTTTTAAAAGTAAATAGTAAATTAATCCGATCAAATCATATCCAAGAATTCCTATTTGACTAGGACTTTCATTATAAATTTTCTTATAATCATCTCTAAAACTAAAGTAATTTTCTCTATTAATTGAAGGGAAGGCAATTGGTTGTGATGTTTTTTCTCTAAACAAAGTCTCATCAAACCACTGATTTAAAGATATAAAAGCAACTTTTTTTGGAGATACATCAGTATATAACAATGATGTTGTGACACTTTTTAAACTTTCATTAAAGTCTGCAATTATAATTGAGTCATATCCAATTCTACCAAGAGTATCTTTTTTATTTAGTATCTCGAGCTTTCTTTCCTTATTATCTTCATCTGAGTTTTCAACTCTTTTTATTTCATCCTCAAGGTTTCTTTTTCTTATTTTATATTTTGTTACTTTTTCAATTTGTTTTGTAAGTTTAGTAGGTTCTGCATCGTAATAAAATATTTTTTTTGTTTTTAGTCTAGATTTAATTATCGCCTCCTCAACTTCCTCTTTAAAATTTTTTTTAGGTATCAAAACTAAAGTGCCATCTAAATCATTCATTTCAAGATATTTTTTAATTGCATCAAATTGAGATTTAGCGTTTATACCTGAGCTAATAACATTATTTGGATTACCTAAAACTTTATTTGTAAAAGATAAAAATGTAGCATCTTGAAATTTATCTAATTCTTTTAAATTTTTATTAAATACTGGGCCAATAAAAATTTTTGTTCCCTCAGAATATAGCTCATCCACAACTTTCAATGTTGTGGATTGATCTGATTTTGTATCTCTTGGTACAACTAACAATCTATCATTATTAATTTTATTAATTCCCAGTCTTACAGACTGAATTATTGATTGGCCTATGTATGATGACTCACCTGACAGTGGCACTAATAAACCAATTTTAACAACTTCTTCAGAACTTGCTGAATTAATCGAAGCGATAAAAACAAATAAGATTTTCAGTATTTTTTTATAAAATTCTTTCATTTTATTATGTTTATTATAATTATAATAAGTAATGATTTCATTCACTGATTTTAACAAAAATAAGTTAGAAAATGGTCTTTATGTTGTTTCCACACCAATTGGTAATCTTTCTGATATTTCTTTTAGAGCTATAGATGTTTTAAGCCAATCACACTTTATAGTTTGTGAAGATACAAGAGTTTCAAAAAAGTTATTAGAGAAGTACAAGATTAAAAATAAACTTATATCAAATCATAAATTTAATGAGAAAAAAAACCTTGAAAAATTAATTGGTTTATTAAAGTCGGATAAAATTATTTCTTTAATATCTGATGCAGGAACACCATGTGTTTCTGATCCTGGATCTGTGTTAGTAAATGAGGCGATTAAAGAAAACATAAAAATTTATAGCGTTCCAGGAGCGAGCTCTGTAGCGGCTGCTTTTTCAGTCAGTGGATTTACTGGTAAATATTTTTTTTATGGTTTTTTTCCAGAAAAGAAAAATGAATTAGAGAATGATTTAAAGACATTAGCAAATTTGAATTGTTCAATAGTTTTTTTTATATCTGCGAAAAAATTCGAAAAAAAGAAAACTGAAATTAAGAAATACTTTTCTAAAAGAAAACTTGTAATTTGTAAGGAAATAACAAAATTGTATGAGGAATATTTTCGGGTCAACGTAAATGATGTTGATAAATTAAATATAAACCTTAAGGGTGAGATTACATTGGTTTTTTCTCCATTAGCTCTTGATAATGAAAATTTTCTGGATACTAAAGATAAGAAAAAAATTAAAAAATTAATAAAAAAATCTAGTATAAAAGATATAATAAAAATAATTAGTAAAAATAAAAAGATTTCCAAAAAAGAAATCTATAATTTTTGCTTAAATATAAAAAATGAAAGTTAATATTACTTTTAAAATATTATTATTATTATTATTTATAACAAGTTGCGTTGGAACTTCTTCCCAAGGAATATTTGGAACGGGGGTAAGTGTAGCTTTAGATCCAAGATCAATAGGTACACAAATAGATGATAATATAATGCAAAAAAACTTATCATCAAGATTACTTCTAAAAGATAAAAAATATGTTTTATCAATAAATACAAAAGTATTAGATGGCAGAATTTTTATAACTGGAAAAGTTGAAGATCCTGAAGAAAAACTACAAATTACAAAAATGGCTTGGGAAACCAATGGCGTGAGATCAGTTAAAAATAATATAATTATTAAAGAGGAATTTAATTTTAAACAATCAGCCAAAGATCTTCTAATTACAAGTCAATTAAGGACTGCAATGATTGTAAACAAAAAAATTAAATCCACAAATTACAATATAGATACTTATAAAAAGAAAATTTACATATATGGTATTGCGCAAGATAAGGATGAGATGAAACAAGTCATTCAAGAAGCTAAATCAATACTAGATGTAGATAAAGTCGTTGCCAGTATTTTATTAGTTGAAGATTTAAGAATACAAAAAAACTAATTTAAAATTAAAAACAAAATTTTACTCATAAAAGACATAAAAATAAAAAAACTTAGAAAAAAAATCCAGTACATTATTGTAACTGCACGATTTCTTTTTCTTCTGAGTATTACAAAATTTTCATCATCTAAGTTTGAAATATCTCTTTTTCCTTTAACTGGATAGTCGTAGCTCCACCTCCAAATAGTATCACCAAATCTTGCATCTAAATTATTAAAATATCTTATCCAAGCAGAGGCCCAAAGAAATGTAAAATATAAAATTATTAACAGCAATAATTCTGTTAACATTTTCTTAATTTATTTTTCCATAGTTAATTATACCTGAGGAGTATGCTGCTACAGATGCAAGATTAAGTATATCTGATGTTGAAGATCTTAGAGGCGCAACTTCAATTGCTCTACCTAGTCCAATCAATAAAGGTCCTATACCTTTAACATCTCCTAAAGTTTTCATTATCTTGTAAGAGATGGCAGCACTATGCTGTCCAGGCATGATAAGCACGTTAGCGTTTCCAACAATTTCTGACATCGGATAGAGATCTTTATACTCAGCATTAAGTGCCACATCTGGTTGCATATCTCCATCAAATTTAAAATCGACATTCATTTTTTTTAAAATATCAACGGCATCTATTATATGTTTTGTTCTGCTGGTAATAGGTTGACCGAATGTAGAGTGGGATAAGAAAGCAACTTTTGGATCAAAACCGAATAATCTCACAACTCTTGCAGCAGATTTTGCAATTTCTGCTAACTGTTTTGATGAAGGGTACTCGTGAACTGTTGTGTCAGCAATGAAAACAGTTTTGCCTTTACTGACTACCATATTTAGTCCAAACATTATTTCACCTGGTCTAGCATCAATAACTTTAGTTATTTTTTTTAATGATTGAGAATATCGTCTAGTATTACCAGTTACCATTGCATCTGCATCTCCACACTCAACCATGCATGAAGCCCATATTACCCTATCGTTTCTAGTCATTTTATCACAATCTCTCTCGAGCAAACCTTCTTTTCTATGTAATTTATTAAATAGAAATTTTATGTATTTTTCTCTTAAAATTTTATTTTTTTTCGCATTCACAATTTCAATATTAAAGTTTTCGCTGTATCCAATCTCTTTAAGTTTTTTTTTAATAATTTCTTCTTTTGCAACAATTAAAGGTACTCCTAAGCCTGCATTTTTAAATGCTATAGCTGCTTTTAAAGTATTTTCATCTTCTCCATCTGCAAAAACAACTTTTTTTTGAGTTTTTTTAATTTGATTATTTATCCCCTGCATAATCGTTACGGAAGGATCAAGCCTTTGTTTGAGTTGCTCAGAATAAATATTAAAATTATCAATTTTCTTTCTTGCAACTCCAGTTTTAATTGCTGCTTTGGCAACAGCAACTGGTATGACACTTATTAATCTTGGATCAAAAGTAGAAGGTATAATATATTCTCTTCCATAGGTCGGTCTTTCCCCTCCCATTGCTGCAACAACTTCATCTGGAACACGTTCTCTTGCTAAAGAAGCAATTGCTTTCACAGCTGCAATTTTCATTTCTTCATTTATAGTTTTTGCTCTAACGTCCAATGCCCCTCTAAAAATATAAGGGAAGCCAATTAAATTGTTAACTTGATTTGGGTAATCAGATCTTCCAGTTGCAATTATCACATCTTTTCTCACCTCTTCTATTTCCTCAGGTGTGATTTCTGGATCTGGATTGGCACAGGCAAAAATTATTGGATTTTTTGACATCAGCTTGACCATATCCTTCTTTAAAACACCAGCGGAGGAGAGACCCAAAAACACATCTGCATTTTTAATCGCATCTTTTAATGTTCTATCTTTTGTGTCTATAGCAAAAGCAGCCTTCCATTGATTAAGACCATCACGTTTTTTGTGGATTACTCCTTTTCTATCTACCATCGTAATATTTTTTCTTGTAACACCTATTTTTATAAAAAGGTTGGTACATGCCATTGCTGAGGCTCCTGCTCCATTTACTACGACTTTAATTTTTTTAATATCCTTTTTTGCTATATCGATCGCATTAATTAACGCAGCACATGTAATAATTGCAGTCCCGTGTTGATCATCATGAAAAACAGGGATGTCTAAAATCTCTTTTAATTTTTTTTCAATTATAAAACAATCTGGAGCAGCAATATCTTCAAGATTAATACCACCAAAACTTTTTGAAAAATTCTTAATAGATTTAATAATTTCATCAGAATCATTTGAGTCAATTTCTAAATCTATTGAGTCTATATCTGCGAATCTTTTGAATAAAACAGCTTTTCCCTCCATTACTGGTTTAGACGCGATTGCACCCAAATTTCCCAAGCCTAATATTGCAGACCCATTACTTATTACCGCAACAAGATTACCTTTTGTCGTGTAATCATAAGCTAAGTCAGGATTTTTATAAATTGCTTTTACAGGTGCGGCCACACCAGGAGAGTAGGCAAGGGCCAAGTCTCTTTTAGTTGTCATTGGTTTTGAGGAAACGATCTCGATTTTTCCAGATTTGTTATAATTATGAAATTCTAATGCCTCTTTATCAGAATAATGTTCAATTTTATTTTTTTTCATTTAATACAATTAGCTATACAAATAGAGCTAAATTAAGACTAATATGATTTATGAATCTTATTAAGTCAACCGGGACATTTAGCTTCTTCACTTTATTAAGTAGAGTTCTTGGATATTTGCGGGACTTATTTATAGCAATATTTTTGGGGTCTGGTCCAATTGCTGATGCATTTTTTGTTGCCTTTAGAATACCAAATACTTTCAGAAGATTATTTTCAGAGGGAACATTTAATGCTGCTTTTGTACCTCTTTATTCAGCAGAACTTTCAAAAGGAAAAAAGCCATCACAAAAATTTGCTAACGAAATATATAACATTCTAATAATTGGTTTACTTTTTTTAATTTTAATTATTGAAATTTTTATGCCATGGTTCGTACTTTTGATTGCTCCAGGCTTTACAGAAAATTCTGAAAAACTTGAACTTACAATTTATCTAACTAGGATAACATTTCCTTTTTTATTTTTTATAAGTTTAGCATCTTTTTTTGCAGCAATACTAAATTCGCATAATAAGTTTGCACTATCAGCTGCGGCACCAATAGTCTTAAATATAATTTTAATTTTAATATTACTTTTTGGCAGATATTTAAATGACGATCTTGTGAAATATTTAGCTTACGGAGTAACTATTTCGGGAATAATTCAATTTTTATTGTTGATCTGGTTCGTTAAAGACTTCGTTAGTTTAAATATATCATTAAAATTTAAACTAACAAAAAATGTAAAGTTATTTTTTACTAAACTATTACCAAGTATTTTTTCCTCTGGCGTAACTCAAATTAATATTCTAGTTGGAACGATTATTGCATCATTTCAGGCAAGTGCAGTTTCTTATTTATATTATGCAGATAGAATTTATCAAATTAATCTGGCTATAGCAGGAATAGCAATAGGTACAATATTGCTTCCTAACCTTAGTAGATATGTTAAAGAAAAAAATAAAAATAAAATAAATCTAATTCAAAATAAGTCACTGGAGCTTAGTTTATTTTTAAGTATTCCAGCAACTTTTGCATTATTAATTGCATCAAAGGAAATAACATCCTCTCTCTTTGGGTACGGTTCTTTTAATATTTTAAGTGTTAAAAATTCAGCCAATGCTCTTTTTTATTTTGCTCTAGGACTACCTGCATTTGCATTTATTAAAGTTTTTTCAAGTTTTGTTTTTGCAAGACAGAATACTAAAATTCCATTTTACTTTTCATTAATTTCTGTAATTTTTAATATAATTATAAGCTTATATTTCTTTAATAAAATTGGATTTATAATAATTCCTATAGCAACGTCCATGTCATCCTGGTTAAACTCAATATTGTTATTGTTTTATTTAATTTATAAAAATTACTTTAACTTTAAGTTAGATATTATTATTTCTTTTATAAGAATTGTCTTAGTTTCAGTGATAACATCATTTATATTTTATTATCTAATTGAACTGACTCAAGAATATCTAGCTTTCGAAAGTGGCTATAAGCTAGTTACTATGCTCGCTATAGTGGTTTTAACATTTATAATTTATATTATGATATCGATCCTTACTAAAGCTTTCAAAATATCGGATATTAAATTAAAGTATTGATTTATGGCTAAAAAAATATTTTCTGGTGTTCAGCCAACTGGTAATTTGCATTTAGGTAATTATATCGGAGCAATTAAAAATTTTGTAGATCTTCAAAACGAAAAAAATAATCAATGTATTTTTTGTGTTGTAGATTTACATGCAATAACTGTTAAGCAAAATCCTAAAGAACTAAAAGATAATATAAGGGAAACAACTGCAGCATTTTTAGCAAGTGGTATCGAGCCAGAAAAAAGCATAATTTTTAATCAATCACTAGTACCAGCTCATTCAGAAGGATCCTGGATACTTGGATGCGTCGCAAGAATGGGTTGGTTAAATAGAATGACCCAGTTTAAAGAGAAAGCAGGAAAGGATAAAGAAAAAGCAAGTATAGGACTTTACATCTACCCAGTTTTAATGGCTGCGGATATTCTTTTGTATGATGCATCTCATGTTCCAGTAGGAGAAGACCAAAAACAGCACTTAGAATTATCAAGAGATATTGCTAAAAAATTCAATTCAGATTATGAGCGTCCAGATTTTCTTAAAATTCCCGAACCATTAATTCAAAAAAACTTTGCTAGAATAATGAGCTTAAAAGACGGAACAAAAAAAATGAGTAAATCAGACCCCTCTGATTTAAGCAGAATAAACCTTAAGGATACCAAAGATGAAATCATTAATAAAATTAAAAAAGCAAAAACAGATAATGACCCAATGCCAGTAGATGAAAACAATCTAAATAAAAGACCTGAAATTGAGAATTTATTGAGTATTTATTCTAGTTTATCCAATCAAAATCTAAAAAATACTATTGATCAATTTAGTGGGAAAAATTTTTCTGAATTTAAAAATGATTTAGCAGAAATAGTCGTGGCAAAAATTTCACCAATATCCGAAGAAATTAAAAGATTAGAAAAAGATCCTCAATTTATAGATAATATTTTATTAAATGGATCTAAAAAGGCAGAAAAAATGGCAAAATTAAAAGTTGAAAATCTAAAAAAAATTATAGGTTTTTAAATTATGATATTTAAAATTGAGAATTAGTGACTATATAAACATTATGTTCATACAAACCCAAAAAACCCCAAACCCAAATTCTTTGAAGTTTATTACTGGTAAAAAAGTATCATCAATCGGATCTATAGAAATTACAAAAAATGAAATGACAGATAATATTTTGTTAAGAAATATCTTTTCTATAAGGGGTGTTGAAAGCATTTTTTTAACCGAGGATTTTTTATCAATAAACAAGCGAGAAGATATAGATTGGGAAGATATTAAACATATTGTACTAGCATTACTAAATGAGTATTACGCGAATGGAAAAGAAATTATTATTGATAAAAAACCATCAGTTGTAAATGTTGAAAATCTTAAGGAAGTTGAAAAACAAATTATTAAAATATTAGATACAAAGATTAAACCTGCAGTAGCAAGAGATGGAGGTGATATTAAATTTATAGAATTCAAGAATGGTGTAGTTAAGGTACAATTACGTGGAAGTTGTTCTGGTTGCCCAAGCTCTATTATAACTTTAAAACAAGGTGTCCAAAATCTTTTGACGCATTACATTCCAGATGTTAAACAGGTCGAAGCTATTTAGAATTAGATATGTTTAATAATTCCAAAATTAATCTCAAAATTTTAAAAAAACCAAAAATTAATCTAAAGCAAATAAAAAAAATAATAAGCGAACGAGGTTTTGTATTAAAAAAAAAGAGAAATTTATTTAATTTTAATGAATTAAGAAGTTTATACTATACAATTGCAAGCAGTTTAGTTTTAATATTAATTTTTTTTCTACTACCTTTATCGATAGATGTAAAAAAGGAGCTCCAGGTAGTGAAACAAAGTATTGATAATAACTCTAAAATTAACTTTCAAAAAGTACTAGACGGCAAGCCCCTCAAAGAAAAGGAGGATGTTGATCAAATTTTAGACACTAAAAATTTATTCGAAGATATTTTTTCATTTGATGAAATGCCAACAGATACAGTAAGGCTAAGTGCATCAACAGTTAAAGAATTATTCAAAGATACTGAATATGATCTAAATGAAATAAGAAAATCAAAATTGGTTAAACCTATTAAACTCTCTTTGTTACCAGAGGAAATAAGAAAGATTGAAAGCACAAAGGAAAAAAAAAAACTTTTTTTAGAAATAATTTTACCTTTAGTTCTTGAAGAAAATAATAGAATAAAATTAGATAGAATAAAATTATTTAGAGTCTTAAATAAAAAAAATAATTCAAATAGTGAAATAAAATGGCTAAATTCAAAATTTAAACAGTATGGTGTAGTTAATAAGAATTTATCAACGTTAAAAATTAGAATGGACGAGATACCAGTATCTCTAGCTTTAGCTCAAGCTGCTAAGGAAACAGGATGGGGAACTTCGAGATTTGCAATTGAGGGAAATGCATTATTTGGACAGTGGACTTTTAGTGGAGAAGGAATAAAACCTGCAGGAGCAGACTCTAGTGATGGATCTCATAAAGTAATGAAATTTAAAGTTCTCAAAGCATCTGTAAGAGCATATCAAAGAAATCTGAATACCCATAATAGCTATAGAGAATTTAGAAGAGCAAGAGCTTTAATGAGAGAGAGAGATCAAAAATTAAACAGTCTCGACCTTGCGGACTATTTAGATAAGTATGCAGCCACGGGTGTTGAATACACAAAAATTATAAAAAAAATAATTGAACAAAACTCTCTTCAAGATTTCGATAAAGTCAAGCTATTACCAACCAGCGTACAACTTAAAAATATAATTTAATTTGTTTTGACTGAAAATTGAATTCCAAACCATCTCCATCCATTATCATTTAAAGAACAGTTAACTCTTCCTCTTCTGAATAGAAACTTATCTCTGAAATTTATTTTTAAAGAATTGCCAATAAAGGTAAGTTTAGATTTTTCCCACTGGTTTCCCTCGTCAGAAAAACAATTTATATTTTTTATATTTTTTTGTTCCTCAAAAAAATCAATTTTTAAATTTGGTGGGTTATTATCAGTTATATACATATCAATTGGACTCATTTTTTTAAACTGTAATGGTAATAAATCAATAACAAAACTAAATCTTTCTAAATCCCCATATTTTTCGTTAATTGGAAACCTTGGAAGTTGATACTTATCTTTGTTTAAATCAATTACACCGGAATGTTGACCAAAAGCAAATTTGAATTTTTCCTTGATAAAATTAATATGGTTTAAACTGTATTCCCCAAAAGGGTGGGAATAGAATACCGGGTTATAACCTAACTCTTTTTTAAAAATATTAATTGATTGATTAATATCACTTTTGAACTTCTCAAAACTAAAATCTATTAGATATTCATGAGAATGTGAATGATTTCCAATAAAAGCAAATTTTTCTTTTTCAACCTCTTTTATCTGCCTCCAAGTCATATAACCGTTTTTTCCAACCGGCTCCGTTGAAACAAACAAAATAAAAGGAATTTTATTTTGCTTTAAAAATGGCCATGCGTTTTCATAAAATGACGAAAATGCATCATCAATAGTTATCAAAATTTTTTTTTCATCCTTTGGCTTGTCAAAATTCCTTTGAAAATCATCAGGGTTTTCAAATTTATATTTTTTATTTTTTATAATTTGAATTTGCTTTTCAAAAATTTCCATTCTAACATTTGTTGATGGATACTCATTCTCGTTGAATCTATGATACATGAGAGATAATGTTCCGGCTTCTCCAGAATAATATTTACTATCATTTTCGAGTGCAATAGAGTCACTCAAAAGTATAAAAAAAATGAAAAAATTAATAATTGATGCAACAGGTAATAAAATTTTATTAATCATAATCAATGATAAAAATATTTATACTAGTAGTCATGAAAATAGCAAAAGTAATTTTGATAAAATAACAATTTTAATTAACGATTTTTTAAAGAAATATAAAACAGCATTATCAGGTATAAATCAAATATATGTAAATCGGGGGCCAGGAAGTTTTGCCGGTATAAGAAACTCGTTATCTATTGTAAAAGGAATTCATCTAGCAAAAGATATTGATTATTATTGTTTCAGTATTTTAGACTTTTCAGAAAATGATAAAGAAAAATTAAAAAATTGGCAAGAATTGCCAAATTTATGTAGAAAATATAAAATTAAAAAAAATTTGATTAATCCGATTTATTAGAGTTAAATTAGTGGATGTCAGAAACAATAGAAAAAAAATGCATTGAAAAAGGCGTGAAACTTACAGAGCAAAGAAGAATTATTGCTCGTGTAATTTCAGAGTCAAAAGAAACATATGGGGAGTCAGATCATCCTGATGTAGACGAATTATACAGTAGAGTGTCAAAAATAGATCCAAAAATCAGCATCGCAACAGTTTACAGAACTGTAAAACTTTTTGAAGAGGCAGGAATACTGGTAAAACATGATTTTAAAGCTGGTAAGGCAAGATACGAGATCAATGATGATCACAATCATTTAATTGATATTAAAACAGGAGAGATAATCGAATTTGTTGATAATGATATAGAGGAACTACAAAAAAAAATCGCCGAGAAGTATGGCTATGAGTTAGTTGACCACAAGCTTGAGCTTTATGGAGTTAAAAAAAAAACTTAATTAATGTCAAAAAGAGTATTTATAAAAACATTTGGTTGCCAAATGAATGTTTATGACTCAAATAGAATCTTAGATACAATCAAAAAAATTGGTTTTACAGAGACAAAATCAATAGAGTTAAGCAATTGTTTTATTCTTAATACGTGCCACATTCGAGATAAGGCTAAAGAAAAAGTTTACCATGAAATAGGTAGAGTAAAACAAAATTTTGAGGGAAAAGTGAAACCAATTGTTATTGTAGCGGGTTGTGTTGCACAAGCAGAAAATTCTGAAATGTTAAAGAGAGAGCCTTATATTGATTTTGTAATTGGGCCACAATCCTATCATAAGTTAAATTATACAATTGAAAATTTTGAGAAGAATAAAATTAGAAATGAAATTACTGATTTTGACTCCATATCAAAATTTGACTATTTGAGTAAAATCAAAAACCAAGATAGTAATGTATCTTCATTTATCACAATTCAAGAAGGATGTGATAAGTTTTGTCACTTTTGCGTAGTACCTTATACACGTGGACCTGAGTATTCAAGACCGTTTTACCAAATTTTAAATGAAGCAAAGCAATTAATACAAAGTGGCACTAAGGAAATAATTTTATTGGGACAAAATGTAAACGCATACTCAAGCGTAGAAAATAAAAAAGAATATAGATTATCAGATCTAATTATGGCCTTAGAAAATATAAAAGAGCTAAAGAGAATTAGATATATTACATCACATCCAAGAGATATGAGCGATGATTTAATAGACTGTTACAAAAACTCAAAAAAGCTAATGCCGTTTATCCATCTGCCAATTCAATCAGGATCAAATAAGATATTAAATCTTATGAACAGAAAACATAAAGTTGAAGATTATATTGACGTTTATGAAAGATTAAAAAAAATCAATAATAAAATTGAATTTTCTAGTGATTTTATTGTTGGCTATCCTGGTGAAACAGAAAAAGATTTTAAAGAAACATTGAAGCTAGTAAAAAATCTAAAATTTTTAAACTCATACTCATTTATATTTAGCCCAAGACCAGGAACCACAGCCTCAAACTATGATCAAATAGATAAAAAAATTTTAAAAGAAAGATTAAAAGTTTTACAAGAAATACTTTTTAATAATCAAAAGATTAAAAATAAAAGCTTTGAAAATAATCAAGTCAATGTTTTAGTTGAAAATAAAATGAAAAATCAAGATAAATTCTTTGGAAGAAATGAGTATATGACATCTGTAATATTTAACGGAAATGAAAGTTTAGTTGGAAAAATAATTCCAGTTAAGATAAACAACAGTAATCAAAATAGTTTATTTGGTGAAATTTTAACTAACGATGTTGAGGCGGCATAGAATTGAATAAAACCCAAAGTAAAATTAGTACTAATCTAAAGTTTGTTTATTCGGATAATTCTTTAAGTATTGTATTTCCAAATAATGAACTCTTGATGGGAATTCTAGGTGAATTTAATAAAAATTTAAAAGAACTTGAAAATTTAACAAATACAAACCTTTATTTTAGAGGAAATTCAATAATAACAAAAGGTGATGATAAAAAAATTAAAATTATAAAAAATGCAATTCAATTTTTATGCGATCAATATATTATTAATGGATCGATAGAAAAAAAAGATATAATCTCATCAGTAAGTAAATTTATGATTAATGAAAATAATAATTTAGATAAAAAAATTGAGTACATTATAAAAACTCCAAAAAAGTCTGTTATACCAAGATCAGAAAAACAAAAAAAATATGTTTCAGCTTTAAGAAGCAGTGACATTATTATATCAACAGGTCCAGCAGGAACGGGAAAAACTTTTTTATCTGTAGCAGTGGCATTGACAATGCTTTTAGATAAAAAAATCGAGAGAATTATTTTATCTAGACCCGCGGTGGAAGCTGGTGAGAGATTAGGTTTTTTACCTGGCGATATGAGAGAAAAAGTTGATCCATATCTACGCCCTTTGTATGACTCTTTGTATGATTTATTAGATTTTGAGAAAATTCAGAAAAAAATTGAAATTGGTGATATTGAAATTGCTCCACTTGCATTTATGAGAGGCAGAACTCTTAAAAATTCTTTTGCAATTTTAGATGAGGCTCAAAATGCAACAGATACACAAATTAAAATGTTTTTAACGCGTATCGGGGAAAACTCAAAAATAGTAATTAATGGTGATCCGTCACAAATAGATTTACCTAATAAATCTTTATCAGGGTTAAATAGATCCAAAAAACTATTACAACATTTAAATGAAATTTCTGTAGTAGATTTCGACCACACCGACGTAGTCAGACACCCTTTAGTCTCAAAGATTGTCAAGGCTTATTCGGATAATAATAACAATGATTAAAGTTGACGTTGTTATTGATAATAATAAGTGGAAAAAAAAAATAAAAAGAGCAAATTTTTTTTTTAATAAAATTTTAAGATTTTTTCCAAAAAAGTATAAATTTGAAAAAAAAAAAATTTTATTTTCACTTTCTTTGTCTGATAACCAAAAAATTCGAAAATTGAATAAAAAATTTAGAAAAAAAAATAAACCAACAGATGTGCTTTCATTTCCTTACAATGATAGAGTGGGTAAAAACAAATTTTACCTTGGTGACATAATAATTAGTTACAACTATATGAACCAACCAAAAAATATAAGTAATTTAAATTTTAAAAATAAGGTTGTAAAAATTTTTATTCATGGTTTTCTACATCTTTTAGGTTTTGACCATAAAAAAAATAGCGATTTTAGTAAAATGCAAAGAGAAGAAAATAAATTATTTAATTTATTAGAAAAAAAAATTGAAAAAATTATTTAATAATAAAAAAATCATATACTTTATAGTTTTCATTTTAGGAAGTTTAAGTTCTTTCAGTCTTCCACCATATAATTGGTTTTTAATAAATTTTTTTACTCTAAGTTTTTTCTTTATTCTTTTAGTTAAAAATAAAAATTTAGACAAAAAAAATTATTTTTTTTATGGATGGTTATTTGGTTTTGGTTATTTTTTATTCAGTTTATATTGGATAGCAATTTCACTAACATTTGATACAAGTCTAAAAATTTTAATACCTGTTTCAATAATAATAATACCATCTTTCTTGTCTTTATTTTTTGCACTACCTGCTTACTTATTGTCTTTCTTTTTTAAATTTAAAAATTTAGCTTTAATTTTAATTTTCTCTTTAATCTTAGGGGTCTTTGAATTTATAAGAGGTCATATTTTTACAGGGTTTCCATGGAATTTATTTTTATATTCTTTATCAAATAACATCTCATATATTCAAATGACCTCGTTTATTGGAACATATGGCTTAAATTTAGTTACTACTACATTTTTTTTTATTCCTGCAATTTGGTTTTTAAAAAAAACAAAATTTGAATTAATTTTATCGTTCGTTTTTTTTTCAATTTTACTGTCATTTTTTTTAATCGGAGAATTGAGAATAAACGATCATAATAGAATTTTAAAAACTCAAAAACATATTCAAATTAAAATAATTTCCTCAAATATCGAAATAAAAAGATTTTATGACTCTTCAAAAGAGGCTGAAATTGTTGATGAAATGATAAAAATCAGTAATCCTGAAAAAGAAATACCAACCTTATTTATATGGCCTGAGGGGACTCTTACATCTACATACCTTAACGATATTGATAAATATAAAACTTTTTTTAAAAAATTTAGTGAAAAGCATTTAATTTTATTAGGCATAAATGATTTGAATGAAGACGATAATTTAAAAATTTATAATTCTTTAGCCATCGTTGATAATGAATTAAATATAAAAGCATTATATCGCAAGAATTATCTTGTCCCCTTTGGAGAATTTTTACCATTTGAGAATGCTCTAAATAAAATTGGCTTGAGAAGCATTACAAATAATTATCAGTCATTTTCTAAAGGAGATCGAAGGGATATAATTAATATTAATAACGATGACTTTAACTTGAGTATACTACCATTAATTTGTTATGAGGTAATATATTCAGGTAAACTATCTGAAATTAATAATTACGATTTAATAATTAATATTTCTGAAGATGGATGGTTTGGAAAATCTATAGGACCTCATCAACATTTTGCTCATTCAGTTTTTAGAGCTATAGAGGAAGGGAAAAGTATTATCAGATCATCAAATAATGGAATTTCAGCTATCATAGATCCTAAAGGAAAAATTATAAAAATTAATAAGTCAACTTCTAGTGGTGCATTAAGTGAATATGGTTTTGAAAAGCTTAGTGAAATGACTGTATTTTCAACATATGGTCGTAATAATATATTCTTTTATTTAGTCTTAATTTATATTACCTTAATTTTTTTTTTAAAAAGACAAGGAAAATAAAATGAAAAAAAATTATTTGTTTACAAGCGAATCTGTTTCCGAAGGTCATCCAGACAAAGTATGTGATAGAATCTCTGACATGGTCGTCGATACTTATTTAGGCATGGAGTCTCAAGCAAGAGTAGCCTGCGAAACATTGACTACAACAAATAAAGTTGTTTTAGCAGGAGAGACCAGAGGCCCAGATATCAATAAAGATGAATTAATTTCAAAAGTTAGGAATTGTATTAAGGATATTGGGTATGACCAAGATGGCTTCACTTACAAAGAAGCTACTAAAATTGAATGTCATTTACACTCTCAATCAGCTGACATAGCGATGGGAGTTGACTCTTCAGGAAATAAAGATGAAGGTGCAGGAGACCAAGGTATAATGTTTGGTTATGCATGTAATGAGACAGATGTTCTTATGCCAGCTCCAATACATTTTTCTCACAGAATTTTAAGATTAATGGCTGAAGATAGAAAGTCTGGAAAGCTTAAAGGAATAGAACCAGACTCAAAAAGCCAAATTACAATTGAGTATAAGGATGGAGTTCCATCAAATGTAAAATCAGTGGTAATTTCTACGCAACATTCTAAAGATGTTAATTTAGCAAAAGTAAAAGAACTCTGCATCCCCTATATTGAAAAATCCATTCCAAAAAATTTATTAGGCAACCTTGATGAAAACGAAATATATATCAATCCAACTGGAAATTTTGTTATTGGAGGACCGGATGGAGATACTGGACTAACTGGAAGAAAAATAATTGTAGATACTTACGGTGGAGCCGCACCACATGGTGGTGGAGCTTTTTCTGGAAAAGATCCAACCAAAGTTGACAGATCAGCAGCATACGCTTCAAGATATTTAGCCAAAAATATTGTAGCTTCAAAAATTTCTGATAAATGCTTGATACAATTAGCTTACGCTATCGGAGTGTCTAAACCTTTATCAATATATGTTGATCTATTTTCTAATGACGAAGAAAAAAATAATCATGTGGAAAAGCTTATTAAAGATAACTTTGACTTAAGCCCAAGAGGTATAAGAGAAATGTTAGGACTAAATAAACCTATATATGAAAAATCAGCTGCGTATGGCCATTTTGGAAGGGAACCAGAGTCAAACGGTGCATTTTCATGGGAAAAAACAGATAAGACTTCAGTATTTAAATAAGTAAAAAGTTGAAAATATAATAAAAATATCTATATTCCACTTACATTATTGAAATTTCAAAAATGGGCTTCGGCCCATTTTTTTTTTGGTAGGAGAAATGTTAAATAGACGCTCAGACAAATTAGAACTATTAAGAATTGCAGAAGCAGTGGCTTTAGAAAAATCTATAGATAAAGAGTTAATTATCAATTCTATGGAAACAGGTATTGCAAAAGCTGCAAAATCTAAGTTTGGCCAGGATAATGAAATTGAGGTACAAATAAATAGAGATAGTGGAGATATTGGAATCTATAGAAAATTAGTGATAGTTGAAAAGCCTGAGAACATAAATACCGAAATTAGTCTTCAACAAGCTCAAAAATTAAGTGATGAGAATAAAGATAAAAATATCGGTGATACTATTCTGCAAGCTTTGCCAACGTTTGATTTTGGAAGAATTGCTGCTCAAACAGCTAAACAGGTAATAAGTACAAGTGTAAGAGAAGCAGAAAGAGAGAGGCAATACAATGATTTTATAGATAAAAAAGAAACAATTTTAAGCGGTATAGTAAAAAGATTAGAATTTGGAAACGTTATTGTTGATTTAGGAAGAACTGAGGCAATTATTCAAAAAAATGAGATGATACCAAGAGAAAATATTAAAGCAGGAGATAGAATTAAAGCATATTGTTATGATGTGAGAAGAGAGCCAAGGGGACAACAAATATTTTTATCTAGGGCTCATCCAAAATTTATGGAAAAATTATTTATACAAGAGGTACCAGAAATATACGATGGGTTGATTGAGATTATATCATCATCAAGAGATCCAGGCAGTAGAGCAAAGATTTGTGTGAAAGCTATTGATAATTCTTTAGATCCAGTCGGAGCTTGTGTTGGTATGAGAGGTAGCAGAGTCCAAGCAGTTGTGAACGAGTTACAAGGTGAAAAAATCGATATAGTAAATTGGTCTGAAGATCCTGCAGTTGTAGTATCAAATGCACTGTCACCAGCAGAAATTCAGAGAGTAAATGTTGATTTAGAAAATAAAAAGCTTGATGTAATTCTAACAGAGGAAAATTTAAGCAAAGCAATTGGTAGAAGAGGTCAAAATGTTAGATTGGCAACGAAGTTAATGAATTTTGAAATTAATATAATGACCGATCAAGAGGACTCAGAAAGAAGACAAACCGAGTTTAAAGAGAAAACTGAAAATTTTGTAAAAAATTTGGAGTTAGACGAGACCCTAGGGCAGTTGCTTGTAGCAGAGGGATTTTCTTCAATTGATGATATTAAAGACTCCTCTGTTGAGGCATTAATAAAAATTGAGGGTATTGAAGAAGATACCGCAAAAGAACTAATAGATAGAGCGAAGGAGTCATATCAAAAAGATCAAGAGGAAATTTCAAAAAAAATTAAAGATCTTGGTCTTGAAAGCGAATTGATAGAGCATGAAGGTTTGACACCTGGAATGCTTGTTACTTTAGGAGAACAAAAAATCCTTACATTAAACGATTTTGCTGATTTAGCATCAGATGAACTTACTGGAGGGTATGATATTATTAAGGGCGATAGGATAAAAATAAAAGGATATCTTGAAGACTTTGCGCTATCTAAAAATGAAGCAGATAACTTAATTATGTCTGCAAGAGAAAAAGTTTATAAAGATTAAGGATGACTTATGGAGAAAAAAAAAACAAAATTAACATTGTCTGGGAACTTAAAAAAATCTATATCCAATATTGAAAAAGCAAAGACTCAAGGTAAAAATTCTGTTTTTATAGAAAAAAAATCAAATAAATTTGCTCCTAAAAAAACATTTAATAATAATGTAAAATTTAGTTTCAAGCCGAAAAACCCTAATTTTTCTAAACCTTCGCCTCCACCAAACGATTATGAGAAAAGAAAACTTGCTGAACAAAGAGCAACAAAAAGACTTAAAGAGGATAAAGATAAAAGAGATGTAAAAGGTAAATCACCAACTAAAAGACGTGAGTTAAAACTTACAATATCAAGAGCCCTAAGCGGTGAGGATGAGGGAAGAGCTAGGAGTTTAGCAGCTTTAAAAAGAGCTAAACAAAAAGAAAATAGAATAATACAAAAAGATAATTCTCAAGAAAATTTAAAACCAGTTAAAAGAGACGTAAATATTCCAGAGATAATTACCATTAGAGAATTAGCAAACAGAATGGCTGAGCAATCTAGCAGTATAATTAAACACTTATTAGGCATGGGTGTTACAGCAACAATAAATCATTCAATTGACTCGGATACTGCTGAATACCTAGTCAAAGAATTTGGGCACAATCCTATAAAAGAGAAAAAAACTGAGGAAATTATAAAGAAAATTAAAGAGGTAAAATCTGAGAACTTAAAAAATAGACCACCAATAGTGACAGTAATGGGGCACGTTGATCATGGAAAAACTTCTCTCTTAGATGTTTTAAGAAGTGCGAATGTTGTTTCTGGAGAATTTGGAGGAATAACTCAACACATTGGTGCTTATCAAATAAGTCACAAAGATCAAAAAATTACATTTATAGATACTCCTGGTCATGCTGCTTTTACCGAGATGAGGGCACGTGGATCTAAGTTAACTGATTTAGTAGTCTTAGTTGTTGCTGCTGATGATGGAGTTAAACCACAAACTATAGAGTCAATTAAACATGCAAAAGCAGCAAAAGTACCAATTGTGGTAGCAATCAATAAATGTGACCTGCCTGAAGCTGATCCTCAAAAAATTAAAAATCAACTTTTGGAGCACGAGTTAATAGCTGAAGAATTGTCAGGTGAAACATTAATGGTTGAGATTTCGACAAAAACAAAAAAAAATTTAGATAAACTTGTTGAGTCAATTATACTTCAAGCAGAACTTTTAGATTTAAAAACTGACTATGAAAGTAAATCTACAGGGGTGGTTTTAGAGTCCAAAATTGACGTTGGAAGAGGTCCTATAGCTAACATTATAATTACGAGTGGGACACTAAAAAAAGGAGACTATTTTGTAAGTGGTTTACAGTGGGGGAAGGTAAGAGTAATTAACAATGATCATGGAAAAAATATTGATATTGCATTACCAGCTTCACCAGTCGAAGTACTAGGAATAAATGGTGCTGCTAAATCGGGAGATGATTTTTTAGTTTTAGATAATGAGAAAGAGGCCAAGAGCCTTTGCGATGCTAGAGTTCAAGAGTCAAAAGTAGGAAAAAATCCTTTAAAATTTGTAACGCAAGAGTCTGCTTTCAAAGATAAAGTTTCAGAGGAATTAAATATTATTATTAAGTCGGATGTTCATGGATCATCTGAGGCTATAAAGAATGCTGTAATGCAAATAAAACATGATGAGATAAAACCAAAAATAATTTTATCAGATATAGGAATGGTAACAGAAACTGATGTTTCTTTAGCTAAAGCTTCAAAAGCACTATTGGTCGCTTTTAATGTCAAACCAACTAAAGAAGCGAAAAAACTTGCTGAGCAAGAAAAAATTTCAATTTCCTCCTACAACATAATTTATGAGGTATTAGATTTTATTAAAAATAAAATGTCAGGATTGTTATCCCCAGATGTTGAGGAGCAGATTATTGGATCTGCAGAGATATTAGAAATATTTAAGGTTTCAAAGGTCGGTAAAGTTGCGGGATCAAAAGTAATAGATGGAGAAATAACAAATAATTCAAGTGCGAGAATTATAAGAGATGGAGCAATTATTTATAATGGTAAGATTGGGTCGATTTTTAGAGAAAAAAATCAAGCCAAACAAGTAAGCGCAGGATTAGAATGTGGTATCACACTCAAAGATTTCAGTGATTTTCAAAAAAATGACATTATAGAGGTTTATAGCTCTAAGATAACCGAGAGAAGAATATGAGAAGTAAAAAATCAAGTAGACCCGTAACACAAAGACAATTGAGGGTTGGAGAGATGATAAAACAGGCTTTAGGAACAATTTTTGTAAGAGGAGAGGCAAAATTGCCAAATTTAGACACAAATAATATAACAGTAACTGAAGTCAGAATGAGCCCTGACCTTAAAACTGCAAAAGCATTTGTTTTGCCACTTGGTGGAAAAAATGCTACTGAAGCGGTAAATATATTAAAGGAATTTTCCTTTGTTGTAAGAAAAGTTCTTTCAAAAAAAATAACTATGAAGTTTTTGCCAAAAATACTATTCGTAAAAGATGACTCTTTTGAGTACGCTGAAAAAATTGAAAATCTAATAAAACAAACTAATAGACAGGAAAAGATATGATTAAAAAAGCAAAAGATTTAGCAATTCACGAGAAGGACACTGGATCCTCCGAAGTACAAATTGCTTTATTAACAGAAAAAATTGAAGTGTTATCTAAACATGTCAAAGAATTCAAGAAAGATAAGCATTCTTCAGTTGGATTGTTAAAAGCAGTTAATAAAAGAAAAAAGTTATTAGATTATTTAAAAAGGAATAAATTAGATTCTTATAAAAATGTAATAAATAAATTAAATATAAGGAAGTAAATGTTTAAAGTTTTTAAGAAAGAAATTGAAGTAGCTGGGAAAAAAATAAGTTTAGAAACTGGCAAAATAGCTCGACAAGCAGACGGAGCAATAATAGCGAAATGTGGGGAAACTGTAGTAATGGCCACGGTTGTTGGTGCGAAAAAAGTTAATCCTGATGTAGATTATTTTCCTTTATCAGTTAACTACCAAGAAAAATACTATGCAGCAGGTAAAATACCAGGGGGATACTTCAAAAGAGAAGCAAGACCAACTGAGAGCGAAACTTTAATTTCTAGATTGATTGATAGACCAATCAGACCTTTATTCCCTGATGAGTTTAAAAATGAAGTTCAATTACTACCAACTGTAATTTCATATGACAAAGAAAATGAAGCAGATATTTTATCAATTATTGCCTCTTCAGCAGCTTTAGCAATTTCAGGAATGCCGTTTATGGGTCCGGTAGGAGCATCAAGAGTTGGTTTTATAGATGGTAAATATGTTTTAAATCCATCAAAAATTGATTTGCAAAAATCAAAATTAGATTTGGTTGTTGCAGGTACCAAGGATGCTGTGCTGATGGTCGAGTCTGAAGCAAAAGGCTTAACCGAGGAAGAGATGTTAAATGCAGTTAGGTTTGGTCATGAAAATTTTGTCCCTATAATCAAAATGATCGAGGACCTTGCCAAAGAGTGTAGAAAACCAGACTGGAAGATTGAAAAAAAAGATCTTACAGAAATTAGAAAAAAACTTGAAAGTGAATTTACGGATGATTTAAAAAAAGCATTCTCTACAAGAGACAAACAAGACAGATCAAATCAAATTTCCGAAATAACAGAAAAAGCTAAAAAATTGTATGAGGAGAATGAAAATTTTACAGATTTAGACGTTAATTACGAACTTAAAAACTTAGAAAAGAGAATTGTTAGAACAGATATTCTTAAAAACAAAAATAGGATTGATGGAAGAGGTCTTGCAGACGTACGGCCTATCATGTGTGAAGTTGGAATTTTACCTAGAGTTCATGGATCAGCATTATTTACAAGAGGAGAGACTCAAGCAATAGTGACTACAACACTAGGAACTTCCGATGACGAACAAAGAATTGAAAGTTTAGATGGTCTACAAAGAGAAAGGTTCATGCTACATTATAATTTTCCACCATTCTCAGTGGGAGAAACTGGCAGAATTGGCACAGGAAGAAGAGAAATTGGACACGGTAAACTTGCTTGGAGAGCTATAAATTCTTCTTTGCCACCAAAAGAAAGTTTTCCATACACTTTTAGGATTGTTTCAGAAATAACAGAGTCAAATGGTTCATCTTCTATGGCTACAGTTTGTGGATCATCACTTGCTCTGATGGATGCAGGCGTCCCAATAAAAGAGCCAGTAGCAGGTATTGCAATGGGACTGATTAAAGAAGGTGATGACTTTAGTGTACTTTCAGATATTTTAGGAGATGAGGATCACTTAGGTGATATGGATTTTAAAGTGGCGGGAACAAAAAATGGTATTACGTCTCTTCAAATGGATATCAAAATTACAGGAATTACATTTGAGATAATGGAACAAGCCCTAAAACAAGCAAAAGATGGAAGAATTCATATTTTAGGCGAAATGAATAAAGCATTATCAAAATCAAGAGATGATGTAGGTAAACATACACCTAAGATGGAAAAAATAACTGTCGATAAAAAAGATATAGCAACAGTAATTGGAAAAGGTGGCGCAACTATAAGAGAAATTGTGGAAAAATCAGGAGCCAAAGTTGACGTTAACGACGAGGGCGAAGTCACAGTGTCAGCCCCAGATGAGGACTCTAGAAATAAAGCAATGCAAATGATTAAAGATCTCACTGCAAAGGCTGAATTAAATAAAATTTATAATGGTAAAGTAATGAAGATTATGGAGTTTGGTGCTTTTGTAAATTTTCTAGGAAAACAAGATGGTCTAGTTCATATTTCAGAATTAGCAGACAAAAGAGTTGCTAAGGTAACTGATGTTGTTAAAGAGGGTGATGAGGTTAAAGTAAAAGTAATTGGATTTGATAGAGGAAAAGTTAAATTATCAATCAAGCAAGCAGCAATTTAATTAACATGCAAAATCAAGAAATATTGGAAATAATTGAAAATCTAAAAGGTAGAAGAAGTTATGAGGAAAAGAAAGCATCCAAGTTAGGTTTTAGCTCACTTTATGCTTACTTTGAGGATAAAATTTATAAAGAAAAAAAAGCACTCGAAGAAGAGCAAAAAAGAGCGGAAGAAATTAAAACCGAAGAAAATTTAGACAATAAATCTAAAAATAAAAGTTGTAGCTGTTGTTAAATAAATTTTAAATATTTTTTACTTTTTTCCAACTATCTTTTTAAATAAATTATTTGCACTTAACCATCCATCCTCAAGTCTAGGTCCACCAAACCAATCTCCACAAATACCAAGGCCTATTTTTCTGTCCCAATAACTATCAGATTTTAATGGTTTTGAGTTTGAGGAATATTTCCATCCATGAATATGAGTGAAGTATATTTTACTTATTTTTATTTTTGTTATATTTTTAAATCTATTGAGTAATATTTTTGTGAAATAAGTTTTTTTATTTTTATAACTATTTATATTTTTTCTTCCATATTCAAAAGTGCTTTGAAGTACCCATAAGTCTTTATTGTAAGTAAATCTTTTTTTTGAATTTTCATTCGAAACCCATCCTAAAATTTTATCATTTGTAAAATAACTGCTATAATTATTAGATGTCTTATTTGTCATTAATAAAACTGTTAAACTAGAATTCATTATTACTTTATTTTTAAATAAACTCGTTCTCACAAATTTTGATAATAATTTTTTGCATTGTGGAAATGGAATAGAAACTATTAAGTTTTTACTTTTAATAACTTGACCATTTTGAAATTGAAGATTCCAAACTTTATTGTGTCTATTTATTTTTGATAGTTCATATTGATGATAAAATTTTATATTTTTTAATTGATACTTACTAATATCGTTGTTTCCATTAACTCCTATCAACTTAATATGCTTATTTTTCTTTTTAACACTTTTATTAAGAAATTTATGGTTTCCGCCCCAAAATTTTAAAATTTTTTTTCTTGTAAGCTCTTTTGTAAATCTCTTAAATTTTAAGGATCTTGGAGATAAATATTGTAAACCGTGGTCAAAACCAATTTTCCCATTTAATCTTTTGAATGAGCTTCTGCCTCCAATTCCTTTAGCTTTATCGTAGACATTTACAGAAAATTTTTGATTTAAAAGTTTTGCTATTGTAGATCCAGATATGCCGGTTCCTATTACACAAAAATCTAACATTATTCAGATGGAATAAAAATTAGGCAAAGACCATTATTACAAAATCTCTTACCTGTTTTGCTAGGACCATCATTAAACACGTGTCCATGATGTGCACCACATTTTGCACAATGATACTCAATTCTTTCCATTCCGAAAGAGTAATCTACTTTAGTTTTAAAAGCACCTGGCAGAGCTTCAGAAAAGGAAGGCCAGCCAGTTCCACTATCAAACTTTGCGGTTGAGCTAAAAAGTTTGTTTCCACAATTTGCGCAATGATAAAAACCAACTCTTTTCTCGTACAAAAGACTACTTGTAAAAGGTCTCTCTGTTCCTTCATTAAAAAGAATATCTTTTTGCTCTTTTGTTAAATTTTGATTAATTATTTTTTTTGTTTGAGAATATAAATACCTATGGGGTACAAGTATTAGTCCTAGTAAGGAAATACAAATTAGTTTTAAAAATTTACGTCTCATGATCATAAATTAATAAGTTTTTAAAGTTTTTAAACTTGCATTTAAACGCACCTTGATATTTTTTATTTAATAATAATACTTCCAAGCGTTTTAAAATTATTGTTTGAGATTAAGATTTCACCAGACGAAGTACCTTTGTCTAAAACTGCTAAAATAACAACATAATGTGTAATTAAAACTAGGTTGTCTTCACCTTTCCATTCCTTAACATATTTTTTCAAATTTTTGATTTGCTCTTCTTTATTATCTGCAAATTTTGCATCATAAAATGAATTTAAGGAACTAAAGACTTCAAAATTTTTAAAAGCAAATTTAGCTGTATCTTTACATCTACACCATTCGCTCGATAAAACTTTTTCTACTTTAATTTTATTATCTTTAAAAAATTCACCTATTTTTTTTGACTGTTCGATTCCATTTTTACTTAAATTTCTCTGAGTTGAGCAATCTTTTAAGTCAAAATTATCAGGATCTCCATTACCGGGCGCAATCGCATGTCTTATAAAAATAATATTTCCACCACTTTTAAGCTGATTAATAATTTTGTCAGAAGAAAATACGTTTGTTTGAAAGTTTAATAGTCCCAAAATTAGGATCAAAAAAACTTTTCTCATTTATTCCTTTTTTTTTCTTTTTTAAGTTTTCTTTTTTCTTTAAGGGAAAGCTTTGCTTTTTTCATTACACTTGAGTCTTTGAAAGATTTGCCGCTATATCTCTTGGACATTTACTTTATATTTTTTGGATCAGGCATACCAACTTTATTATAGCCTGCGTCAACATAATGAATTTCACCTGTCACGCCACCACTAAGATCACTTAATAGGTATAATGCAGAATTTCCAACATCATGAATATCTACGTTTCTTTTTAAAAATGAGTGGTCTTCATTCCACTTATAAAGAAATTTAGCGTCCCCAATTGCAGAAGCTGCAAGCGTTTTAATTGGACCGGCACTTATTGCATTTACTCTTATTTTTTTCTCACCAAGATCCCTTGCAAGATATTTTACACTTGCCTCCAAGGCAGATTTACAAACTCCCATAACGTTATAATTTGGAATTGCCCTTGTTGACTCGTAGGTTAATGTTAACATACTTCCACCATCTTCCATTATTTTTGAAGCTTCTTTGGCAACTTCTGTGAATGAAAAACATGAAATTAGCATACTTCTTAAAAAATTTTCCCTGGTAGTATTTAGATATTCCCCAGATAACTCAGATTTATCTGAAAATGCCACTGCATGAACTACAAAATCAATTTTTCCCCAATGTGATTTAATATCTTCAAAAAGTTTGATTACCTCATCCTTTTTTTCTACATCGCAACTAAATGTTGTCTTAGAATTTAATTTTTCTGCTAATGGAACAACTCTTTTCTTAAGAGCATCACCCAAATAGGTGAATGCTAAATCAGCTCCGGCCTCTGATAGTTTTTGAGAAATTCCCCAAGCTATAGATCTCTCATTGGCTACTCCCATGATCAACCCTTTTTTACCTTTCATTAAATCCATATTAAACTTTCTCAAATACTAATGTTGCATTAGTTCCACCAAACCCGAAGCTATTCGACATTACAGAATTTAAAGTAACATCTTTTTCAACTTTCGTAACAATTGGATATTTTTTTGCCTCATCATCCATGTCAGTAATATTTGCAGATGCTGCTATAAAACTGTTTTTCATCATAATTAGACTATAAACAGCCTCATGAACAGAAGTTGCTCCCAAAGAATGTCCTGCCAGAGATTTTGTGGAGCTTATTTTTGGTTTATAGTCAGTAAATACTTTACCAACAGCATTCAGCTCAGTGATATCACCAACTGGTGTTGAGGTTCCGTGAGTATTAATATAATCGATCTTATTTTTTGCAGTTCCAAGAGCCATATTCATACATCTTACCGCCCCCTCTCCCGACGGTGCTACCATATCATAGCCATCTGATGTTGCACCATATCCTGTAATCTCAGCGTAAATTTTTGCACCTCTTGCTTTAGCATGCTCGTATTCTTCTAGGACTAAAACTCCACCACCACCTGAAATTACAAAGCCATCCCTAGTTTTATCGTACGGTCTTGATGCTTTTTCAGGAGTATCATTATATTTTGAGGATAAAGCAGTCATAGCATCAAACATTGCAGTCATTGCAAAGTGAACTTCATCACTTCCACCTGCAAATATAATTTTTTGTTTACCTAATTGAATTAATTCCATCGCATTTCCTATACAATGACCACTTGTTGCGCAAGCAGAGCTTATTGTGTAATTAACTCCTTTAATTTTAAAAGGGACTGCCAAAGTTGCCGAAGCTGTACTGGACATAGTTCTTGGAACTACAAAAGGCCCCATTCTTTTTGGACTCTTTTGTCTTGTTTTATCGGCCGCCAAAATAACATTTTCAATTGATGGACCTCCAGAACCCATTATCATTCCTGTTGAAATATTACTTACATCTTTTTCCTCTAACCCTGAATCTTTTACTGCTTCTGACATTGAAATATAATTATATGCAGATCCTGGACCCATAAATCTAATAAATTTTCTATCTACATGATCCTCTAATTTAATGTTTGGTTTACCATGCACATTGCTTTTTAAATTATACTCTTTGTATTCTTCAGAAAACGTGATTCCCGATTTAGAATTTAGCAAAGACTGATAGACTTCTTCTTGATTATTTCCCAAACACGAAACAACACCAATTCCAGTTATTACAACTCTTTTCATTATTTAAACAGTCCAACTTTTAAATTTTCAGCACTATAAATTTTTTTTCCATCAGCTGATAAAATTCCATTCGCGAGACCAACTGTAGTACCTTCTTTTACTAATATTCTTTTCATATCAATTTCATAAATCGCTTTTTTAACATTTTTTAAAACCTCTCCGGTAAATTTTACACTATTTACGCCCAAAGCACGTCCTCTACCCGGATTACCTAGCCAGCCCAAATAAAATCCAACCAATTGCCACATTGCATCTAATCCAAGGCATCCTGGCATCACAGGATCTCCTTGAAAATGACAACCAAAAAACCAAAGCTCATCTTTAATATCCAATTCAGCTTTTATTAATCCTTTTTTAAAAGCACCTTTATCTTCACTAATTTCTGTTATTCTGTCAAACATTAGCATTGGTGGTAATGGTAGCTTTGCGTTTCCAGGCCCAAAAAGGTCACCTTTTCCACAATTAATTAATTCATCATAATTGAATGAATTCTTTTTCATAAATTTGTAACCTTATTACTTGATTTAAATAAATTATAATATAGAAATAGTTTAGAACTATTATAAATAACCACAATGAAAAACCAAGATTTTATCAATAAATTAAGAAATTCTGGCTTAAGACCTACAAAACAAAGAATTAAAATTTGCGAAGCTCTCTTCAACACTGAAAAAACCTTTCATTTCACAGTAAATGATTTAGCAAAAATGATGCAAAAAAATTTTAATGAGAAAATTTCTTTAGCAACTGTTTATAATACACTTCATGCTTTCAAAAAAAAAGGATACGTAAAAGAAATTTCTTTGGGAAATGATAAAAGTTATTTTGATACTAACATTAGTTCTCATCATCATTTTTTTGATACAAAAACAAACGAGCTGATTGATATTGACTCAAGTAAAGTTGAACTTAAAAATATTCCAAATCCTCCAAAAGGAAAATCAATAAAAGATATAGACATAGTTATAAATGTTGAGAATGATTCTCAATAGTTTATAAACGTTCTAAACTACTTGACTTCTACTTTAGACTAATTATAAAGTAAATTATTATTACAGGGGTTTAACTTATGAGTAGCGAAATCAATAAAGAAATTGGCAAGTGTCCATTTACAGGAGCAGGAACTCCAGCAAAACATCCAACTGGCAAAGGTCAAACAAATAAAGATTGGTGGCCTAATGCTTTGAACTTAAAAATTTTAAATCAACATTCTTCCCTAGTTAACCCTATGGATAAAAAATTTAGTTATAAAAAAGAATTTAAAAAGTTAAACTACAAAGCTCTTAAAAAAGATCTTCATAAATTAATGACAGATTCAAAAGAATGGTGGCCTGCAGATTATGGGCACTATGGTCCGTTCTTTATCAGACTAGCATGGCATGCAGCAGGAACTTATAGAACAGGAGATGGTAGAGGTGGTGCTGGTACAGGAAATCAAAGATTTGCACCCTTAAATAGTTGGCCAGATAATGTCAACTTAGATAAAGCTAGATTACTACTTTGGCCGATTAAAAGAAAATACGGAAAAAAAATTTCATGGGCAGATTTATTTATTTTAGTTGGAAATGTTGCACTCGAGTCTATGGGTTTCAAAACTTTTGGATTTGGTGCAGGTAGAGATGATATCTGGGAACCAGAAGAAGATATTTATTGGGGTTCCGAGAAAGAGTGGCTAGGAGTAAATCGTTATAGTGGTAACAGAGAATTAGAAAATCCATTAGGAGCTTCTCATATGGGTTTAATTTACGTGAATCCACAAGGTCCTGATGCAAATCCTGATCCATTACTTGCAGCTCATGACATTAGAGAAACTTTTGGCAGAATGGCTATGAATGATTATGAGACTGTAGCTTTAGTTGCAGGAGGTCATACATTTGGAAAATCACATGGTGCTGCACCAGAATCTCATAAAGGTCCAGAGCCAGAGGGTTCAAAAATTCAATATCAATCAACAGGATGGAATAGTGACTATGGAAGTGGAAAAGCTGAGGATACAATAAGTAGCGGTATCGAAGGAGCATGGACATCTAATCCCATTAAATGGGACATGGGTTATTTTGAAAATCTATTTGGTTATGATTGGGAATTAACAAAGAGCCCAGCAGGCGCTCATCAGTGGAAGCCCAAGCAAAATGGTCATGCTATATCAACTACCCCAGATGCGCATGTAAAATCTAAAAAAAATCTTCCAATGATGCAAACTACAGATTTGTCTTTAAAACTAGATCCAAAATACGGTCCTATTTCTAGACATTTCCATAATAATCCTAAAGAGTTTGCAGATGCCTTTGCTAGAGCATGGTTTAAACTTACTCATAGAGACATGGGTCCTAAAGTTAACTATTTAGGAAGTGAAGTGCCAAAAGAAGATCTGATTTGGCAAGACCCTATACCAAAAAATAAATTTAAAATTAAAAATAAAGACATTGATGTACTTAAAAATAAAATTGCTAAATCTGGTCTATCTGTTTCGCAGTTAGTAACAACAGCATGGGCTTCAGCAGCCTCATTTAGGGGATCAGACAAAAGAGGTGGGGCAAATGGTGCAAGAATACGTTTAGCACCTCAAAAAGATTGGAAAGTAAACAATCCTACGCAGCTTTCAAAAGTAATTAGAGTTTTGGAAAAAATAAAAAAATCTTTTGATAGCAACAAAAAGAAAGTGTCATTGGCTGATTTAATTGTTTTAGCGGGTGGTGTTGGTATCGAGAAAGCAGCAAAAGATGTAGGGAAAAAAATCAAAGTCCCATTCTCACAAGGACGTGGTGATGCTTCTCAAGATCAAACGGATATTCATTCGTTTGGATTATTAGAACCAAAAGCAGATGCTTTCAGAAATTATGCGGATGCAGATCATTCTGAAATTGCTGAGGAAATGTTAATTGATAAAGCACAATTGATGAATCTTACTGGCCCTGAAATGACCGTCTTGATTGGTGGCATGAGAGTTTTAGGTGCCAATTATGATAATTCAAAACATGGTGTATTTACTAAGAAAGTAGGAAAATTGTCTAATGACTTTTTTGTAAATCTTCTTGATATGGAAACTGAATGGAAAGAGGTCTCACCAAAAGAAGATCTTTTCGAGGGTAAAGACAGAAAAACTGGAAAAGTTAAGTGGACAGCTACTAGAGCAGATTTAATATTTGGGTCAAATTCGCAACTGCGCGCTTTTGCTGAAGTTTATGCTTGCGAGGATGCTAAAGATAAGTTTATAAAGGATTTCATTACTGTCTGGGTAAAAGTAATGAATTTAGATCGCTTTGATTTAAAAAAATAAAGGGTAATAAAATAATGACACAAGTAAGTTTTGAGGATTTTTATCAAGTACCTAATCTTAAGTTTGATATAACAAAGTTAAGACAAGATCTTGATAAAGTTTTAAAGAGTAAAAATTTTAATTCTTTAGGTATTACTCATTTTGGCGCCATACCTGTGAACAGAGTGCCAAATGATAATAGCTCGGTTGAAGGACACAATGTAAGAGGAAAGTATTGGACGATTGCAGATGAGACAGGAAAAGTTGTTTCAAGAGATATTGCAATTGATGAGTCAAAATACACTGAGTTGATGCCTGAATTTGAAAATACTTATTTTAAAGAAGTTTATGAAACTTTAAGAAGTAGATTTAAGTTAGGAAGAGTAAGACTTCTTCTAAAAGAGCCAAGATCTACACTAAGTTGGCATAAAGATCCTGAGCCCAGATTACACGTGCCTATTATCACAAACAAAGGATGTTCAATGGTAATTGAAAATGTTGCAAAGCATTTACCAGCAGATGGACATGTAACGATCACTAATAATACAAAATTTCATAACTTTTTTAATGGTGGAGAGCAAGCAAGAATTCATTTAGTGGCGTGTGTTTTAGAGGATCCTTTTAAAAATTTAAAATGACAGAGTTAACAAAAGGCTTATTCGGTGCATCATTAGACATTTTTAAGAATAATAAAGGTTCGATATTAAGAACTATAGTTTACACAATTGGTCACTTCGCAATTGCTATAACAGTTTTAATGCTCGTTGCAGATGTTTCTTTTATGATTGCATTAACAGATGCAATAGTTGAGCCTCTAGCTAATTCTATTTGGTATTTTATTTTAGATAAATGGTGGGCAAGCAGATCTAAAAAATAAATTTTGCGAATGATTATTATTCATCCAAAAAATCCAACATAAAAAAATTTATTTTTGCAAACAATTATCATTTGCGCATATTTAAGTTGATAAAGTTATCGACAATTTTTAATGTAGTTTTATGAAAACACAAAACTATAATTGTAAAAAGTGTGGACTTACAATCGCATCAACTTGTTCTAAATGTGATAAAACAGTTGATGTAAAAGTTTTAGATGATGGTTGTATTGTTCAACTTACAAAATGTGGGGACTGTGCAAACATACCTGTTATCAAAGACGTTTGTTTGCAGCAAGAGTAATTACTTAATACCCCAAACATTTTGAGTATTTAACCAACCAGTGTAATTGTTGGTTTTTACCTTACACCAATTTTGCTTGCACTTTTTAACAAAAACCAATACCCCCTTTTCAATTCTTGCTAATGGCTTTGAGTAATAGCTATCTTTTTTAAAAAGAATTTTATTCTCCATAACCACAAGAGACTTTGAAGACTTTAATTGAGAAATGTGTATCCAACCCCCATTATTCTTATGATCAATAATTTTTCTAAAATTTTCTTTCTTATCGATAACCTTTAAAGGTAGATATTTTTTTTTGTAAATAAACTTAATTTGATCTTCTTTACTTGGCCCATACCTTACATTTACCTCGTTATACTTAAGCATTAAAAAGTAATCACTTTCTTGAGCAAAAACGTTTATATGGAAGTTAAAAAATATAATAACAAAGAAAATTTTTAGCATATACAATTTTTTTTCTTTTTAAATTTTACTTTTCTAAACTTAAGATCTTTTAAGTTCAAAATTAAAATATTTGAACTTAAGTTTTTTCCTACATGGCAGATTTTTTTTATGGCCTCAATAGCTTGTAAATTTCCAACAACACCAGCTACAGGACCTAAAATACCATCGGACTCACAATTTAATACATCATCCGGAGGAAGTTCTTGGTAGAAACATTTTAAACAGGGTTCGTTTTTATTTTTAAAATCAAATGTAAAAATATGACCATCGAACCTACTGATAGATCCAGATATAAAGAATTTTTTTAATTTTAACGAACCTTCATTTAAAAGAAATTTTGTTCTAAAATTATCAGTCCCATCAATAATCACATCATACTTTTTAGCAATTTTATCAAAATTTTTGTTAGTAATTTTTACTTTGTGTTTAATAATTTTAATATCAGGGTCAATTTTTTTAATTTTTGTGTAGATAACATCAACTTTTAATTTCCCTACATCTTGAGAATTATACATTCCTTGACGATGAATATTAGATAAGCTTACTTTATCAAAATCTACTAACCCAACCCGTCCAACTCCAGCTCGACTCAAGTAATCTACAGCTGGACAACCTAATCCTCCAAGCCCAACAATTAATATTTTAGACAATGATATTTTTTTTTGACCAAGGATACCAATATCTTTTAAAACTATTTGTCTTGAATACTTCTCTAAATAATTTTTATTGAATTTTTTTTTCATTTTCCAGTAGATCCAAAACCTCCAGAACCTCTGATTGTTTCAGGTAGATCTTGAACCTCTTCAAACTGGACCTTTAAAATTGGAACTAGAACCATTTGAGCTATCCTGTCACCATTATTAATAATAAATTCTTTATCACCATGGTTAAATAAAATAACTTTTAATTCTCCTCTATAATCACTATCTATTGTTCCCGGCGTATTGAGAACTGAAATATTGGATTTTGCTGCCAAACCTGATCTAGGTCTAATTTGAATTTCAGTATCATTTGGTATTGCTACAGATAATCCAGTTGGGACTAACGCAGATTTATTAGGTTTAATCACAATTTTATCTTCTGTAAGAGCCATCAAATCCATTCCTGAAGATCCTTCAGTTTTATAGATTGGTATTTGAGCTTTATGACTAAGTTTTTTAATTAAAACTTTAATCATAATTAATTCAGGTGATTTATAATTCTCTCCACAATCTTGTCAGCGAGATTACTTTTGCTTGTTTTTTTTATTTCCTCAAAGTCTTGATTTTTATAGAAAATTGAAACGGCATTTTCGTCCGACTCGAAGCCAATATCTTTCTTTGATATATCATTTGCTATTATCCAGTCACAGTTTTTCTCTGTTAATTTATTCTTTGCATTTAATTCTAAATTCATTGTTTCTGCAGCAAAACCAATAACAAGTTTTGGTCTCAATGAATTATGATTTGATACATTATTTAAAATATCAATATTTTTTTCTAAATTTAGTACAAGGTTATCCTTTTTTTTAATCTTATTTTTATTATAGTTTTTAATCTTCCAATCACCAACGGCTGCAGAAAATACTGCTACATCTGCAGGTAAATTATTTAATGTTTCTTCATACATTTCTTCTGAGGTTTTTACCTTTATTAACTTAATATTAGGATCTGCTATTTGATTTGAAGGTCCTGATATTAATGTAGTTTCAAATCCGTTTCTGTTTAAAGAATTTGCTATTTCAAAGCCTTGTTTGCCACTTGATCTATTTGTAATATATCTTACAGGATCTATAAATTCCTGAGTAGGACCAGCAGTTACGATAGCCCTTTTTTTATTAACATTATTCAATTTTTTGAAATACTGATTTAAGTAATTAATAATTTCAGTTGGCTCTGACATTTTACCTTCGCCGTATTCTCCACAAGCCATATCACCAATATTTGGTCCAATCATTTCATAACCAAAAGTTTTTAATTTTTGAATATTATCTTTATTGGATTTATGTTCCCACATTCTTACATTCATTGCAGGCGCTAAAAAAATTTTCTTATTTGATGCTAGTGTCACAGTTGTAGCAAGATCATCCGCAAGTCCATAACTTAATTTTGAAATTGTATTAGCTGTAGCAGGTGCAATTAATATCAAATCAGCCCATCTAGAAAGTGATATATGATCCATTTCTGCTTCATTCTCATGATCAAAAAGTTGGGTATAAACTTTTTCTTGAGAAAGAGAGACAACGGATAATGGTGTCACAAATTTTTTAGCATTTTCCGTAAGTATAGTTTTTACCTCTGCACCATTTTTTTTTATTAATCTTATTACATCTAAAGCTTTATAAGCAGCAATACCACCACAGATAATAAGTAATATTTTTTTTCTATCTAAAAAATTCATTGTGAAATTAAAATACTAAGTAACCAAAAAATACAAGCAATAATAATCCAATAATACTTTGGTTTCTAAAAGATTTCATTTCCATTTCTTTATCTTTAAGAGCCGAATAAGAATTTGAGTTTTGAGGTATTTGTCCACTAGCTAAAAAAGTAAGAGCCTGATTTGCTTTATCCATTATTTGAGGTAACTCTGGCAATCTTTTGAGGACTTCAGTTGAGTCTTTCAAGGTCTCAGTTAAATTTGAAATCGGATCCTTAGTTTCTTTGAGCCATTTTTCAAGCACAGGCTTTGAAGTTTCCCAAATATTTGTTTCAGGATTTAATTTTCTTGCAACTCCTTCAACAACAACCATTGTTTTTTGAAGTAATAATAATTGGGGTTGCGTTTGCATGTTAAATTTTTCAGTAATGTCAAATAACTGTTTAAGTAATTTTCCTCCCGAAATATCTTTAACTGATTGACCAAAAATCGGTTCTCCTATGGATCTAAGAGCTTGAGCGAGTTCATCTACGTTAACGTTTTTTGGTACTAGGCCAGCAACTATATGAACATCCGCAACTTTTTTATAATCTCTTAAAATAAATCCGTATAAAATTTCTGCTAAAAATTTTCTATTAAGCTTATCTAATCGACCCATAATACCAAAGTCGATTGTTACAATTCTCCCACTATTATCAATAAGTAAATTTCCTTGATGCATATCAGCATGAAAAAAACCATCCCTAACAGCGTGTCTTAAAAAGTGTTGAATAATATCTGTTGCAACATTTTTAACATTAATGCCTTTTTCAATTAAAATATCTTTTTCACGAATTGATTGCCCCTCAACCCAGTCTAAAGTTAAAACTTTTTCACTTGTAAAATTCCAATAAATTTTTGGTACAAAAAATCCAACATCATTTGTTGTATTTTCCGAAAATTCGTTTGCCGCGGCTGCCTCAAACCTTAAATCCATCTCATGATTAGTAATTTCTTTTAATAAAAAAACTACCTCCATTAATTTTAATCTTCTAGTTTTAGTAGCTATATTTTCAATTAAGTAAGCTAGAAGCATTAAGGCATCTATTTCTTCGTTAAATTTCTTTTTAATATCTGGTCTTAGAATTTTAATCGCTATATCTTTTATTGTTCCATTATCATTAAATTGCGCTTTGTGTACTTGCGCTATTGATGCTGCTGCGATCGGCTCACTAAAATTTAAAATTGAGTTATACACCTCTTCTCCAAGCTCATCTTTTAAAATATCTTTTGCTTCGTCATTAGAAAAAGGTGGGACTCTGTCCTGTAATTTTTCTAGTTGTCTTGATAGCTTTTCCCCAATTATATCCGGTCTGGTTGATAGGAACTGACCTAATTTAATAAATGTTGTTCCCATTCCCTCTATGGACTTACATAGTCTTTCCTCATCGCTCAAATTTTTAAGCTCATAATCTTTTTTAGTAAGACTAATAGAAAAAATATTTACTAAAATTTGTATTACAACAGGAGGTTTATGAATTTTAGATATTACTTTAATAGCATCAGATAGTGCTAACTTTCTTGCAATTTTAAATAGAATAAAAATCTTTTTTAACATTAAACCTTCCAGCCTGAATGAATAGACACTATACCACCGCTTAAATCTCTATATTTACAATTTTCAAAACCATTTTTATTCATTAACTCAACAAGCTGATTTTGATTTATGAATTTATCTATACTTTTTATAAGATATTCATAAGGCTCACTTTTGCCTACTATAAACTTCCCAACTTTTGGAATTATTTTTGAATAATTCTTATACAAGAAATTTAAGTTAGAATTCGATATTTTTGAGAATTCCAAACATAAGAAACGTCCCCCAGGCTTTAAAACTCTATATGCCTCTTTTAAAGATTTACTAATATCTTTTGTATTTCTAAGGCCGAAACTTATTGTGTAATAATCAAAAAAATTGGACTTGAATTTTAAATTTTCAGCGTTTCCTATGTGCCAAGAAATATTATCTACATTTTTAAATCTTTTCTTCCCTTGGTCTAACATTTTTTTGTTAGGGTCAACATTATAAACACTGCCTTTAAATTTAACTGTATTTAAAAATAGTTTACCAATATCACCCGTTCCACATCCTACATCAATCAATTTTTTATTAGTATAGGGTGACATCATCATAATTAAATCCTTTTTCCAAAGTCTATGTATCCCTAATGACATAAAATCGTTCATAAGATCATATTTGTCGTAAACATCGTTAAAGACATTTTGGACTAGATTTTTTTGGTTTTGTAAAAATTGTTTCATTGTATTTATTTATTTTTATAAATAATAATATAGTAATAAATGCCAGAATTGCCAGAAGTAGAAATAGTCAAACAGTCCCTGTCAAAAAAGATCAGGCATAAAAAGGTTAAAAAAATTATTATAAAAAATAGAAATTTAAGATTTAAATTGGATCACAATTTTTCAAATATAGTTAAAAATTCTGTAGTAGAGAATATATCTAGATTTTCAAAGTACTTAATAATTAAATTAGATAATAGTTATTATTGGTTAATTCACCTAGGCATGTCAGGAACTTTACATGTTGTCGATAAAAATAAGCAAAAATTTCTTACCAATCTAAGTTTTTATCAATCACCAAATTTGCCAGAAAAACATAATCACATTCACATCTCATTTGATAATTTTAAAATAATTTATAACGACCCAAGACGATTTGGCTATTTTTTATTACTTAAAAGCAAGTATAAGTTAGATGATTTCATATCAAATTATGGACCTGAACCATTCAATAAAAAATTTAATGAAGCATATTTAAAAAAGAAATTAAGAAATAAAAGCAAAAATATTAAAAATTATCTTCTTGATCAAAAATTTGTTTCAGGAATTGGAAATATTTATGCTAGTGAAATTTTATTTTTGGCTAAAATAAATCCTGAGAGAAAATCTGCAAAATTAAATCTGAGTGATTATAAAAAAATTATTTTTTTTTCCAAAAAAGTATTAAAAAAAGCAATTAAGAAAGGAGGATCCTCAATTCAAAATTTCAAAAATTCGAATGGAAAAACAGGTTCATTTCAAAAGTATTTCCAAGTTTATGATAGAGAGGGAATGCATTGCCTTTCAAAAAAATGTGATGGAATTATAAAAAAAAAAGTGATTTCTAATAGATCAAGTTTTTATTGCAATATTTGTCAAAAAATTTGAAATTAATTGGTTGACCATAAACCTTTGAGAAGTTATATCTCCTGCAAAATGGCAAATACAAAATCTGCAATTAAAACTATAAGAAAAAATTCAAGAGAAACTCTTATTAATAAGTCGCGTAAGAGTAGATTTAAAAATGCGATAAAAAAAATGAATATTCTTATTGAGAAAAAAAATAAAAAAGATGCTCTATCTTATTTGCCTAAACTAAACTCAGAATTGATGAAAATTGCTAAGACAGGGGTAATTAAAAAAGGAAATGCCTCAAGAAACCTGTCAAGACTAATCAAAAAAATTAATTCTCTTTAATCAACTCGCGATTGTTATTTCGCTGCAACTTAAGATTTGCACTAAATAAAAGCTATCATTTTTTAAAATTAACTAGATCTTGTAATTTTTCTCAATTTTAATTTTAAAAAAAAAATATATTTAAAAATTAACTTCGCCTAAGAGTTTAAATAAATTTTTTCTATTTTTAATTTAATTTTAAAATTAAAAATACACTCGGAGATTTTATTTTTTTTTATAAAATTTAAAATATTTCTTGATAAATTTTTTCAAAAGGTCTTTAGTGAATTTCACTTAACGTTTCATGGAAAATAAAAATACTTTAAATAAAAACGAAATTCAAAAAATTGACTGGGAAAAGATCCAACTCGAAATGAAGAACAAATTCGGGAAAGATATATTTGACAGCTGGTTAAGAAAAATAAACCTCTCAGGAGAGTTTAGTAATTATATTTTATTAAACGTTTCAACTCGATTTTTAAGAGATTGGATCACATCAAGATATCTTGATCAAATACTACAAATAGTAAAGTCGCATAAGAGGGAAATTGGAAGAATAGAAATTTCCGTAGTTGATAATAATACTGATGAAAAAAATGATGAAAATAAAAACGAGAAAAAAGTAGCTTCATCAAATAATAATGTATCTTTTATAAAAGACTTCTTTTTTCAGTATAATAGAATAGATCCAAATAAAAATTTTGATAACTTTATAATAGGTTCTAGTAATAAAATTGCTTTTGAAGCCTCAAAAAAAGTTTCAGAAAAAACATCTCATTATAATCCGTTATACATTTATGGTGGGGTCGGAATGGGCAAAACGCATTTACTTAACTCTATTGGATTATCTCTTAAGGATACTCAAAAAGTCATGTTTATTTCAGCAGAGAGATTTATGTATCAATTCGTAAAATCTATAAAATCAAATGATATGGTTAAATTTAAAGAATATTTTCGTAATGCGGATGTTTTTTTAATTGATGATATTCAATTTATGAATGGAAAAGAAACCTTACAAGAGGAGTTTTTTCACACTTTTAACGCTTTATTGGAAAAAGGTTCTCAAATTATTATTTCTGGTGATAGACCTCCTAATAAACTTTATAAAATTCAAGAACGGATTAAATCCAGATTTTCTGGAGGTTTAGTGATAGATATTCAGCAGCCTGATTTTGAATTGAGATACAAGATTGTTAAGGTCAAGTCAGAAGAATTAAAAAAATATTACTCCGACCAGATAAATATTTCTGAAGAGATACAAAAATTTATTAGTTCAGAGATTAAAAATAGTATTAGGGAGTTAGTTGGAGCTTTAAATCGCGTAGTTTCATTTTCCAGAATTTATAACAAAACTCCTAATCTATCTGAAACTAAAATTGTTCTTAAGGATCTATTAAATTTACCTGAAAATAAAGTATCAGTGGACATGATCCAATCATTAGTTTGTAAATTTTTTAAAATATCAAAAAATGAAATGTTATCCTCTAGAAGATCAAGATATCTTGTAAGACCAAGACAAACAGCTATTTATTTAACAAAAATACTTACCTCAAAATCTCTACCAGAAATTGGTAGAGAGTTTTCTAATAGAGATCATACAACTGTCATTCACTCAATCAAAACAATTGAAAATCTAAAAAAAAATGACACTGAGCTTTGTGCCAATATTGATACTTTGAAAAATCAAATATTATATAATAATTCAAATGAAGTTTAGCGTTAACCAGAAAGACCTACAACAATCATTGGGTTTCTGCCAAGGAGTAATAGAAAAACGAAGCACACTACCAATATTATCTAACATTTTATTAGAGGCATATAATTCAAAACTTAAAATAACTGCCACAGATTTAGATTTAATATTTATTAATGAAATTAACGATGTTGAGGTAATTGAGGAAGGTAAGACCACTACGACTTCATCAACTTTGTACGATATTATTAGAAAATTTTCCTCTGGAAAAAAAATCAATTTCAACCTCACAACTGAAAATAAAATTCAACTAGAATCCGAAAAATCTGTTTTCAACCTAAATTGTATGAGTGCAGATGAATTTCCACTGATGGAAGAAAATTTCTCCGAAAATGAGTTTGTATTAAAGTCCAAACAATTCCTTAAATTGTTGAGCAAATGTAAGTTCTCAATTTCAACGGATGAGACAAGGCATTATTTAAGTGGGATTTATTTTCATCAAACCCAGGTAGATGATAAACACTATTTGACAGCCGCAGCCACAGATAGTCATAGGATGTCTATTTCAAAATTATTACTAAAAGATAAAATTACCTTTGAACCTATAATTATGCCAAAAAAAACAATTTTCCAACTTTGTGCATTGTTAGAGAATTATGACGGTGATATCAAAGTTAGTTGTCAAAAATCAAAGATAAAAATTCAGCTAGAAAATAGTCTCTTGATATCGAAGCTTATTGATGGAAAATTTCCAAACTATATTCAAGTCATCCCAAAAAATAATAAGAAAAAATTAGATATAGATTTGCAATTATTTTTAAGTTCAGTTGATAGAGTTGCATCAGTTTCTCTTGATAAAAAGGATGGAGTAAAATTCAGTCTTGAGAAAGATAAATTAAATTTATCAGTTAATAACGCAAGTAGTGGAGATGGAAAAGAAACGTTGAATGCAAAATTTGATCATGAGCTAGATATAAGTTTTAATTCAAGATACTTAATTGATATTGCTTCCCAGCTTGATGGTGAAAAAATAGAAATATTTTTAAACGACTCCGGATCTCCAGCTTTAATCAAAGACCCCTCTGATTTTGACAGTATCTATGTTGTAATGCCAATGAAGGGTTAATTTAAATTATCTAATTCCTCGTATATTCTTTTTTGAACTAATTCGAGAAAGTTTTTCTCATCTAAATTTGGATTGATTGGTTCAAGAATTGATACAGTCAATTTTTTATTTGCTTTAAGTGGACCATTTTTGGGCCAAACTGAACCAGAATTAATTGCTATTGGTTGGCATTTTATTTTAAGTTCTTTATAGATTCTTGATGCACCTTTTTTAAAATCACTCCTATCATCAGGATTTACTCTAGTTGCTTGTGGAAAAATTATAATAGGACGATTAGATTTTTGGTAAGAAAGCTTTATCTTTTCATAAAAATCTAAATTTTCTTTTGTAATTTTATTCCTATCAATTGAAATTGATTTAATCTTTTTTAGATACCAACCAAAAATTGGAATATTCATTAATTCTTTTTTTAAAATAAAAACAGGTGAATTAAATATCGTTTGTAAAAAAAAAGTTTCAAACATAGATTGATGAGAACAAACAATAAAAAATTTTTCGTTATTAATGATATTTTCTTTTCCCTTAATCACAACATTTGTTGATAAAAATAAATTCAAACAAAATTTTGACCAGTGACCCATCAGTTTCCCACCTGTAAGAGTAATTTTGTGAGGAAGTAAAAAAGTTGGCAAATAAAAAATACAAATTGAAATAATGCCAATATAAAAAAAAATTAAGAAAAGTATATTTCTAATCATTAATTAAAATTTAGATTATTTTGTTTATATTTTCTCTTTTTGAAATTATTTTTAGACTTGAATTGTTTATTAATACTTCAGCTGGCTTTGGTCTTAAATTATAATTTGATGCTAATACAATACCATATGCTCCAACATCACATATCGCCAAAGTATCATTTTCTTTTAATTGTTGATATTTTTTTAAAGTAAGAAAACGGTCGGTTGTTTCACATATGGGCCCCACGAAGTCATGTATTTTTTTTAAAATTTTATTATTTTTAACAGTTGGTATTATTCTGTGTAATGAACCATAAAGAGCTGGCCTCATAAAGTCATTCATTGCAGAATCAAGAATTATAAAATTTTTTTTTGTTGAAGACTTAACATAAATAACTTTTGTTATTAGACATGCAGTATCTCCAATGATCGATCTACCTGGTTCAAAAATAAATTTTACTTTGTATTTTTTTAAAAGTCTCTCTATTGAAGAACTGTATTTTTTATAGTTAAGTTTTTTTGAGTTTAAACCATAATCAATTCCCATACCTCCACCTAAATCAATATAGTCAAATTTATTTTTCGATTTTTTTATTATATTTTCAATAACTCTTATCATTCTTAGATATGGTTTATGATCTAAAATTTGACTCCCAATATGTACACTTAAGCACCTAATATTTATTGTAGAAGAGCTATTAAACTTTCTAATAATTTTAAGAAATATCTTTTCAGGAACTCCAAATTTGTCCTCATTTCTTCCTGTGGAAATTTTTTTTAAAGTTTTAGCGTCAATATTTGGGTTTAATCTTAAGCCTACATTTACCTTTTTTTTTTTCTTTATAGCAATTTTATTTATTACATTTATCTCATCCTCTGATTCAGCATTGATGAGTAATATTTTTTTATCAATGGCAAAGTTGATCTCTTCTTTAGTTTTGCCAACACCAGAAAAAACTATTTTATTTGGACTTATTCCAGCTTTAAGAGCTCTTAATAATTCTCCTTTTGAGACAACATCTGCCCCAAGACCAAATTTTTTAATTATTCTTAAAATATATAAATTATTATTTGATTTTACAGAAAAACATATCAATGGATCAATTTTATTAAAATTTTTTTTAAAATTATTAATATTGGTTTTTAATTTATTAAAAGAATAACAATAAAAAGGCGTATCAACCTTCTTAGCAATTGATTGAGCATTCACTTTTTCGATAAAAAGGCGATGTTTATTATATCTCATTAAGTTATTGATTGAGTTTCAATTCTTTTAGTCTCTTTATACTCTGGATCTCCTTTTTTCCCGCAAGAAAATATTAAAACTGAGCAAAATAATATTAATATAATTTTTTTAGTCATTTATTTGTTTTTTATACTTCTTTATCATTTTCTTTACATTGTCAAAAGAAGTTCCTCCATAAGAACTTTTAGATTTTACAGAATTATTAACTTTTATTACATTAAGTACTTCTGCACCTATTTTTTTATCAATACTTCTTATTTCATCTAATGACATCTCACTAATTCTTTTCTTTTTTTTTTCAGCAAGATTAACTATCTTAGCTGTAATTGAATAGGCTTTTCGAAAAGGATATTTAAGATCTCTTACAATATAATCTGCAAGATCTGTCGCTGTTGTATGTCCAACTTCCGAAAATTCTAACATTCTTTTTTTATTCGGACTAAAATTAATAAGAACATCCCTCAAAATTTTAAGACAATTCTTTAAATGATCAAAGGAGTCAAAAACTAGTTTTTTGTCATCCTGCAAATCTTTAAAATATGATAAAGGCAAACCTTTTAAAATAGTTTGCATAGATAGCAAGTTTCCTATTACACTCCCAGATTTGCCTCTTAAATATTCAAGTGGATCTGGATTTCTTTTTTGAGGCATTATAGAGGATCCGGTAACTATTTTATCATTTAAACTGATCATATTAAAAGCATCAGAGTTCCAAATGATAAATTCTTCTGAAAATCTTGATATGTGAATTGAGCATAATGAAACTGAATAAAGAAAGTCACAAACAAAATCTCTATCAGATACTGTATCAATTGAGTTTCCTGTAGGTTTATTAAATTTGAGTTTTTTTGTTGTATAAAATCTATCTATATTAAATGATGTACCTGAGAATGCAGCAACACCTAAAGGATTTTCATATAGATTTTCTAGATTATTCTTAAATCTTTTTTTATCTCTTAAAAACATTTCTATATACGCGACTAGATAATGTCCAAAAGATATTGGTTGAGCATTTTTTAAATGAGTTAATCCTGGCATAATTGTATGAATATTTTTTTCCGCACATTTTAAAAAAATTTTCATTGTTTTGTTTAGGTCGTCGATAATTTCATATGTAGATTTTCTTAACCATATTTTTAAATCAGTAAGAACTTGGTCGTTTCTAGATCTAGCGGTATGTATGAAACCTGCATCCTCACCTAAAATCTCGAAAAGTCTTTTTTCTATGCTCATATGAATATCTTCATTTCTTTCATCAAAAGAAAATTTTTTTTTTATTATTTCATTCAAAATTTTCTTTAAACCCCAAATAATTTTATTTTTTACAGCTACTGTAATAATTTTTTGCTTTTCCAACATTTCAACATGAGCGATAGATGCAGTTATATCTTCTCTAAAAAGTCTTTTATCTACATTTAAAGATGAGCCTACTTTTTGAAATGTAGAGGCAGTCTTTTGATTTATTCTGGTGCTCCAAACTGGTTTATTGTTTTTATTTTTACTCATGATATGTAACTATACATTTTAGAATGAAATTATTAAGCTATAAATTTTTTTTAGTACTTATTTATTTAATATCAACAGTTATTTCATTTGCAGACGAAACAGATATTAAAAATTTGTTAATTCATAAGCAGAATAAGAAACTTGAGAATGTAACTTTTACGGATGTAAATGATAAAATAATAAATCTAAAGGATTTCAAAAATAAATTAGTTGTAATAAATTTTTGGGCAACTTGGTGTGCTCCATGCAGAGAAGAGATGCCATCATTAGATAAACTTCAGAATTTAAAAATACTTAATAATTTAAAAGTGATACCAATAAACGTGGGTCAAGAAAAAATAGAAAAATCAGTAGATTTTTTTTCTGAGCTAAACATCAAAAATTTAGAATTATATTTTGACAACACTATTAAACTTGCAAAAACTTTTTCTTTAAGGGGGTTGCCAACCACTATAATAGTAAATAAGGAAGGTGAAGAGTTTGCAAGAATTGTTGGATCGATAGATTTTAGTGATGAGAAATTTATAAATTGGCTTTCTAAATATAATTAGTCTTTAAAAAAATAAGCTAGTCCGACCAAAACAATAATCGCGATAAATTGTAATAGAACCCTCAGTTGCATTAGTTTATTAGAGTATTTTTTACTTGTTGAGCCACCTTTGAACAATGTACCTATGCCAAGTATTAAGACAATCGCGACAGCGATTAAAAGTGCTACAGCAAAAACTTTTACTAATATTTCTGAAACCATCGTTTGATATATATATATTTTTTTAATAAACAAACATAATAATTAAATTTATGACATTTTGCCTAGAAACAAAAATTATTGAGCCAGATAATAATGAAAAAATAGATAATGCTGTAATTTTGCTTCATGGTTATGGTGGAGACGGAACAGATATCAGCATGCTGACTTTAAATTGGAAAAGATTTTTAAATAATACAATATTTTTGTGCCCCAATGGTCATCAAAGATGTTCTATTAATCCCTCTGGATATCAATGGTTCGATTTAAGTATAGATGACGAAAAATATATTACAACTGAAGCGGTAAAAGCTGAGATTATTTTAAATAAATTTATAGAACAAGTAAAAAAAAATTATAATATTTTATCATCAAAGATTGTTTTATGCGGTTTTAGTCAAGGATGCATGATGGCAATTAATATTGCTCTGACGAATAGAGAAAAATTTAATTGTGTGGTTGGTTTTTCTGGAAAAATAATTGATAAAGACGATCTAGAAAGAAGAAAAAAAAACGGTCCTGAGACTTTACTTATCCATGGTGACGCAGATGAAGTTGTACCTGTGTCAAATATTCTTGAAGCAAAAGATTTTTTGATAAGAAATAATGTGAGTGTCAATACTAAAATTATTAAGAATTGTGGACATCATATTCCAATCGAGGCATCAAGTTTAGCTTTACATTTTATTAAAAAAAATTTGGAAGTAAAATAAAACTTTAATTTTATTTCAAAATGTTGATTATTATTTTTTTTTACGCTAATCTCTTATTATGACAATAATTAACCAGAGTACTTCTCTTGAAAACTGCCCAGCTTTGGTCCTTAACGCTGACTACAGACCACTGAGTTATTATCCATTATCCTTATGGAGTTGGCAAGATTCTGTTAAATCAGTTTTTTTAGATAGAGTTTCAATAGTGAATTATTATGATCGAACTGTTCACAGTCCATCATTTAGCATGAAATTACCAAGTGTTATTGCATTAAAGAGTTATATAAAACCATTATCAAATCCAAATTTTACTAGATTTAATGTTTTTTTAAGAGACAAGTTTAGTTGCCAGTACTGCGGTAGTAAAAAAGATTTAACATTTGATCATTTATTGCCACGATCTAAAGGTGGTAAAACAGATTGGGATAACGTTGTAACTGCTTGTTCGGGTTGTAATGTTAAAAAAGGAGGAAGACTTTTACAAAAATCTGGAATGACACTCAATCAAAAGCCTTATCAACCAACTACCGAGGATCTTCACAAGAACGGTAGAAATTTCCCACCAAACTTTTTACATAAAACCTGGATTGATTATTTATATTGGGACGTAGAACTTGAGCCTTAATTAAATTTTTTCAGATATATTTATTGCTATTCTTGAGCCAGTTTTTATTATTTTATCAAATAAGGAGTAAAGTCCATCTTTTGTAGCTCCTTGTTCATACGCAATATCTTTATGATGTAATTCATCTTCTCTAAATTTAATAATTTTCTTTTTTAATTCTTTTTCATCGTTTTCAATTTGATCAATTTGATTTTGATAATGTTCGTCTATAACTTCTTCAACTGAGGCTGTACACAACATTGCAGCTTTCTTACCAAGTATAGTTGATCCAAAACCAAGCCCCACCCCAAGCAAATCCCACAAAGGTAAAAATTTGGTAGGCCTTATTCCTCTTTTTTTTATTTCATTTTCAAAATAATTTGCATGCTCTCTCTCATGCTCTCTCATTTCCTCTATAGTTTTTTTCATCTCATCATCTTTTACTAATGTATTTAGCGCTAAAAGCTGGCCTTCATAGATTTTAATTGCCCCTCGTTCACCTGCGTGATCGACTCTAATAAATTCCTCAATTTTTTTTTTATTACTTTTTTTCATAAATATAAAATTTTCTGATTGTTATAAGTGAAAAAAATAAGGATACAAATGTATTTATTGTAGCAAGCGATAACCCTAATATTGTAAAAGTAACGTTTTTACAACTAATATTACTCTTTTCTAATTCTTGTAATAATTGTTCTTTGTCTAAGATGTTTAATCCTGGCTGAGCCTTGCATAACGCTGACTCACTTATTATACCCTGCTCAATACCCACATGGTAAATAGATAAAAAAGTAGCAAGTAAGAAAATAGTTCCAAGCATTAAAAAGGATAATTTTTTAAAATCTTTAAAAATTGAAGATAAAATAATTATTAAAATTGCTAAGATGTAGGGAATTCTTTCTAAAAGACACAAGTTGCATGGTTTATGACCTAAAACAAATTCTACATAATAAGCAAATAAGATCGCAAACAAACTAAAAAATAAAATATAATGTTGTAAATTTTCTTTTAATTTAAAACTCATCTTATTTTATCATGAAATAAATTAGTATAAATAAAGGTATCAAAAGTAAGCCAACAACTGTGGACCATAATGCACCTTTTTTTTCTATAAAGTTAACAAAAGGTTCTCCAAACCTAAAAGTAAAATAAGAGACTATAAAAAACCTCAAACCCCTTGAAATCAAACAAATAATTATAAAAATAAAAATATTAAAACTTATTAAACCGCTTGTTATTGTAAAAACTTTAAATGGAAGAGGTGTGAAACCTGCAAGAAAAAGAGTTATTAACCAAATATATAAACCACTTCCCTCAGATAATCTTGCTTTTAAATTATTTACTTTGTCTTCATAATTATAAAATTCAACAACTGACATTGCTAGGTCTGAAAAGATAAATCCAATAAAATATCCAAATATTCCCCCCAATACAGAAAAAATAGTTGCATTTAAAAAAATTCTAATAAATCTATCTTTTCTTGCCATCACCATAGGAACAATCATCACATCTGGAGGTATAGGAAAAAAAGAACTCTCTATAAAGGATACTAAAGCTAAATAGAATTCAGAACTTTTGTGTGCAGCTAGTTCTAAAGATTTTAGATAGAGTTTTTTGTACATTTTTTCGTTTTATTACAATTTAGGTTCTTATACTATTTATTTTTAATATAATAACTTATGCAAACTAAAGGGCGAATGGCGGAACTGGTAGACGCGCACGACTCAAAATCGTGTTTCGCAAGAAGTGAGAGTTCGATTCTCTCTTCGCCCACCAAGTTAAATGGAATTAGAAAACACAAATAATTTAGTTGAACTATTTTTTGAAAAATATAAATCTCAAAAAAAAGACGAGATACTCTTAACAAGTTTAAAAAATTTAGAAAAAACTTATTCTTGGGAACAAACAAAAAATGCAATAATCAATCTTTCCTCAGAAATATCAAAATATATTAAAAAAGGTGATAGGTGCTTATTGATCTCAGAAAATAGGCCAGAGTGGTTTATATCTGACTTATCCATAATGTTATCAAATGGTATAACTGTGCCAGCGTACACAACATATATAGAAAAAGATTATGAATATATTATTGATGATTGTAGGCCTAGCATAGTTTTATTTTCAAATAATGAACAATACCAAAAATTAAGAAAAATTATTAGTCAGAGGGATTTTATAAAAAAAATTTTCTGTTTTGATAAATCCAAAGAAATTAATAATAAAGATTATTTATACTTAGATGATATTTTAGAAAAATCTAATTTGGATTCTAATAGTTTACCAAGTTGTGAATTATTAAGGAAAGATCCAGCTTGTATAATTTATACATCAGGTACTCAAGGAAATCCCAAAGGTGTAATGTTAAGCCATGGAGGAATATTAAGTAATTGCTCGGGAGCTTTAAATTTACTCTCAACTTTAATTCAAGAAAAAACTCGTTTTCTGACTTGGTTGCCTCTTTCGCATTCATATGAGCATACAGTTCAATTTGTACAAATTTCACTAGGTGCTCAAATTTTTTATGCAGAAAGTATAGATAAGCTAATTAAAAATATGAACGAATGTAAACCACACATAATGACAGCAGTGCCTCGATTCTATCAAAATCTATATCAAAAGATAAATTCAAATTTTAATAAAACAAAAGGTATCAAAAAAATTTTAATAAAAAAGACAATAGACTTAGGTTTGAAAAAAATAAAAAAAAATAAAATTGGATTTATTGACAATATTTTTAATAAAATTTTAGATGTTTTAGTTAGAAAAAAAATTAAGAAACAATTTGGAGGATCTTTAAAAACATTCGTTTCTGGCGGAGGTGCTTTAAATGTGGATATAGGATTATTTTTAAATTCCATAGGTTTACCAACTTTACAAGGTTATGGATTAACCGAAACCTCGCCAGTGGTAAGTTGTAATCCTTTAAATGACATAAGAGTAGAAACTGTAGGTCCGCCATTTAATGAAAATCAAGTAAAAATAGCCGAAGATGGTGAAATTTTAGTTAAAGGAGAAAATGTAATGTTGGGTTATTGGAACAATGAGATTGAAACTAAAAAAATTTTGGTAGATGGCTGGTTACACACAGGAGATATTGGAAAATTTGAAAACGATTATTTAATCATAACGGACAGAAAAAAAGATATTTTAATCACCCCTGGTGGTGACAATATTTCTCCATCAAAAGTTGAGACAGAAATTACAAATTCAGATTTTGTAGATCAAGCTATTGTTTATGGAGATAATAAACCATTTTTAGTTGCATTAATTGTACCAACAGAAGAAAAAAAACACACATTTGATAAAGATTTTGAAAAAGAATTAGAGAAAATAAACAAAAACTTAACAAAAATAGAAAAAATTAAAAAATATTTTGTTATTAATGAAAAATTTTCAATTGAAAATGGAATGTTAACACCAACATTGAAACTTAAAAGATATAAAATTGTTAACATGTACAAAAAAAAATTTGAAAATTTATATTAAATTCTAATTTAAAAACCGTTTATTAATCGCATAAACTCTTATTTATTTAACTAAATAAAAAATTAATTAAAAATAATTTTTTACAAATTAAATTACAAATTTGTAATTCATTATATATTTGACATATGTAGATAAAAAAAATAAAAATAAAGTTAATAGCGAATCAATTGTTTCGCAAAACAAAAAAAGGGAGCTAAAGATGGCTAAAAGAAGAAAAAAAGCTAAGAAAAAAGCTAAAAAGAAAGCTAAAAAAAGAAGAAGAAGATAGTTTTCTTATATAAAAACGCTTCTCATAACTTTTGTGTGAGAAGCGTTTTTTTTTATTCTTGTTCTTCCTCTACCACCGAAACATCATCACTATCATTACTTTCAGCTGGAACTGCTTGCTTAGTTTCAATTTTCGGCGTTTGACTCTCTAAATTTCTTTTAAGTGCTTTATTTAATTTTTTCTGCGTTTCCTCTGAGGAAATATTTAATATGATTTGGAATTCAGAAGACATTCTTTCATAAGCTTTTTCAAAAAGTTGTCTTTCACTATATGATTGATCTACCATAATATCATCACCCTTATTCAAATCTCTTACAACCTCTGCTAATTCGTAAATTTTACCTGATGTAATCTTTTGTTCATACTCTTGTGCTCTTCTACTCCACATAGATCTCTTTATTTTGGGCTTACTTTTTAAAATAGATATACATTTATTAACCTGGTTGATAGTAGACAGCGGTCTTAAAAATGATTGCTTGTTTATTGGTAAAAGCCCTACAGCCTTATCCTTTTCAAATTTGATGTCATAGCATTGTACCTCAATGCCACCGATAGTTTTAGCACTAATTGATAAAATCTGTCCAACTCCATGCTTAGGGTAAACAACATAATCTTTTGGTTTGAATACTTTTTTTTCTGTTTCTTGTTTTTTAATTTTTTTGATCTCTGGTTTTAACTCGTTTTGTTTTGAAATTCTTAAACTTACATTCTTCTCAGGTTCTTTAATCTTAGCTATATTTTTTTTTTTGAGATTTTTTAATTTTTTAACTTTTACAGAACTTTTAGTTTTTTTAACTAAAACTTTTTTTACTTTTTTAACTTTAGTTGATTTCTTTTTGACTACTTTTTTTTTAAAGGTTTTCTTTAAAATATTTTTTAAATTTATCTTCTTCATTCTCGTACTTTTTGTGATCCGCCGGTGGATCCTTTTTTTCACTTATGTTTGGCCAAATTTCCGAGTACTTAGTATTCATTTCCAGCCACTTCTCACTTCCTTCAGCAGTATCTGGAACAATAGCATCGACAGGACACTCTGGCTCGCAAACGCCACAATCTATACACTCATCAGGCTTAATTACAAGCATATTTTTTCCCTCGTAAAAACAGTCAACCGGACATACGTCAACACAGTCCATTAATTTACATTTTATACATTTCTCGTTAACTAAATATGTCATTTATTTTTTATTTTTGGTTCTCTCTTTGATATCTCCAACTATTTTTTTATCTAAATAGAGTAGACCTGTAAGTCTTCTCATAAAGTTATCTTCATACATATCAGATGAACCATCAGAATATATAATACTCCATAAAGACTCAGTAATTTTTACCTTAAATTCCTCGTCAAAATTTTTGATCTCCCTTGTAAAATCAAGAATTTGATTTGAATTATTTTCAATTTTCTCTGCTTCATTGTATATATTTTCTAATTCTTGTTCCTTTGCACCTATTTCCAATAAAGTTTTCTTAATTATTGTTTTTTCTTTTTCAGTAAAATTTTGATCAATTTTTGCTGCGTGTATTAATAATGCTGCAGACATGATAAACTTGTTATCATCATTAGAAGCTTTTTTTTCTTTTTTTTTTAAAAAATCGAACATCATTTAAAGTTTATCTCACTCAATATACTAAAAGGATTATCTTTATTTTTTCTTGAAGGTACATTTGCATTTTTGCCCCTTTTAGGTAAATATTTAAAAAAAGTCTCATTATTCTTATCAAAGGTTTTATAACCCATTTTGCTGATTAATTTAACGAAACTTTCTTTACTACATCCGAGGAGATTAAGCATTTCAGCAACCAATTTTATTTCTTTTTCATTATCAATAATCTTTAAAAAAAGTCTTTCTAAAATATCTATTCTAACAAAAAACTTATCAAATTTTTCAAATCCACAAATTAACATAAAGTTTCTGTCAATATTCTTGTCGCTTTCAAAAAAATTCAAGCCAAATTTAGGTGGATCTAGGTCAAAATTTTTTTGGTGAAAGTTTTTCCACAATAAAATTCTTAATGTTACAATGTTAGGTTTGAATAAGTTTTGAACAAAAACATGGTATCTTCCAAATTTTACACCTAACTTTCTTAATATTTTTCTTTCATCTTGCTTTAAAAATTTTAAAAAATTTCTAACATCATCTCTTTTTACAACACCATTATTTTCATAAATTTGATATGCTAATGCTCTGATAGAAGAATTTTTTTCGTTAATATTTTTTAGATCAAGTAAATTTTTTAATTCTTGATTAATTTTATTGTTTATCCAGGAGTTTAAGTATTCAAGTAGTTTTATTTGATCTTCATTTTCTATCATATCATCTATGATTAAATTAATTTCAGGATTTAAATAATCTCTACCTTGAGATAGTTTAGCTATAGGAGAATTATTCCAGTAAATTTTAAAATCATTTCTTAAATCTAGTAATTCAGTCTTGATAATCTGATCTATTCTCTTTAAAATTTCTGGGCTAACGTTTTGTCTTGCAGCTTTCTTTAATGATTTTATATCAGTGTCCAGTGCCCCAATTTTATAATCTAATTCAAGCTTCAATCCCTTCAATTGACCAATGTATTGATTATTAATCATTACCTTTTCGTCACTTAATATTTTTGTATCAAAAGAAATATCCTGTTTTAAACCTCTTGCCAAAACACTGGCTCTTTTATCTATAAAACTTTTTGTTAACTCTTCATGCAATCTATCCGATAATTTATCTTCTAAATTTTTTGTTCTCTCTATCCAGTAATCTTGATTATCTACCCAATTAATTTTATTTGAAATATATGACCAAGTTCTGACATTTGCTATTCTGTTAGATATTGAGTCAACATTGCCATCTAGTTTATCTAGATGAGAAAGTTGCTGTTTCATGTAAAGATTTGAAATTCTACCTGGTTTTTCTCTCAAAAAATTAAAAACTTTTCCAACAACCTCTAAATGATTACCATAACTTTTTTTTGCAAAATCTGGTATTTGGCAACATTCCCAAAGTAACTTTAGTTCATTTTCATCATTAAACATTGTAAGATTTTCAGTATCTTTAAGTATTGTTTTAAGTACCTTCTCGTCTTCACATTCATAAATTCTTTTTAACCAACTCTTATTTGGTCTTTCATCCAAAGACTTTATTAATTCGGTACCATTCTTGAAATTTAAATTTGGATTACGCCAGTATAATGTATGAATTTCATTAAACTTATGATTTTCAAGTAGCTCAACTTCCTCAGCACTAATTTCTCCACAATCGCCGGTTACTCCAAACAATCCATCATTTAAGTACCGTCCTGCTCTTCCAGCGATTTGGCCAATTTCCGCAAGGTTTAACCTTCTCATTTTTCTTCCATCAAATTTTTTAAGATTAGAAAAATAAACATTATCTAAATCCATATTAATACCCATACCTATTGCATCTGTTGCAACTAAAAAATCAACATCTCCAGATTGATAAAGTTCAACTTGCGAATTTCTCGTCTTTGGGCTTAGAGATCCCATAACAATAGCAGCTCCACCCTTTTGTCTTCTTATTAGCTCTGCGATTGCATAAACCTCTTCAGCAGAAAAAGCAATAATTGCACTCTTTCTCTCAATTCTTGAAATTTTTTTATGACCTGAAAAAGTTAATTTTGAAAGTCTCTTTCTATCAATAAATTCTACATCCTCATCTAATTTTTTTATGATATTTTTCATGGAATATGATCCCATAAACATAGTTGTTTTATCACCTCTAAGATTTAACAATCTATCAGTAAAAATATGACCTCTCTCATGATCAGTACACATTTGAATTTCATCAATCCCGACAAATTCCAAGTTTTTATCGATTGGCATCGACTCCACTGTGCATAAATAATATTTTGCGTTAATTGGTATGATCTTCTCTTCACCTGTTATTAAAGCCACTTTACTAGGATCTACTTTTTTAATTACTTTGTCATATACCTCTCTAGCTAACAATCTTAATGGAAAACCAATCATCCCAGTTTCGAATGAGAGCATAGTTTCAATTGCAAGATAGGTTTTTCCTGTATTTGTAGGACCAAGAACAGCAACTAATTTGTTTTTTTTCATTTCTACTATTTGTGTCTCATTAAAATTTAATACTATATATTGTTGTGTGTATAGAACAAAAATAGACTAAAACTAGTCCGAATCATTGATCTAAAAGTTCTCATTTCTATTTATTTTTATAAATTTTCCAAACCCCCGAAGCATTAGCAATAATCTTATCATTACATTTTAAATCACACGTAAGAAAAACCATGGTCTTAGTTTTTTTTAAAATTTTTGTAAAGCCAATAATTTCGTCTCCTTCCTTTGATGGTGCAATATATTTTATGTCTAAAGATATTGTAACACATGGGACATTGCCCGCACATCTACTAGCTGCAGTCCCAAGTCCTGCATCTATTATTGAAGCTATATAACCTCCATGAGTTATTTTTACTCTATTCAGATGATTTTCTGTCACGATTGTTTTAAATTCGTATTGATCTTCTGAAATTGTTCTAAATAAAAGACCTCCGTTATGCTTCATAAAGCCTGAGGCAGAACTTAGTTGTTCAAATTTTATAGTCATAATAAAATTTATAGAAATATTGTTAAAATAATTAATATTATAAACACAATTGAAAAGAAAAGAACTACGGATTTTTGTAAAGATACTTTCATAATCTCCTTAATAATTGGTGCGCCTGCTAGGAGTCGAACCCAGAACCTCCTGGTCCGTAGCCAAGCGCTCTATCCAGTTGAGCTACAGGCGCATATTTAAATTTTTTTTACTATATATTTATAATTTATTAATGTAATTTTAAATCAAATAATAATTGTTTCTTATGCAGAAATCTTCCCAAGATGTAGTTATTACATGTGCTACAAGGACTGGAATTGGAAAATACAATGGAATGTGGAGCAAAGTTCAAGCTCATGATTTAGGAAAATTAGTAATTAAAGATTTATTAAAGCAAACAGCTATTGACCATGATAAAATTGATCAAGTTATATTAGGTCAAGTTCTGACAAGCAATGTAGGACAAAACCCTGCTCGGCAAGCAGCAATCGGTGCAAATATCCCTAATGAAAAAGTTTCATATATAGTCAATCAAGTTTGTGGATCTGGTTTACGTGCAATAGTATTAGCTTATCAATCAATATTACTCAAAGAGTCAAAGATTATAATTGCTGGTGGTCAAGAGAGTATGTCTTGTTCAAATAAGGAGTTGATGATTAAAGATGGTTTAATAGATGCTTTTAATAATTATCACATGGGGGTGACAGCAGAAAATGTTGCAGAAAAATGGAATATTTCTCGAGAAGATCAAGATAATTTTTCTTTAAGCTCTCAAAAAAAAGCACAGAATTCTATTAAACAAGAGAAATTTAAAGATGAAATCATTAAAGATGAAAAATATAAATCTTACCAAGATGAACATCCAAGACTAAACATTAGTTTACAAGATATATCTAAACTTAAACCAGTATTTAAAGATAATGGAACGGTGACACCAGGTAACTCATCAGGAATAAACGATGGAGCAGCAGGAGTCTTGATTATGAATAGAGAAGAGTCTGAAAAAAGAAATTTAGAGCCACTTGGTAAAATTGTATCTTGGGCATCATGCGGAGTAGATCCAGCGCTAATGGGATCTGGACCAATTCCTTCCTCTAATAAAGCACTTAAATTAGCTAATTGGAGTATTAATGATTTAGATTTAGTTGAATCGAACGAAGCATTTGCAGCTCAAAGCTTAGCAGTTATTAAAGAACTAAAAATTCCAGAAGAAATTGTAAATGTAAATGGTGGAGCTATTGCACTTGGACATCCTATTGGTGCATCTGGCTGTAGAATTGTAGTTACTTTGCTACATGAAATGAAAAGAAGAAATTCAAAAAAAGGATTGGCAACTTTGTGTATTGGTGGTGGTATGGGTATTGCTATGTGCATAGAAAGAGACTAGTTTTTTTAAGCAGCAAGGTCTTGCTTATTTTTTTGTCATAATTGTTAATTTAACCAGTATATAATGAATATTTATATATGAAAAAATTAATTTTAAAATTTTATAAAGAGTTAATATTTAAATTAAAAAAAAAAATAGATTTAGATTTAAAAAAATTAAATTTGAATTCGTTAAATGAACTATTTAATCACTTTGAAACTGATAAAGGGTCAGCTGTAAAAAACCCATATAGTAAGAATAAAGATAATTTAGATAAGAGTTTAATAGGGCATGGTTATGCTGAATTTTATGAATTCCATTTTAGTTATTTAAAAAATAAAGAAATTAAATTATTAGAGATTGGAACATGGAAAGGAGGTTCCATAGCCTCATTTCATCATTACTTCAGCAAAGCAATAATATTTTGTTTAGATCGAAATTATAAGTTTCAATTTAAATCTAGTAGAATAAATTTTTTTAATTGTAATACTAGAAACATTAATGAACTTAAAAAGTTTGAAAATTTATTAATTAAGAAGAAATCAGAAAATCTTGATATCATCATTGATGATGCATCCCACATATATTCTGATATACTGAACAACTTCAAAATTTTTTTTAAAAAAGTTAAATCAGGTGGTTTTTATGTTATTGAGGATCTTAATCATTATAAATATTATTCTCACCTTAATGACTCATCTTCTGATTCACTAGGGATCGAAGAAATTTTGAAACTTTTAAAGAATGGTCAAATTTTTAAGTCAAGTACTTTAGATGAAGAGTTTCAAAATTATTGTTTTAATAACATTTTAGACATTTCAATACACAAAGGAATTCAAGATGATTCCTATATCGCCTTTATTAAAAAAAAATAATCATTTTATTATACTGATTAGTTTCTCATTTACACAAACTTCCAATCTTTCTATTGTATGTGTATTTAACAAACTATAATTTTAAGCAGTTAGATAACCCACATGAGGTCTTAATAAAACATGTGATAAAAATTTTGGTTATTACTTTTGTATAATGGTTTTTTTTTATAAACATCAAGCTCTACAACAGCAATAACATTTCTTGAGAGTGCTATGTGCTTGAAAAGAGACTAGTATTTTGTAGAAATATAGTTCTTCTTCAATATTGCCATTTGAATCCAATATCTTGCATCTATAGTCTCTTCGGCTTTAATTTTATTTAATTTTTTAATTAATAACTTAAACATGAGCACTTTATCCAGTTTAACGTTGTCCAAAAAAAGATTAAAATGTGGTAAAATTAAACATGTCAACTCAGTTAAAAGTTCCAGATATAGGTGATTTTGAACAAGTAGAAATAATTGAAGTCATAGTAAAAGCTGGTGAGAGTATAAAGAAAAATGATCCAGTGGTCACACTTGAAAGTGATAAATCTAGTGTAGAAGTTCCTTCAACAGTTGAAGGTAAAATATCAAATATTAATGTTAAAGTAGGAGACAAGGTTTCTAAAGGAGATTTAATTTTAGAAGTTGAGGGAAATGGAAAGGTATCACCAGATGAAATTCCAAAAAGTACAAAAAATTTAATCGAAGAGGCAGAAAAAAATATTCATAAAGAGATAAAACATGTTCAAGAAACTGAAATTCAAAAAGAGATAAAAGATATACCCCAACCACAAATACAAAAAGAAACTATAAAAATTGCTGAGGATCGAATCTCAAACGTTGTCAAAGATGGAGATATTGATCCAATCGAAACAAAAGAATGGATAGATTCATTATCCTCCGTTTTAGAAACAGATGGAAGTAAAAGGGCTCAGTTTTTAATCAAACAACTAATTGAGCATTCATATAGACAAGGTTCAGATTTAGTACTTTCAAGGAATACACCATATGTAAACACTATATCTCCAGATAAAGAGACTAAATCTCCTGGTGATCAAAATATTGAGAGAAGGATAAGATCTTTAATTAGATGGAATGCTGCTGCAATGGTCGTGAGAGCAAATAAAAAATTTCCTGAACTTGGTGGTCACATTGGAACTTTTGCATCTGCTGCAACTTTATATGACGTTGGTATGAATCATTTTTGGAGAGCAAAGAACAATAAGTTTGGAGGAGACTTAATATATTTTCAAGGTCACAGTGCTCCTGGTATGTATGCCAGAGCATTCTTAGAAGGAAGGTTGAGCGAAAAACAATTAGATAATTTTAGGCAAGAGGTAAACCCAGGTGGTTTATCTTCATATCCACATCCTTGGCTCATGCCAAATTTTTGGCAGTTCCCAACTGTCTCTATGGGAATAGGTCCTATGTTGGCAATCTACCAAGCTAGATTTATGAAATACTTAATTAATAGAGGACTTATAAAAGATGAAGGTAGAAAAGTATGGGCATTTCTTGGTGACGGTGAAATGGATGAACCAGAGTCTATGGGAGCTATTGGATTAGCAGCACGAGAAAACTTAGATAATTTAATTTTTGTTGTTAATTGCAATCTTCAAAGATTAGACGGTCCAGTTAGAGGAAATGGAAAAATTATTCAAGAGCTAGAGGGTATTTTTAGAGGAGCAGGCTGGGATGTGATTAAAGTAATATGGGGTTCTTATTGGGATCCTTTATTAGCAAAAGATAAAACTGGACACCTGGTAAAAATAATGAATGAAACAGTCGATGGTGAATATCAAGCTTTTAAAGCAAGAAATGGTTTATATGTTAGAGAGAAATTTTTTGGCAAATATCCTGAGACAAAGGAACTGGTATCCACTCTCTCTGATAAGGATATATGGAGATTAAACCGAGGGGGCCACGACCCACATAAAGTTTATGCAGCTTATGATCAAGCTTCAAAAAACAAAGGTAGACCTACTGTAATCATTGCAAAAACTATTAAGGGATATGGAATGGGAAAAACAGGAGAAAGTGTTAATACCACCCACCAGCAAAAAAAAATGGGTGTTGAAGATTTAATGTATTACAGAGATAGATTTGACGTTCCACTAACCAACAAGCAGGTAGAGGAAATTCAATATTTTAGACCTGATGAAAATTCTGAGGAAATTAAATATTTAAAAGATCGTAGAATCAAACTGGGTGGCTTCATTCCAGAAAGAACTACTTATGCCAAGCAAATAAAAGCTCCTCAAAAAGATATTTTTGATTTTTTAAAAGAGTCAACAGGAAAAAAAGAGATGTCAACAACAATGGCATTAGTAAGATTATTAACAAACCTTCTAAGAGATAAAAATGTTGCACCTAGACTTGTGCCAATTATACCTGACGAGGCTAGAACATTTGGTATGGAAGGTTTTTTTCAAAAAATTGGAATTTACGCTCACGAGGGACAAAAATATGAACCAGAGGACTCTGAGCAATTAAGTTCATATAGAGAAGATAAAAAAGGTCAAGTTCTAGAAGAAGGAATTAACGAGGCAGGATCAATGGCATCTTGGATTGCTGCAGGAACGTCTTATACAAATCATGATATTGAAATGATACCAATATACTTGTTTTACTCTATGTTTGGTTTTCAAAGAGTTGGAGACTTTGCTTGGGCAGCAGGTGATAGTCAAGCTAGAGGTTTTTTAATTGGTGCCACCTCAGGTAGGACTACTTTGGCAGGTGAGGGATTACAACATCAGGATGGACATAGTCATCTTCTAGCCTCTACTATACCAAATTGTATTTCTTATGATCCAACCTTTGCTTACGAACTTGCTGTAATTTTTAGAGAAGGACTTAGACGTATGCATGAAAAAAAAGAGAATATATTTTATTACATTACAACTATGAACGAAAATTATCCTCATCCTGCTATGCCAAAAGATAAAGGATGTGAGGAGGGAATTTTAAAGGGCATGTATAAGTTTAAAGAATTTAATAAAAATAAAAAAACAAAAATTCAGCTAATTGGATCTGGTGCAATTTTAAGAGAAATTATTAGTGGTGCTGAAATACTACAAAATGAATATGGAATTGATAGTGAAATTTGGAGTGTAACTAGTTTTAATGAGCTTGCGAGAAATGGTATGGAAACTGAAAGATACAATCTTTTAAATCCAGATGAAAAAAATAAAGCTTCATATGTAGAACAATGTTTGGGCCAATCAAATAGCCCTGTCTTGGCAGCTTCTGATTATATGCGAAGTCATTCAGAGCAAATAAGACCTTTTGTAAAAAATAGTTTTTATTCACTAGGAACTGATGGTTTTGGAAGAAGTGATACAAGAAAAAATTTGAGAAAATTCTTTGAGGTTGATAAAGAACACATAGTTACATATGCACTAAGTGTTCTGTCAAATGAGCAACTAATTTCATCTAAGCCAGTCAAAGATGCAATAAAAAAATATAATATTGATACAAAAAGATCTTTTCCAAGCAAATTATAAATTATGAATGAAAAAAAAAGAGTTCCAGCAAGTCCAAAAACCAGAAAGTTTGCTAGAGAATTAGGAGTTAATATCAACTTAGTATTAGGTTCACAAAGAGATGGTAGAGTAGTTGAGGAGGATATTAAAAAATTTGTTAAACATGTTGGTCAAGAAAAAAATACACAAAGTAAAAATGAGTTCAAAACAGAATTTACCCATTCAGATTTTGGCGAGATAGAAATCAAAGATATTCCAAGAGTTAAAAAAATAGCTGCTGTACACCTTTCTCACGCATGGAATACGATTCCTCATGTAACAAACCATGATGAAGCAGATGTTACAGATATGGAAAATTTTAGAAATTCACTTAAGGATTTGCATACTGGTGAAAAAAAGAAAATAACACCTCTTGCTTTTATAACTAAAGCTTTAGTTGCAACTTTAAAAAAGTTTCCATCTTTTAATAGTTCAATTGATGACATAGAAAACGGAAAAATGACAATCAAAAAATATTTTCATATTGGTATAGCTGTTGATACTGAGCATGGTTTGATGGTGCCAAAGATAAGAAATGTGGATCAAAAAAATATTAATCAAATCGCAGAAGAACTCAAAACGACAAGTGATAAGTGCAGAAAACTTAAGATAGATAAAAAGGATTTTTACGGTGGCTCAATGACTATAACCAGCCTTGGCGGCATAGGAGGCTCTTTTTTTACTCCTATAATTAATTTTCCTGAGGTAGCCATTTTAGGGATCGGAAAGTTGAGAAAAGTTCATTCGCACTCAGGAGGAAAATTTAACGAGAGAATTATGCTACCTTTATCTTTATCTTATGATCATAGGATTATTGATGGCGCTGAGGCAGCAAGATTTAATAATGAACTTAAAGAAAATTTGGGTAAAAATTTTGCATACAGGTTAGCAATCTAAATGACAAAACCTCAATCAATGATAGCTGCATTTTTCTGTACATTTATTTGGGGAACAACTTTTATAGCTCAAGATACAGGCATGGAGCTAATTGGGCCTTATGTCTTTAATACTACTAGATTTTTTGTAGGATTTTTAGCTTTAATACCTTTCTATTTATTTTTAGAAAAAAAAACAACACGTGAAGTCTTATCAAAAAATAGAAACAGATTTATTTATTTATCTATCTCAATAGGTATTTTTTTATTTTTAGCTTCTTTACTTCAACAAGTAGCGCTTCTATTTACCGATGTTGCTAATGCAGCATTCATCACAATATTTTACGTGCCAATGGTTCCAATTATTGTTTTTTTTTTATTTAAAAAAAAAATTCACTGGAGTGTTTGGCCATCCATATTTTTATGTATTTTAGGAGCATACCTTCTGACAAATTTCCATGATGCAACTGTACGCTTAGGAGATACTCTTGTACTAATTTGTGCTCTTTTTTGGAGCCTGCATATTATTTTTATTGGTATTTTAGTTGAGGAGTTTGATGCTCCAATACTAGTTGGTTTAATCCAAACTTTTATCGTTTCAATCTGTTCACTAGTTCCCGCACTTATGTTTGAGGAATTCATTTTAGCAAACATATTAGATCAAAAAATACAGATATTATATGCGGGAGTTTTATCAGGTGGCATCGCATTTGTTTTACAAATTTATGCACAACAAAATATTTCACCAACGCCATCAGCTATAATATTTTCACTTGAGGGTGTTTTTGCCGCAATCGCAGCTTGGATTGTATTATCTCAGATATTAAATCTGAATAATATAATTGGCTGTTGTTTAATACTCGCTGGTGTATTGTTTTCTCAAATTATTCCTGAATTAAAAAAATCTCAGATATAAATTATATAAAATAATATAAAAGATAAAATAACTCTATAAATTATGAATGCAAACAGAGTAAAATTTTTTATATAAATTAAAAAATATTTAATCGTTAGATAGGAAAAAATAAATGAAAAGCATATTCCAAGCATAATTATTATATTATTATCAACAATTGATGAACCTAAATCTTTTAAAGTTAAAAAACTTGCACCCGCAATTGCAGGTATAGATAAATAGAACGAAATTTTTGTGGATTCAAATCTATCAAAATTTAAAAAACGACCAGCTGTGATTACAATCCCTGATCTACTTACGCCTGGGATAAGTGATAACATTTGGAATAAGCCAATAAGCAAAATTGATATTATATTTAGATCACTGTCTATTTTTTTTTCAACCTTAAATTTGTCAGCAACCCATAGCAGGATAGCAAATATAAAAGTTGTCCATGCAATTATTTCTATATTTCTTAAGAGGTTAATTAATCCTGTAAAATATAAAATTGCACCTAAAAAAATTGTTGGCAAAGAACCAAATATCATTAAGCACAATAATTTTTTATTTTTAGTAATTTTTTTTAAATCATTCCTGAAATAAAAGATTACAGCTAGCAGAGAACCTAGGTGCATTCCGGTATCAAGATAAATTGATCCAATCCCTAGATTTGAAATATCATTAGCTAAAATTAAATGTGCAGATGAGCTTACTGGTAAAAATTCAGAAATTCCCTGAATTGCAGATAAAATAGTTAATTCGAAAAAGTTTGAAAACATCTAAAGATTCTTAAGTAGCTTATATAAATTTAAAATAAAGCGATAAGATGTTGGAATATGTGCTATGCAAAAAAAGAATTAGCTACATAAATACTGATTTTTTTACTTAAAATAGGTAATAGAAACTGTCCTAAATATTAGTTAAAATTCAATTTTCTTAGTATATACAAGTAAAAATTATGTCAAAAAAAATGTTAAAGTTTACTGATATAGGTCAGCAAAATCCACCTAAGAGAGAGATTGATCTTAGAAAAGAGGATTTTAAAGAGATCTATGATGAATTTATAAACGAAAAAGCAACCCAACAATCAAGTAGGTGTTCTCAATGTGGAGTTCCTTTTTGCCAAGTCCATTGCCCTTTAAGTAACAATATTCCAGATTGGCTTAAATTAACCGCAGAAGGAAGGCTTAAAGAGGCCTATGAATTATCTCAAAGTACAAACAATATGCCAGAAGTTTGTGGTCGTATATGCCCTCAAGACAGGTTATGCGAAGGGAATTGTGTGATCGAACAATCAGGGCATGGAACCGTAACAATAGGCTCTGTTGAGAAATATATAACAGAAAATGCATGGGCGAATGGTTGGATTAAACCAATTAAAGTAAAAAATGAAATTAATCAGAGTATAGGAATAATCGGATCAGGTCCAGCAGGCTTAGCATGTGCAGAACAATTAAGAACCTCAGGATATAAAGTAACAATATATGATAGATACGATAGACCTGGAGGACTTTTAATATATGGCATACCAAACTTTAAGCTTGAAAAATTTGTAGTTGAAAGAAGAACAAAACTTTTAAAGGAAAGTGGGATTAAATTTGTACAAAATTTTGAAGTTGGAAAAGACTCAACTCTTGAGGAATTAAGAGAAAAACATGACGCAATTTTGATTGCAACTGGTGTCTATAAAGCTAGAGAGATTGATTTACCCGGAAACGATTTGGAGAATATTTTTCCTGCTATGGAATTTCTTACTGCATCCAATAAAAAAGGATTAGGTGATAAAGTTGAATTATTTGATAATGGCAAACTCAATGCAGAAGGAAAGAATATTGTAGTTATAGGTGGCGGAGATACCGCAATGGACTGTGTAAGGACCGCAGTAAGACAGAATGCTAAATCAGTGAAATGCCTATACCGAAGAGATAAAGAAAATATGCCTGGATCAGCTAGAGAGGTGGCTAATGCTGAGGAGGAGGGAGTAGAGTTTGTATGGCTTACAGCACCTAAAGAATTTATAGGAAAAAATAAAATTGAAAGCTTAAAAGTAAATAAAATTAAACTTGGAGAACCAGATGAGACTGGTAGACGTAAACCCGAAATTCAAAAAGATTCAGAGTTTGAAATAAAGTCTGACATGGTGATCAAAGCATTGGGTTTTGATCCTGAAGATTTGCCAACACTTTTTGGAAGTAAAGAACTTCAAGTATCTAGATGGGGCACGATTAAAACAGATTTTGATACCATGGAAACAAATTTACCTGGTGTATTTGCTGCAGGAGATATCATTAGAGGAGCTTCTCTAGTTGTATGGGCCATTAAAGATGGACGTGATGCAGCTATAAATATTAAAAAATTTTTAAAGCAAAAAACTATTAATCAAGAAAAAGTAGCTTAATGGAAAGATATAAAAAAAACTTAGATCTCCTTAAAAAGAATAACGTTTATTCTAAAGATATGGAGCATGATGCTTGTGGAGTTGGTTTAGTTGCATCTACGGAGGGAAAAAAATCAAGAGCAGTTGTTGATTATGGAATACAAGCTTTAAAGGCTGTTTGGCACAGAGGAGCCGTGGATGCAGATGGAAAAACAGGCGATGGAGCGGGTATACATTTAGAAATTCCAAAAGATTTTTTCATAGAAAAAATTGAAATAACTGGACACAAATTTGATAATACTGAAATTTGTGTTGGCATGATCTTTCTGCCAAGAAATAATTTTGATGCGCAGGAAACATGCAGAACTATTGTTGAGAGTGAATTAACAAAAAGTAACTTTAGCATTTATGGATGGAGACAAGTACCTGTAAATCCAAAAGTATTGGGAGAGAAAGCAGACAGAACAAGACCTGAAATTGCTCAGGTTCTATTTAAACATAACATAAAGGAATTAAGTGGCAAAAACCTAGAGAGAAAACTTTATGAGACAAGAAGAAAAATTGAAAACGAGGCAATTAAAAAATCGTTAAGTGGATTTTATATTTGTTCTTTAAGCTCAAAATCAATTATTTACAAAGGTATGTTTTTGGCGGAGTCGATATCTGATTTTTATATTGATTTACAAGACGAACGTTTTGTCTCCAGATTTGCTATTTTTCATCAAAGATTTTCGACCAATACCGCACCAAGTTGGGATTTAGCCCAACCTTTCCGTGCCATCGCACATAATGGTGAGATAAACACTTTTAGAGGAAACAAAAATTGGATGAAAGTCCATGAGCAAGAAATGGATAGTAATTTATTTGAAGATATAGAGAATTTGAAACCAGTTATTCAACCAGGAACATCGGACTCAGCAGCACTAGATAATGTATTTGAGTTGTTAAATATATCAGGACAACCTGCTCCACTTGCTAAACTTATGTTGGTCCCAGATGCATGGTCAAAAAAAAGTAAAGTTTTATCAAAAGATCATCAACAACTATTTAATTTTTTAAACAGTACTATGGAACCATGGGATGGACCAGCAGCAATTGCAGGAACTGATAACGAGTGGGTAATAGCAGCTAATGACAGAAATGGTTTGAGACCACTTAGATACACTATCACAAAAGATAAATTTTTGTTTGCAGGTTCTGAGACAGGAATGATTAAATTAAATGAAAAAAAAATATTAGCCAAAGGGCGATTAGGACCAGGAGAAATAATTGGTGTAAGAATTGAAAAAGGAAAATTATTTACTAATGAGAAGATAAAAAATTATCTCGCAAAAGAATATAAACATTTTAATAGTCAAATAATTGATCTAGATAAAAAAATTACAGTTTCAAATGAAAAAGCTTTATTTAAAGGTAGTGATTTAAAGAAAAGACAACATGCTTTTGGTATAAGCTTAGAGGACTTAGAACTTATTTTGCATCCAATGGCTGAAGATGCTAAAGAAGCAACAGGTTCAATGGGTGATGATACACCCCTAGCTGTGCTTTCAGATAAGTATCGACCCTTATATCACTTTTTTAGACAAAATTTTAGCCAAGTTACTAATCCACCCATCGATTCTTTGAGAGAAAATAAAGTTATGAGTTTAAAAACGAGATTTGGTAACTTAGGAAATATATTAAATTTTGATAATCTTACTAAGGATAATATCTATGTTTTAGACTCACCTATTTTATCTAATTCTCAACTCAAAAAATTTATAAATTATTTTGGCAAAAACTCTTATGAAATAGATTGTACATTTGAAAAAAGTGAAAATTTAGAGGTTGCATTAGAAAGAATACAAAAAGAAGCTGAAATTGAGGTTAGAAAAGGAGTTAAACAATTAATTTTGTCTGATAAAAATATCTCCGAAAAAAGACTTCCTATTCCAATGCTATTGTCTGTTGGTGCTATTAATTCTTACCTAATAAATAATAAATTAAGAGGGTATGTGTCTATAAATGTACAAACAGGAGAAGCTTTAGATACACACTCTTTTGCAACCCTTTTAGGCGTAGGAGCAACAACAGTAAATCCATATTTGGCACTTGATTGTCTATATCAAAGATTTGAAAAAAAATTATTTGGTAACTTTGAGTATGAAGATTGTATCAAAAGATACATTAAATCAGTGAATAGTGGTTTGTTAAAAATAATGTCAAAAATGGGAATTTCTGTTCTAAGTTCCTATCGAGGAGGTTGTAACTTTGAAACTGTTGGCTTGAGTAGAACGATTGTTTCTGATTATTTTCCAGGAGTTGTATCTAAAATTTCTGGTATCGGTCTGACTGGAATTGAAAAAAAAATAAGAGTAATTCATGATGAGGCATTTGAAAGCGAGGACAGTGTTTTACCGATTGGGGGAATTTATCGTTATCGAAAAAATGGTGAGTTACATCAGTACCAAGGTAAATTAATCCATATGCTTCAAAGTGCAGTTGGGAGTGGATCTTATACAGTTTACAAAAAATATGCTGAGGGTATTTATAATCTACCTCCAATTAATTTAAGAGATTTAATTGACTTTAGAAAAAGATATTTGAATAAATCAATAGATATATCTGAAGTAGAACCTATTGAAAATATCCTAAAAAGATTTGGAAGTGGAAGCATGTCTCATGGTGCATTATCAAAAGAGGCTCATGAAACTCTTGCAATTGGAATGAATAGGATAAGAGGTGCTTCTTGCAGTGGAGAAGGCGGTGAAGATGAAAAAAGGTTCACCAAAATGGAAAATGGGGATAGTGCAAATTCAAGAGTTAAACAAATAGCATCAGCCAGGTTTGGAGTAACGATTAATTATCTAAATAATTGTAATGAAATAGAAATAAAAATGGCACAAGGTGCAAAACCTGGGGAGGGTGGACAATTACCTGGTTTTAAAGTTTCAGCAGAAATTGCAAGATTAAGACACTCAACACCTGGAGTTACATTGATTTCTCCACCACCACATCACGACATTTACTCAATTGAGGATTTGGCACAATTAATTTATGATCTTAAACAAATAAATCCTAAAGCAAGAGTTGGCGTAAAATTGGTTGCATCATCAGGAATTGGAACAATTGCTGCAGGAGTAGCAAAAGCAAAAGCAGATATTATTTTAATTTCAGGACATAATGGTGGAACAGGCGCAAGTCCTCAAACAAGTGTTAAGTATGTTGGAGTACCTTGGGAGATGGGTTTGACTGAAGCTAATCAAGTTTTAACTTTAAATAATTTAAGGCACAGCGTTACTTTGAGAACTGATGGAGGGATAAAAACTGGAAGAGATGTTGTTATAGCAGCAATGATGGGTGCTGAAGAATTTGGAGTGGCGACAACTGCTCTAGTAGCTATGGGATGTATAATGGTAAGACAGTGTCATTCCAATACTTGTCCAGTAGGAGTTTGTACACAAGATGATAAACTTAGAGAAAAATTTACTGGAACTCCTGAAAAAGTTGTAAATTTGTTTACTTTTATTGCAACTGAAGTTCGTGAAATTCTAGCAGAATTAGGTTTTAAATCTTTAAATGATGTAATTGGCAGAACTGATCTATTAAGACAAGTAAGCAAAGCATCAGCTAATTTGGATGATCTTGATCTTAACCCACTCTTTGTTCAAGCTGATCCAGGTGAAAATAAGAGATATTGTGAAAAACAAATTATTAATGACGTGCCAAATACTCTTGATCAAAACATATGGCCTGAAATTGAAAATCATTTAGATAATCCTAAAAAAATAATTAAAGAATTTGAAATTGAAAACACGCATAGAGCTGTTGGAACAAGAATATCACATAATTTATATAAAAAGTTTGGGCATGATAAGTTAGATGAGGGATTTTTAACTCTAAATTTCAAAGGTTCTGCGGGACAATCATTCGGAGCGTTTGCAATGAAAGGACTAAAATTAGTTTTGAAAGGTGATGCTAACGATTATGTAGCTAAAGGATTATCTGGAGCAACAATATCAATTAAATTAGCAGATGAAAGTAATCTAGTTTCATCTGAAAATACAATTATTGGAAATACAGTTTTATATGGAGCTACATCGGGAAAACTTTTTGCTGCAGGACAGGCAGGCGAACGATTTGCTGTAAGAAATTCAGGTGCAACTTCGGTTATTGAAGGATGTGACTCGAATGGATGTGAATATATGACAGGTGGATCAATTATTATACTAGGCGAGGTTGGTGATAACTTTGCTGCTGGTATGACTGGTGGTATGGCATTTATCTACGATAAAAGTAAACAATTTGAGAAAAAAGTTAATCCTGAAACAGTAGTTTGGCAAAATGTTGAAACTGAATACTGGAAAGAGTTTTTAAAAAATATTATTGATGAGCATTCAAAAGAGACAAATTCAAAATTATCAAATGAAATTATCAAAAATTTTGACAAGGAAATTTTAAATTTTGTACAGGTATGCCCTAAGGAAATGTTAGATAAATTAAAACATCCAATTACAACAAAATCTACAATTAAAAAAGTTAGTTAAAGTGGTAAATATTTTTTGCTTCGGCTACGGACAAGTTGCAGTAAATTTTATAAATGAACTTTCCAAAAAAAATAAAATAAATCTTAGTTACACTTCCAGGTCACCAAAAAACATAAATAATACTCATAATATTTTTGAATTAAATGAAAACTACTTTGATTCAAAAATAGTTGAAAAAATACATGAAGCAGATTTTATTTTAATATCAATTCCTCCAATTAATGGAGAAGATATAGTCTTTAAACACTTTGAAAGTGAATTAAAAAAAATTAAAGCTAAGTGGATTACATATTTATCTGCAACAAGTGTTTATGGAGACCACAATGGGGACTGGGTAAATGAAAAAAGTTTAACGAAACCAACTTCTGAAAATGGAATAAGTCGATTGGCTGCTGAGAATAAGTGGATTTCAATATATAAGGAGTCAAATCTTCCTATTCAAATTTTTAGACTTTCAGGTATCTATTCAAACTCTAATAATATTTTGAAAAGACTTGAAAATGGAAGTGCAAAAATAATTGATAAAAAAAATCATTTTTTTTCAAGAATACACCTAGACGATATTACTAATATTTTGGTTAAGTCGATGGTGAACTTTAAGGGAGGTGAAATTTTTAATATATCAGATGACAGACCTGCATCCACTGAGGAAATTACTACTTTTGCAGCTGAGTTATTAAAAATTAAAATTCCTGAAAAAATCGCACCAGACAAACTACAAGACGGCATGCTCAAAAATTTTTATAGAGACTCAAAAAAAGTTAATAACGATAAAATGAAAAAATTCTTTAAATATAAGCTTAAATTTCCTTCTTTTGTTGAAGGATTAAAATTTATTAAAGATAAGAATTTTTAATTCATTAATTATTCTTTTTAGGTTTTTCTTGTCTGATAAACTATGATCGCCATTCTTAATAATAACTAATTTTTTTTTAGCATTAGGAAAGAGTTTTAATACCTTTTTGGAATAAACCGTTGGAACTACTTCATCTTTGCTACCATGTATCATTGTCACTTTAATTTTTGATAAAATCTTTTTGTTTAAGACCTTATTTTTTTTGCCATCTCGTATTATTTGGTAGGTTATTGGATACTCATAATTTTCACTTTTTAAATAATAAATTTTTTTTGTTTTAATTTCAATTTTTATTTTTTTTGAAAATTTTTTCCACATTAAAAGTTCTAAAAATTCTGGAGCAGATCCTATTCCAATAAAACCGATTATTTGATTTGAAAAATATTTGAATTGTTTCAGCCCTATCCAAGATCCCATACTCGATCCAATCAAAATAATTTTTCTTTTTTTTACAAATTTTTTAATTATCTTTTTGGTATCATTAGACCAAGTACTAATATTCCCTTTTGTAAATTTTCCTGAGGACTTGCCGTGCCCAGAGTATTCAAGAGCTACAAAACCTAATTTGTTCGTTTTACAGAATTTCAAAAGACTCTTTGGTTTTTTGCCCTCTAGGTCAGACATAAAACCATGAAGAAAAACAATACAAATTTTTGATTGATTGTTTATTGATAAATATCTTAACTTTTTATATTTATTCAATCGTAAGTATTTGTATTTAATCATATAAAGTTTATTTACATCAATTGATAATGTATATTTTAATTCAATGGCATCAAAATTAAAAGTCTTACAAGTTATACCAAGATTAGGCTACGGAGGAGCAGAAACAGGATGTTATGATTTAGCACACTATTTGCATGAACAGGATTGTAAGTCTTATATAGTAACTAGTGGTGGTGAGCTCATTAAATACATTGATAAAAAGAAAGTGAAGCTTATAAAACTACCTGTTCAAAGTAAAAATCCTTTAATAATTCTCATTAATAGTATTGCCTTAACTCTTTTGATTTTATTTTTAAATATTTCCATTGTTCACGCTAGAAGCAGGGCACCAGCATGGTCATGTTATATAGCAACAAAAATTACAAGACGAAAATTTGTTACAACATTTCATGGTACTTACAATTTTAAAAATTCAATAAAAAAGTTTTATAACTCAATAATGGTCAAGTCGGATGTATTAATTGCAGGTTCAAATTTTATCTTCTCTCATATTTCGGAAAATTATCAAAAATTTTTAAATTCAAAAAAAAAGTTTTTAGTTATCTTTAGAGGAATTAATACTGAATATTTTGACTCTGACACAATCAAAAAAAAAGACATAGTTAAACTCAAAGCCACTTGGAAAATCGATGATAATAAGAAAATTATACTATTACCTGGAAGATTAACCGCTTGGAAAGGACAAGAAATGTTCATAGAGGCAATAAATTTGTTTAAACAAAGTAACCCTGAGTTAGATTTTGTTGCTGTAATTCTTGGTGATGATCAAGGTAGGACCGTTTTCAGAAAAAAACTTGAGAGACTTGTCGAGCAATTTAACCTTACACAAAATATTAAATTTGTTGATAATTGTAACTTGATGCCAGTTGCCTATTATATTTCTGATGTAATTGTATCATCATCTATAGAACCCGAAGCTTTTGGTAGAGTTTCTGTAGAGGCCCAAGCAATGAAAAAACCTATTATTGCTAGTAACATTGGTGGGTCAAAAGAAACTGTAATTGATAATAAAACTGGACTTTTATTTGAAAGTGGAAATCCTAAATCTTTATGCGACAAACTAAACGAAATTATAAAATTAGATACTTTAACTTTAGATTTAATGGGTAGAGAAGGAAGAAAAAACGTTATAAATAGATTTAATATTGAAAAAATGTGCTTAAATACGTATTCAGAATATAAAAAATTAGTAAACCAATGACAAACATCACACTTCCTGATGGAAAAATAATAAAGTTTGAGAAACCTGTAAATGGCTCCGAGGTTGCAGAAAAAATAAGCAAGTCTCTAGCCAAGCAAGCTTTAGTCATGAGTGTAAATGGAGAATTAAAAGATTTATATCATATAATTAAAGAAGATAGCTCTGTAAAAATTTTTACAGCGCAAGATCCTGAGGGATTAGAAGTAATTAGACATGACGCTGCTCATATAATGGCTATGGCTGTTCAAGAATTATATCCAGGAACGCAAGTGACTATTGGTCCAGTTATTGAAAATGGTTTTTATTATGATTTTGCAAGAAAAGAACCATTCACCAGCGAGGATTTAAATAAAATTGAAAAAAGAATGTCAGAAATAGTTGATAAAGATGTGAAAGTGAGAAGAGAAGTTTGGGAAAGAGAAAAAGCTATAAGTCATTTTAAAAAAATTGGAGAAAAATATAAGGCTGAAATAATTGAAAGTATCCCAAAAAATGAGGAACTTACAATTTATCATCACGGTGATACTTGGTATGATTTATGTAGAGGACCGCATTTACTATCATCCGGCAAAATTGGTAAAGCTTTTAAATTGATGAAAGTCTCAGGAGCATACTGGCGTGGAGACTCTAATAATGAGATGCTTCAAAGAATTTATGGGACTGGTTGGGCTAATAAAAAAGACCTAGATAAATATCTCGAAAGATTGGAAGAGGCTGAGAAAAGAGATCATAGAAAGCTTGGAAAAGAAATGGATCTTTTTCACTTTAGAGAGGAAAGTCCAGGATCTGTATTTTGGCATGAGAGAGGATGGAGTCTTTTTCAAAAATTAATTGATTATATGAGACTAAGACAAAGAAAGGCTGGCTATAAAGAAATAAATACACCTGAAATTTTAGACAGAAGCTTATGGGAAAAATCAGGCCACTGGGAGAAGTTTGGCGAACATATGTACACTTCAACCACTCCTGATGAGAAAATATTTGCCATCAAACCAATGAATTGTCCTGGTTGTGTTCAAGTTTTTAATCAAGGTTTAAAAAGTTATAGAGACCTTCCTTTAAAAATGTCTGAGTTTGGAAAGGTACATAGGTACGAGCCATCTGGAGCATTACATGGTTTAATGAGAGTAAGAGCTTTCACTCAAGATGATGCACATATTTTTTGTACCGAAGATCAAATCACAAGCGAGTCTTTAAGCGTTACAAATCTAATTTTAGATATTTATAAAAATTTAGGGTTTAGCGATGTAATATTGAAATATTCAGATAGACCCGAAGTTAGAGTTGGTGACGATAAAGTTTGGGATAAGTCTGAGGCTGCTCTACTTGAAGCAGTTAAAGCTACAAAATTAGAGTATAGTATCAATAAAGGTGAGGGAGCTTTTTATGGTCCAAAAATTGAATTTGTATTAAGAGATGCAATCGGAAGAGATTGGCAATGTGGAACATTGCAAGTAGATCTTAATTTACCAGAAAGATTAGGTGCATCTTATGTTGATAAAGATGGATCAAAAAAAGTTCCAGTAATGCTTCACAGAGCATTATTTGGATCGCTAGAAAGATTTATTGGAATCCTAATTGAAAATTACGCTGGCAAGCTACCTTTTTGGATAAGTCCTTTGCAAGTTGTTGTAATTCCAGTATCAGATGATTTTGATGATTATGCTAAAAAAGTTTCTAATGAGATAAATGATAAGGGCATTAATTGTATAGTAGATTTAAAAAGCCATAATTTAAATTACAAAATAAGGGAACATTCACTTTCCAAGATACCAGTTCTATTAATTTGTGGTAAAAAAGAAGTTGACAGTAATAGTGTAACTATTAGAAAGTTAGATAATAATAAACAAGAAAATATGAAGTTAGATAAATTTTTAGAACAATATACTGCTTTAAGTCAAGCACCTTCAAACTAAGTGGCAGATCAAAAAAATTACTTTCAGAGAAGAACTAAAGATAGAGGTCCGAGATCTAATAATAGAATTTATTCACCTGAGGTTCAGGTTATTTCAAGTGATGGAGAAAATCTGGGCGTATTAAATACTACCCAAGCAATATCTATGGCAAAAAATGAGGGATTAGATTTAATAGAAATTTCACCGAATGCAAAGCCACCCGTCTGTAAAATTATGGATATGGGAAAATATAAATATGATGCTCAAAAAAAAGCCAATAAAGCAAAAAAGAAACAAAAAAAAATAGACTTAAAAGAGATTAAACTTAGACCCGTAACAGAAGTGCATGACTACACTTTTAAAATAAAAAACGCTCAAAAATTCTTGTCAAAGGGAGATAAAGTAAAGTTTACAATTCGATTTAAGGGAAGAGAACTACAGCATACACATCTCGGTAACGAATTAATGGAAAAAATCAAAGCCGATATGTCTTCAATTGGAAAAATAGAACTTCATCCAAAGTTTGACGGAAAACAAATGATAATGGTAATTCAGCCTTTGTAGTAAGCACTAAATTAGGGTTGTAAATCTAAAATTATATTTGTATAAGTTCGCCCATGCCAAAATTGAAAACAAAAAGTTCAGCAAAAAAAAGGTTCAAAATTTCTGCAAAGGGTAAAGTGATTATGGCTCAGGCAGGAAAGAGGCATGGAATGATAAAAAGAACTAATTCACAGATAAGAAAGCAAAGAGGCACAACAACAATGTCCAAACAAGATGGAAAAATTGTAAAATCTTACATGCCTTACAGTCTAAGAGGATAATATGGCCCGAGTAAAAAGAGGTGTAACGAGTAGAGCAAAACATAAAAAAGTCCTTAAAGCTGTAAAAGGCCAATGGGGAAGACGAAAAAATACTATTAGGGTTGCTAGACAAGCTATGGAGAAATCCATGCAGTATGCTTACAGAGATCGAAGAAATAAAAAAAGAGAATTTAAATCACTATGGATACAAAGAATAAATGCAGGCGTAAGAGCTGAAGGATTGACATATTCAAAATTTATTCATGGTTTAAATAAGTCTGGTATTAAATTGGATAGGAAAATTCTAGCAGAAATAGCATATGATAACCCAGAGGCATTTAAAACAATAGTTAAAAAGGCTCAAGCCGCTTTAAACTAATTTTCTTTATTGTTTTTCCTAAGTTAAGAAATATTCTACTAAAATGTCTGATATTATAAAAATTAAAGAAGAATATCTTTTAAAATTAAAAGATGATTTAGATTTAAATAATATTAATCAAATCAAGTCAGAACTATTTGGCAAAACTGGAAAAATTTCAAATGAGTTTAAAAAAATGGGATCTATGTCTCCAGATAGTAGAAAAAAGTTTGCATCTGATCTTAACGCAATTAAAGATGAACTCCAGGAAACTATTGAGAAAAAAATTAAAGATATTGAAATAAAAGAAATTAATCTAAAACTTCAAAACGAAAAAGTAGATGTTACTTTGCCAGAAAGAAGTTTTAAAAGAGGAAAAATACATCCCGTATCACAAGTAATTGATGAAATATCTTCTATATTTTCTGAAATAGGTTTTAGTGTTGCAGAGGGGCCTGATGTTGAAAATGAATATAATAATTTCACTGCACTTAATACACCAGATAATCATCCAGCAAGAGATATGCATGATACTTTTTATCTAGATGATAATAAAGAATATTTATTAAGAACTCATACTTCACCAGTCCAAGTGAGAACTATGTTGGGAGGAAAACCACCTTTTAAGATTATTGCTCCCGGAAGAACTTATAGATCTGATAGTGATCAAACCCATGCACCTATGTTTCATCAGGTAGAGGGTCTTCATATAGACAAAAATATAAACATGGGTCACCTAAAGGGATGTTTAAACTATTTTATTAAAGAATTTTTTGAAATAGACAAAATTAAAATGAGGTTTAGACCAAGCCACTTCCCTTTTACTGAACCTTCGGCAGAAGTTGATATTGGTTATAGATTAAAAGATGGGAAGATAATAATTGGAGAAGGTGACAAATGGTTAGAAATTCTTGGATGCGGAATGGTGCATCCAAATGTTTTAAAAAATGTTAAAGTAGATCCACAAAAGTTCCAAGGTTATGCTTTTGGGATGGGGATAGATAGGCTTGCAATGCTAAAATACGGCATTAATGACTTAAGAGCTTTTTTTGAAACTGATTACAGATGGTTAAATCATTTTGGATTTGATCCTTTAGATGTTCCCTCAAACTACAGAGGCCTTAGTAGATGAAATTTACAATTAATTGGCTTAAAGAACATTTAGATACAAAACTCGACGATCAAAAAATTATTGATAAATTAACAAGTATAGGTCTAGAGGTTGAAAGTTTTGAAAGTCAATCCTCTGAATTAGATAAATTTATAGTTGCCAAAATCATTAAGGCAGAAAAACATCCTAATGCAGATAGACTCAAGTTATGCGATGTTGATATTGGACAAAACGAAAAAGTGAAAGTCGTGTGTGGAGCTCCAAATGCTAAAAATGATCTTTTGACTGTTTATGCTCCTCCTGGGGCAACTATTCCTAAAAGTCAAACAAAGCTCTCTGTTAGTAAAATCAGAGGTGTAACATCTTATGGTATGCTTTGTTCAGAATCAGAACTAAAATTATCAAATGAAAGTGAGGGAATTATTACTCTTTCCTCAAAAAAATACAGCAAACAAGTTGGAAAAAAATATTTCGTTAACAAAAATCAAAAAGTTGTAGATCTTTCAATTACACCAAATAGAGCAGATTGCCTTGGTGTTAGAGGAATTGCAAGAGATCTAGCAGCAGCCGGGGCTGGCAAATTAAAAAACAATAATAAAAGTAAAATAAATTTTTCAGGCTTAAATAAAATAACAGTCAAAATAACTAGTGATAAAAGTCAAGGATGCACAAAGTTTGGTAGTTTACTCATCAAAGGAATAAAAAATACCGAAAGTCCAAAATGGTTAAAAGAAAAAATATTATCATTAGGACAAAAACCAATCTCTGCAGTAGTGGATGTAACAAATTATGTTATGATGGATCTTAACAGGCCACTTCATGCTTATGATGCAGATAAAATTGATAAAGGTATTATTGTTAGAAATTCCAAAAAAGGAGAAAGCTTTGAGGCATTGGATAATAAAAAATATGTACTTGATGATAATATGTGTGTTATATCTGATGCATCAGGTGTTTTGGGTTTAGGTGGCATTATAGGAGGCGTTAGGTCAGGAACAGAACTCAATACAAAGAATATTCTTTTAGAGTCAGCTTATTTCAAACCAAAATCTATTAGATCCACTTCAAAAATCTTAAATTTAGATACAGATGCAAAATATAGATTTGAAAGAGGCATAGACCCAAATTCAATTGAAGAAGGATTGATTAAAGCAGCTGAATTAATACAGAATATATGTGGCGGTACAATTAGCAAAATAAATATTACAAAAAAAGAAAAATCAAAGGACAGAGCTATTAAGTTTCCAATTGATTTATTTAATAATATAACTGGTTTTAAAGTTGACGTAAGGGAAATGACTAAGATTTTATTGGATCTTGGTTTTTTAGTAAAAAAAAATAAAAAAGAACTAAATCTTAAAGTACCTACCTGGAGACCAGATATTTTACAACCAATTGATATTGTTGAGGAAATAGTGAGAATTAAGGGATACGATAGAATTAAAACTGAATTACCAGAAAAAACCAGAAATAAACAAACTTTAAATGCAAATCAAAAATTATTCCATTTCTTACAAAGATCAGTTGCATCAAAGGGTTACTATGAAACTGTAACTTGGTCATTTACAGACTCAAAAATAAATGAGTTATTTAAAGAGGAAAAACATGAAGTAAAAATAGTAAATCCAATAAGCTCGGATCTAAATGTTTTGAGAAGCTCAATTTTTTCAAACCTAATTTTTTATTTAAAAAAAAATTTAGATCGAGATGTAAAAGATATTTCTCTATTTGAGATTGGACCAATTTTTAGTGGAAAAAAACCAGGACAGCAACAGATAGTTATTGCAGGAATAAAGTCTGGCATGATTTCCAGACTTAATTGGATTGAGAAAGAGAGAAAAGTTGATGTTTTTGATGCAAAAAGAGATGTGATGCAAACTTTAATTGAGACAGGGTTAGATGACAAAAAATTTCATATCAACTCAAATGCACCAAATTACTATCATCCAGGAAAATCTGGAGCCATTTATCAAGACTCAAAATCTAATTACCCTGTAGCCTTTTTTGGTGAAATTCATCCAAATATTAATCAAAAATTACAGATTAAAACTGAAGCAATAATATTATTTGAAATTTTTTTAGATAAAATTGAGCTTAATAAAAATAAACTTAAGGATCAAAAAAATAAATATGAATATTCAGATTTTCAAAAGTCTGAAAGAGACTTCGCATTTATAATAGATAAAAATTTAAATGTACAAGAGTTAGTAAAAATTATTTATAAGATCGATAATAACTTAATTAAAAATGTAAAGGTTTTTGATTTATATGAAGGAGAAAATATTCCAAGCGATAAAAAGTCAATTGCTTTGAATGTAACAATTCAATCATTACAAAAATCTTTGAATGATAAAGATCTAGAAAAAATAAATAATTTGATTATTTCAACTGTTGAGACTAAGACAGGCGCAAAAATTAGATCCTAAAATGTCTACAATTAATAATATAAGAAACTTCGCAATTATTGCACATATTGATCATGGCAAATCTACAATAGCTGATAGAATTATTCATAAATGTGGCGGCTTAACAGAGAGAGAGATGAAAGCCCAAGTTCTAGACTCTATGGATATTGAAAGAGAAAGAGGTATTACCATCAAAGCACAAACTGTAAAGTTAAACTATAAATCAAAGGATGGTAAAGATTACATACTAAATATTATTGATACTCCAGGTCACGTAGATTTTAGTTATGAAGTAAGCAGATCTTTATATGCTTGCGAGGGATCAATTTTGATTGTTGATAGTACTCAAGGTGTTGAAGCTCAAACTCTCGCAAATGTATATCAGGCCATGGATACAAATCATGAAATCATTCCAATTTTAAATAAAATAGACCTACCAGCCTCAGAGATTGAAAAAACAAAAAATCAAATTGAAGAAGTTATAGGTATTGATACCTCAAATTCAGTACCATGCTCAGGAAAAACTGGTGAAGGTATTGATGAGATATTAGAGAAGATTATTCAAACTTTACCACCTCCAAGAGGTAATAAAAATGATATTTTGAAATGTCTTCTTGTTGATAGTTGGTACGACTCTTATCTCGGAGTTGTAATTTTAATAAGAGTAATAGATGGAAAAATTAAAAAAAATATGAAAATAAAAATGATGTCTACTAACCAAGAATATATTGTTGAAAAGGTTGGTGTTTTTACCCCTAAACCAAAAGACATGGATGAACTAAATTCAGGAGAAATAGGTTTTATAATAACTGGAATTAAAAATCTATCAGATACAAAAGTTGGTGATACAATATGCGAAGCTAATAAACCATTAAAAGAGGCTTTACCTGGATTTAAACCAAGTAAGCCAGTTGTATTTTGCGGACTTTTTCCTGTTGATAGTTCTGAGTATCAAAAACTAAAAGATGGATTGGCTAAATTAAAATTAAATGACTCTAGTTTTTCTTACGAACCAGAGTCATCATCAGCTTTAGGACTTGGTTTTAGGTGTGGGTTTTTAGGTTTACTTCACCTTGAAATTATTACAGAAAGACTTGAAAGGGAATTTGATATCAACTTACTAACAACCACTCCCGGAGTTGTTTATAAGGTTCATCAAAACAACGATAAAGTTCTAGATTTACAAAATCCATCCAATTTACCTGACCCAACTATAATAAAATATATTGAGGAGCCCTGGATTAAGGCCACAATTATCACGCCTGATCAGTATTTAGGACCAATAATAAAAATATGTCAAAATAAAAGAGGGATTCAAACAAATTTAAATTATTCAGGCAATAGAGCTGTCCTGAATTATGAGATACCACTTAATGAGGTAGTATTTGATTTTAATGATAGGCTTAAGTCTATAACAAGCGGCTATGCAAGCTTTGATTATGAAATAATAGGACATAGAGAGGGTGAGTTAGTCAAGTTATCAATTTTAGTTAACGGAGAACCAGTAGATGCTTTAGCTATGATGGTTCACAAAGACTTTGCGCAAACTATCGGAAGAGAGGTATGTGAAAAGCTTAAGGATTTAATACCTAGACATAATTTTATGATACCTATTCAAGCTGCAATAGGTGGAAAAATTATTGCTAGAGAAACTATAAAAGGCTTCAAAAAAGATGTTTTAACCAAAATTCATGGTGGAGGGGCAAGAGATCGAAAGCGGAAGTTATTAGATAAACAAAAAAAAGGTAAAGCAAGATCTAAACAATTTGGAAAAGTTGAAATTCCTCAAGAAGCCTTCATAGGAGTTTTAAAAATCAATAAAGATTAAATATGAGGATTAAAACATTTTATAATATTTTCTACAGGCACAGAGTTCAAAAAGCTAATATATTTCTTAAGGTTTATATTCTCATTATTTTACCATTTAGGTATTTAATGAATATTCCATATTTACCAAAAGTGATAAATCTAGATTATCATTCAAAAAAAAACAGTGAATTATTTAAAAAAGATTTAGATTTTCTATTCGAATATTTTAACAGTGATAAAGGGGAATATTACATCAATCAGTATATGCAACCAATAAAGAGAAATAATAAAAGAATAGATGCTCATGGTTACTCAAAAATATATGAGAAGTATTTTGAAAAAATAAGAGGTGATAATTTAAACGTATTAGAACTTGGATCTTTTTATGGAAATGCAGCGGGAGCTTTTTATTATTATTTTAAAAACTCAAAAATCTTTTCAGGAGATATATGTCCTGATCTTTTTAGATATAAATCATCTAGATTGAAAAATTTTTACATTAATACTTCAAGCATGAGTTCAATAGATGAAATTTTAATTAAAAATAAGGATAACTTTAATATTATAATTGAAGATGCTTCGCACACCTTAAAAGATCAAATTATAAGTTTATTCTTACTTTTTAGAAAGGTATTACCCAATGGAATTTTTGTGTGTGAGGAACTTGATTTCCCAGAGACAAGGAAAGATATGAATTTAGGAAACGAGTATCCTGACCTAAAGCAAATTTTATTGGCTATTAAATCAAATCAAGATTTTGACTCAAAATATATCAAAGACGAAGATAAAAAATATTTTTTAGAAAATTTCAAAAGCATTGAAATTTATAAAGGTAAAATTAACGAAGTAGCTATTATACAAAAAAAATGATTTGGAGAGATGGCCGAGTGGTTTAAGGCGCACGCTTGGAAAGCGTGTTAAGGGGTAACTCTTTCGTGGGTTCGAATCCCACTCTCTCCGCCATTTTTTTTTTGATATATAGATTATTTAAGTTAATAATAAAAAAATGAAATCTAGTAACATATCTGTTGTAATTCTATTTTATAGAACACCAGAAAAAGTTATAACTAAGCTAAACAACTATAAAGATTTTGACTTATATATTTTAGATCAAAGCAACGATTTAGAATTAAAGGAGAAAGTTAAAAAAGTATTTCCAAAAATTAAGTATTATGGTGTTTCTAGCGAGAACAAAGGTTTTGCAAAAGGAATAAATTTTTTAGTAAAAAAAGTAAAAACAAAGTATTTTTTATGTACGCAGCCTGATACAGATATTTCAAAAAAATCAATACTCAGATTGAAAAGAACTTTAGAAGTCAAAAAGGATAGTATAATCTCAGTCCCAAGAATAAAACAATTTAAAAATTTTGAAAATAGCCAAAAAAGTAAAAAGATATTTCCAGTAAATAAAATTTTGGGAGCTATATTTCTCGCTGAAAAAAAAAGATTTGAAAAAATAGGTATGTTTGATGAGCAATTTTTCTTTTATTGGGAAGATGTCGATTTATGTAGAGCAATAGAAAAAAATAACTTTAAAATTTATTTAAATATGAGCGCATATGCAAATCATATTGGAGAAAAGTCGGTAAAAGAAAATCTAAAAAGTTTTATAATTAGAAAAGTTTATTTTAAATATGGAGAGTTAATTTTTCAATTAAAATACAATAAATTGAAAAAAATCAAAATTATACGTGAACCAATAAAATTCTTTTTTTTAATGATCTTTTTTAGTTTGACCTTTCAATTAAAAAAAGCATTCGAAAGCTTATGTTTTATCTATGCAATTGTAAAATTTTTATTATTTTTTAAAAAAAAGGAATAAAAATCACTAATATTTGTAAATTTTTAAAATTTAGAAAAAAAATAAATAAATATCAAAAAAACCACAATAGATAAGGCTTATTTAGCTTCTTGTTTAAAAGCTATTTTATTTAAATTTTAAAAAATGGTATAATTTTTTTTTTCCAAAAAAAATAAATGATTAAAAAAAATACAACAAATTATCAAGCAGACTCCATCAAGGTTTTAAAAGGATTAGAAGCTGTAAGAAAAAGACCAGGTATGTATATCGGAGATACCGATGATGGCACTGGTCTACATCATATGGTCTATGAAGTTGTTGATAATTCTATAGATGAGGCACTGGCAGGATACTGCAAAAATATTTCCGTTAATATTAACAAGAACGGCTCAGTGACTGTTTCTGACGATGGAAGAGGTATTCCAGTAGATATTCATAAAGGAGAAAAAAAATCTGCAGCAGAGGTTATCATGACACAATTGCACGCAGGAGGAAAATTCGATCATGACTCTTATAAAGTTTCTGGGGGTCTACATGGAGTTGGGGTCTCAGTTGTAAATGCTCTATCAGAAAAACTAGAACTAGAAATAAATAGAGATGGAAAAAAATATTTTATAGAATTTCAAAATGGAGATGCTAAATCCGCTTTAAAGGTAACCGGAAAATCAAAAGAAACTGGAACTAAAATCACTTTTTTTCCATCAAAAGATATTTTTTCATCTACAAAGTTTAGTACTACCATTATACAGAAAAGAATGCGGGAATTGGCATTCTTAAACAAAGGTTTAAAAATTTCTGTAAATGATCTTACTTTAAAAAAAGAAAAATCGATTATCTATAAGTTTGATGGCGGTATTTTAGAATTTGTTAACTTCCTTGATGAAAAAAGAGAAAAATTAAAAAATAAAAATGGGAATGAATTATTTAAAAAACCTATCTTTATTGAGCAAGCCAAAAATAATATGGAGGTAGAATGTGCACTACAGTGGAATTCTATGTATTCAGAAGATGTATACCCATACACAAACAATATATTTCAAAAAGATGGAGGAACACATTTATTAGGTTTTAGAAGTGCACTAACAAGAGTTGTTAATAAATATGCCAATGAATCAAATCTGCTAAAAAAAAGTAAACTTTCAATATCTGGAGATGATGTTAAGGAAGGGCTCACTTGCGTCTTATCAATTAAAATACCAGATCCTAAATTTTCATCACAAACAAAAGATAAACTTGTATCATCTGAAGTCAGAAACATAGTTGAAACAATTATTAGCGAGAAATTATCTCTATGGTTCGACCAAAACCCATCGGTGGTAAAAGTCATTCTTACAAAGATTGTTCAAGCTGCGCAAGCACGTGATGTTGCTAGAAAAGCTAGAGAAAACGTAAGAAGAAAAGGTGCTCTTGAGCTAACAGGTTTACCTGGAAAACTGGCAGATTGTCAAAATTCAAAACAAGAAGGAACAGAATTATTTATTGTTGAGGGTGATTCTGCGGGCGGCTCTGCAAAACAAGGCAGAGATAGAGAGTTTCAGGCTGTTTTGCCTCTCAGAGGAAAAATTTTGAACACCTATGTTGATACTAATGGGAAAAAGAAAAATGGAAATATTAATGAACATAAGACTAAGGCACTATCTAAAATGATTTCCTCAAATGAAATTATAACTTTAATAAATGCTTTAGGATTGGATCCAAAAAATGATGACTTGGATCTTAAAAATTTAAGATACGGAAAAATAATAATTATGACAGATGCTGATGTTGATGGATCACATATTAGAGCATTATTACTAACTTTCTTTAATAACAGCCCATTTAATAAATTGATTGAAAATGGTCATATTTACCTAGCACAACCGCCTTTATTCAAAATCAACAAAGGCATGAAAGGTATTTATATAAAAGATGAGAAGGAACTCGAGAAATATATTTTAAAAAACTCAAAGGAATTGAGTAAATACAAAAAAGGATCAAAAGAATTCGATAAGAATTTCTCAATTGAAAAGTCTAAATTAAATATTCAGAGATTTAAAGGATTAGGTGAAATGAACCCTGATGAGCTTTGGAATACAACTCTAAATCCAGAGACAAGAAATTTATTAAAAGTAGAATATTCAAAAGATGCAAAAAAGGATCATGAGATAATTCACACTTTAATGGGAAATGACGTAGCATTAAGAAAAGACTTCATTATATCAAATGCTATAGATGTTTTAAATCTTGACATATAATTTATGAGGTTTTTTGAAACTTCAAAAATTTATTCTCTAAACAGAATACAATATATTAGACTTAGATGGATAGCTATAATTGGACAGCTAATAACAATAAATTTTGTTAAATATGGACTTGGTTTTGAATTTAATCACATACTATCAAATTTTATAATTTATCTTGGGGCAATAAGTAACCTAGTTTTAATTTATTATTACAAAAAAAATCAAGTTTCTGACAGATCCTCTTTTATTTTTTTATGTTTGGATATTTTCCAACTAAGTTTTTTACTTTATTTAACCGGTGGAATAGTAAATCCTTTTTGTATTTTTATTATAATTCCAAGCATATTTTCATCTATCTACTTAGGAAAAAAATCTAGTATTTTCCTAGTTTTAATAACAATTTTATCTGTAATATTTCTAACTTTTTTTAATAAAGGCTTACCAGCGCCATTGAATGAACATTTTCATATTAGTGATTACTATTATTATGCTATTCCAATATCATTAATAATTGCACTTGTTTTTTTAAGTTTTTTTTCAATATCTTTTGGGGCTGAAAGAAAGATTAGAGAGAATGCATTAAATAAAATGGAAGCTATAATGGCAAAAGAACACGAGCTAGTGTCTCTTGGAGGGCAAGCAGCAGCAGCAGCCCACTCACTAGGTACTCCACTCTCAACAATTAAAATCGTATTGGCAGACCTAGAAAAAGAGTTTAAAAATAACAAAGATATAAGTTTACTATCTAGTCAAGTTGATAGATGTATAAAAATATTACAAAAACTTAGCATGAATCCCGTTACAGATGATGAGTTCTTAGATCAAAATATTTCTTTAAAAGATTATTTGATACAAATTATAAGGTCCTTTCAAGAAATTAGCAAAAAGGAATTTATTTTAATTACTGATCAGAATAATAATCCAATTGTAATGCCTAAACTAATTGAGATTGTTTATGGGCTCAGAAATTTTATTGGAAATGCAAATAAATTTTCAAAAAAAAAAATATTTATAAATCTTAAAAGTGATAATGACGAAACAATTATTAAAATAGAAGATGATGGCAAAGGTTTTTCTAAAGATATAATCTATAAATTGGGTGAGCCTTATTTAAAAGACTCCAAGTCGAGCAATAAAACTGGATTAGGTTTAGGGATTTTTATTGGTAAAACATTACTAGAAAAAAATTTTGCTACTGTAACTTGTAAAAATTCAAAAACAAGATCGGGAGCTGAGATCACAATTTTGTGGAAAAATAAAAATCTTAGATCTTTAAATCTTAATTGAGTTTTTTTCTTTCGCTAAATAAATCACTTAATTGATTTATCATAACATCTCCAAGTTCTTGAACATCAGTAATTTTAATAGCTTTGGAATAGTATCTGGAGACATCGTGACCTATCCCAATAGCTAAAATTTCTACATTACTTTTATTTTCAATAAATTTTACAGTTTTTTTTAAATGTTTTTCTAAATAATCACCAAAATTTACACTTAAAGTGCTGTCATCAACTGGCGCACCATCTGAAATAACCATCAAGATTTTTCTTTCTTCCTTTCGCTTTTGTAGTCTGCTAAAAGCCCAATTAATTGCCTCACCATCGATATTTTCTTTTAATAATCCTTCCTTTAGCATAAGTCCTAAATTATTTTTAGATATTCTCCATTGAGTATCTGCACTTTTATAAATTATGTGACGTAGATCATTAAGACGTCCAGGATTTTTTGGTTTATTTCTCTTATTCCAATCTTCTCTCGACTGACCGCCTTTCCAATTTTTTGTTGTGAAGCCTAAAATTTCTACTTTAACCGCACATCTCTCGAGTGTTCTCGACAAAATATCAGCACAAATTGCAGCGATTGTTATTGGACGTCCTCGCATAGATCCAGAGTTATCAATTAATAAAGTAACGACTGTATCTTTAAATTCATAGTCCTTTTCTTTTTTAAATGATAAAGAACTATAAGGATCCATAATAACCCTTGTTAATTTTGAAGTATCCAATAATCCTTCTTCCAAATCAAATTCCCAAGCTCTTTTTTGACTTGCTAATAACTGTCTTTGAAGTTTATTTGCTAGCTTTGTTATCAAATCTTGAAAAGTAATTAATTGCTGATCTAAGTTTTTTCTTAATTTTGTTATTTCCTCTAAGCTTTCTAAATTTTCAGCTTTTGAAATTTCATCAAATTCTTTTGTGAAAACCTTATAATCCTTATCGCTAAATTCCCCTCCACCTTTTTGAATAATAGTCTCACTACTTTGCTTTTCCGAGTCTGTATCGACAATCTGTTCATCAATTTTGTGCTCGCTAAAATCATATTCGGAGTCAAAACTTTCTTCGCTTTCTTCTCGTTGTTTATTTTCTTCATTATTATCGCTATCAGTATCGGTATTATTTTGATCTGCATCAGCCTCATTATTATCATTTTGTTGATCTTCTTGGTTTTTACTTTCGTTTGTATCATCAAATATATCCAAATTTTGTAATATCTCTGATACTTTCGAATTATATATGTCTTGATTTTCTAAATTTTCTAGTAAAAAATTTATATGTTTTTTTAAGGATTTATCAAAATCATTTTCCCAATAACTTAAAATTTTTTCATTAAGGCTATTTAAATTTATTTTATAGAAATTCTTAAGCATATATAACTCAAATGCCTCTATTACACTTACATCTTCCTTAGAAAATAACTGATCCTTTTTTTTTGTTAAAATTTCATTTGTGTAGTTTTCTTTCAGATTTGCACCAACACCTTTAAGTATATTTGAGCCTAATATTTCGCATCTTATTTTTTCAGATAATTCATAAAGCTGTTTATATGATGAGTTTTGTGGAAAATTATTCCTAAATATTTCTGTATTTGAAAATTTTCTTTTTAAAGCACCTGAGTCAATCTCGGCTCTATATTTAACAAAATCACTTCTACTTTCTAATTTATCTAATTCAAAAAGATCTATTTTTGATTTTTTTTTATTTTTTTTGTCATTATCAGGAGAATAATCGTCCGCAATAGCGTTAGCGGTCGATAAAAGGGCTAATTTAAATTTTTCTTTAAAATTATCTTCTTTACTCATTTAACTTTGAATATTTAACATAGACTCTGGCAATTCTTCACCAAAACATCTCTGGTAATATTCGGCGATTATATTCTTTTCAATCTCATCGCATTTATTTAAAAAAGTCACTCTAAAACCATATCCAATATCCTTGAAAATTTCAGAATTCTCTACCCAATGTAAAACGGTCCTGGGACTCATAACTGTAGAAATATCGCCAGCTATAAAACCTTTCCTAGTTAAAGTTGCAACTTTAATCATGTTTGCAACTTTTTCCTTTCCTTTCGCATTATTTAAATTTTTATTCTTGGCCAAAATTATTTCCATCTCTTTCTCTAGGCTTAAGTAATTTAAAGAAGTTACAATATTCCACCTGTCCATCTGTCCCTGGTTTATCTGCTGAGTACCATGATACAAACCTGTTGTATCACCTAGCCCAACTGTATTTGATGTTGCGAACAATCTAAAATATTTGTTTTGTTTTATTACTTTATTTTTATCAAGAAGTGTAAAACTTCCATCAGCCTCTAAAACTCTTTGGATTACAAACATCACGTCAGGTCTACCGGCATCATACTCGTCAAAGACTAAAGCAACAGGATTTTGAATTGACCAAGGTAGAATTCCTTCTTTAAATTCTGTTATTTGTTTACCATCTTTAATTGTTATTGCATCTTTACCAATTAAATCAATTCTACTTACGTGACTGTCTAGATTTATACGAATGCAGGGCCAATTTAATCTTGCAGCTACTTGTTCTATATGAGTAGATTTACCTGTACCATGATAACCTTGAACAAGGACTCTTTTATTAAACGAGAATCCCGAAAGTATCGCTAGCGTTGTATCTCTGTCAAATATATAGTTTTTATCAATTTCAGGAACATAATCGTTTTTTTTTGAAAAAGCCTCGACCTCAATCTCAGAGTCAATCCCAAAAGTTTGTTTAACAGATAATTTTATATCAGGTTTGATGTTTAAATTATTTATCAATGTTTTTCCTATAAGTATTTTTTAATTGTGTGTATGCTAAAGTAATTACTTTAAGCTTTTCTTCATAATTTTTATCTCCAGAATTAATATCAGGGTGAAATTTTTTAACAAGTTTTTTAAACTTCTGCTGTATTTTGTCCCATTTTAAACCAACTGAAATACCCAAGACAGCAAAGGCTTTTATATCATTGTTAGTAAATTTCAAATTTCCTTTAGCATTAAATTGATTTTTAAATTTTAAATCATCAAATCCATCATTTAATGCATTATTCCATAATACCTTAAAAAAATTATCCGATGAGCTAAAACCTTGTGTTGGCTTATGCCATGTTGCGTCACTTTTAAGAAACTGTATCACCTCTCTATCGCTCATACCCGAAAAATAATTCCAGTTTTTATTAAATTCTTTAACATGCTTTAAGCATAATAGTCTAAAGTTCTTGCTATTATCTTTCTCTATTGGCGCTTTGTACTCTCCTATTTCAAAGCAATTATTCCAATCACAAATTGTTTTCATGCTATATAATAATATAATTTTTATGGATATAAAAACATTAAATTTAGAAATTAAAAAAAAAATTCAACAAAAAATTTCTTGTGAAGAAATATCAATTGAGGATAAAACATTTTTACATGTTAATCATAAAAGTCATAACAAAAATAAGTATCATATCAAATTGACTATTAAATCAAATGAGCTAAAGTTATTAAGTAAAATAGACTCAAATAAAAAAATTTATAATATTCTATCAAATGAAATTCAAAATTATATTCATTCAATCCAGATTCACATATTATAAAATTGAAGCCTTATAAATTTAGAGATCTTATCTAAATCAAAAAAATTATTATATGTTACATTTCCGATTTTTTTAATTAAAATTAAGTTTATTTTATTACTATTATTTTTTTTATCATTCTTCATAAACTCTAAAAGTTTATTTACATCTTTCCGACTAAAATAATTTTTTAAATTGAGTGATTTATTAATAGCGTAAATATGCTTTATTATTAAATTATGCTCTCTAAGATTTAAAAATTTCTCCTTTAAACTAAATTCGGAGGCACTATTAATTCCAAGCAAAACCGCCTCACCATGATTTAGCTTTTTTGAGTATTTGTATGCAGCTTCGTAAGAATGTGCAAAAGTATGTCCAAGGTTAAGAGTCTTTCTTAAGTTTTTTTCCTTTTCGTCTTTTTCAACTATTCTTTTTTTAATCAAACAACTTTTATAAATAGCTTTATTAATAAATGGTTGTTTAAGTTTGATTATTTTATCAAAATTCTTAAGTAAAAAATAAAAGAACTTTTTGTCAGAAATAATAGAGTGTTTAAAAATTTCTGCATATCCACAAATGATTTCTCTTTTTGGAAGAGATTTTAAGAAGTCAATGTCAGCTATAACTAGATTTGGTTGATAAAAAGATCCTATTAAATTTTTACCAAAACTTGTGTTAATACCAGTTTTTCCACCTATACTACTATCAACTTGCGCTAATAAAGTCGTTGGTATGTTAATAAATTTTAGTCCTCTTTTAAAAATACTTGCAGCAAATCCAGAAACATCACCAACAACTCCGCCTCCAACTGCAATTAAAGAATCATTTCTATTAAAGTTATATTTTTGCATTACAGTTAGTAATTTATTTACATTATGCTGGTCTTTATTTTTTTCACTTGAGGAAAATTTATACAAAATCACTTTTTTTTTGATTTTTTGTTTTAATTTTTTGATCATCTTAAATGGGACTTTGCTATCAAACACAATCAAATATTTTTCAGACTTGGGTAATTTAGATTTTAAAATTTTATCAAGTTTATTTATTAGATTTGATCCAATTAAAATCTCATATTTAGAATTCGCTGTACTGATTATAATTTTATTATTTTTCATATATTTCTAAAATTTTTTTGGCAATTTCTTGTTTTGATAGTTTATCACAATTAATTTTAAATTTTGCCAAAGAATATATTTTAGCTCTTTTTTCGATCAATTTGATTAAATCATTCTTTTTTAAACTATAAGTAATAGGTCTTTTTTTACTCTTTGTTAATCTAGAAGTTAGAGTTTCTTTATCCCATTTAAGCCATACTGAATAATCATTTTTAAGTATTTTTGACCTGATTTTTTCATTTAGAAATGCTCCCCCTCCTAATGCAATAATATTGTTTGATTTTTTTAGAATTTCTAAAGTTTTTTTTTCCTCAATTTTTCTAAAAAACTCTTCACCTTTGGTTTGGAAAATTTCTGCAATTTCTAAACCAATTTCTTCAATAATTAATTTATCAATATCATAAAGTTTTAGACCAGTAATTTTAGCCAACAATTTACCCAAACTACTTTTTCCAGATCCAGGCATGCCTAATAAAACAAGGTTTTTTTTCATATAAATAAATATCTCTATTGAAAAAACATAATATTGTCTTAATTTGATTTATTATAAAAACGTTATATGTATTTTCAAAAAAAGCAAGCAATTGGTAAGTCTAACTATTTAATAAAGTTAATTATTAAAATTGCTTTAGTATTTTTTTTATTTTTTATAATACTACTCTTAGTAGATCAAATTAATTTTCCCTCTCCAAATAAAAAGATTGAAAAAATAATCCCTAATGAAAATCTTAAAGTTATTAAATAAAATTTTATTATTTAAAATTTTATTTTCTTTCTTATTATTTACAAACCTCTTTTCAAATGAGCCAGTAGATATATGGAGTATCAATAAAAACTCAAATAATGAGAATAGTATTGAGCAAAATAATTTAGAGGAACTAGAAGGTGACTCATTAATTATACAAACACTTAATAATCAATCAACCACATCAATCGAATTAGATAATAAAATAAATGTAGACGAAAAAAATTATCTTGTAGGATTATTTGATCCTGCAGAACATGATTTAACTTTAAACATGTGGCAATTATCAGATGGAGAAAAAATATTAAATATTATTGAAAAACTAAATAAACTTAATTTGTCAAATGATGCAAAAGATTTATACAATAAATTAATTTTAACCAATGCTCTTCCACCAAAAAATAATTTAACTATAGATGAATTTCTTAAACTAAAGACTAATTGGCTTATAAGAGTAAATGATTTAAATCTTATAAAGGAATTCTTATTAAAAAATTCTGAAAAAATTGACCAGGATTTAGTTAAGTATTATTTGGAACAAAATTTATCAAACAATAATTTAAATGATGCTTGCCAAATTCTTTCAAATTTAGAGTCTTTTGATGAGGATAAATATTTGGCCAAATTCAAAGTTTATTGTTTTATTTATAAAGATCAAAATGAAATTGCTCAAATGCAATTTGATCTTTTAAAGGAAAATGGTTTCAAAGATAAATTTTTTGAAAAAAAATTTGAATATTTAATGGGTTATTCAAACGAAATTGATGCTACAATATCAGAAAAAAATATTTTAGATTTCCATTTATCTCACAAAACAAATCCAAATTTTTCGTATATACCAAAAGATACTACAAATCAGCTTATTTGGAATTATCTAAGAAATAATAATTTATTAATTAGTGTAGATGAAGTTGTAATTGAAGATGATGCAAAGGTTATTTCAATTGAAAAAGAAACTCATAAGGGCAACTACTCAGAAAGTGATTTGTTAAATTTATACACTAGGTATAAATTTAATATTAATCAGCTCATTTCGATTGAAGAGTCTTACAAACTACTTCCTGAAAATCAGTCAAGAGCATTGTTATATCAGGGTTATTTGCTCTCAAAAGATGACGCTTACAAAATCAAAATTTTAGAAATTTTAAAAAATAGTTTTGATAAAAGTGAAATTGGTAATGCATTAGATAAAAAATTAGTTGAAATGCTGGAGGAAATAGATGAAAAAAATATCCCATCAGAATACTTGGAATTTTATAATTACCATCTTGCTGAAAAAAAAAACCAAAATAAAAAAATAAAAATAAATAATAAAATAATTCATCAATCGAAATTAGTTAGATATTTTGAAAATAATATGGAAGTTGAAAAAGCTGAAAAAGAACTTAATAAAATGTTAAAGAAAATAAAAAAAAATCAAAAATATTACTTTTCTACTAAAGACTTAATTGTAATTGAGGCTCTTATATCTGACGGTGTTCAAATTTCAGAAAAAAATAAAGAGTATTTCGAATTAGATAGTGCAAATATACCAACGGATATTCAAGTCATGATTAACGATGGTGAAATAGCAATGATATTACTTAGATTGGTTGAGATTATAGGCGAGGATAATTTAAAAGATTTAGGCACAGAAAGCCTTTATTTTATAATATCTACATTAAATAAACTAGGTATAGATAAAATTAGAAACGATATGATTTTAAAAACTATACCTTTAAAAGCATAAATTTAATAATACAATATATTTATGCCCTTAAAAAAAATAATTACTGTTCCTAGTGAAACTTTAAGAAAAATATCTGCACCATTAGAAAACGTTGGTAAGGAGGAAAAAAAACTTATTAAGGATTTATTCGAAACTATGTACCACAATAAAGGAATTGGTCTTGCAGCAATCCAAGTAGGTATACCAAAAAGAATAATAGTTTTAGATGTATCCAAAGATGAGAAAAAAAAAGACCCCTTATGTTTTATAAATCCTGTAATTAAAAAACAAAGCGATGAAAAATCGGTTTATGAAGAGGGCTGTCTTAGTTTGCCAGATACTTTTATAGAAATTGAAAGACCAAAACTTTGCTGGATTGAATATATTGATATAGATGGAAAAAAAAAAGAAATTAAATGTGATGATTTATTATCAACTTGTATTCAACATGAAATAAACCATTTGGATGGTCGTTTGATAATTGATTATTTATCGAAACTTAAAAGAGATATAATAATTAAAAAACTTTCAAAAACTAAACAAGACCCAGATAGAATAGTTGTTTGAAATGCTTAAAAAAATTATTTTTATGGGTACGTCTGTTTTTGCTGTAAAAATATTAAAATCTCTTTATCAGAATGGATATCCCATAGCTACTGTTTATACACAAGCTCCAAAAAAATCTAATAGAGGTATGAGAGTAACCAAATCTCCTGTTCATTCAATTTCTGAAACTTTGAGTTTAGAAGTTAGAACACCTGTCACTTTAAAGAATAATCAAGAAGAGTATGAGTATTTAAAAAATATAGATGCTGATATGTGCCTAGTGATAGCATATGGTCAAATCATTCCTGAAAGTTTTTTAAATTTAACAAAAAAAGGATTTATAAATATTCATGCGTCTTTACTTCCTAAATATAGAGGAGCTGCTCCAATTCAAAGAGCCATAATGAATTTAGAAAAAAAAACTGGAATAAGTATTATGAAAATTAATTCTCAATTAGATGAAGGTCCAGTATGTAAGTCTTATGAAATTGATATCAATGAAAAGGATAGCTCAGATGATTTATCAGAAAAATTATCTGATTTAGCAGTTGAAAAAATATTAGATGATATCGATGACATATTAGATGATAAAGCTAAATTTAAAGATCAAGACCACAGCAAGGCTACTTATGCAAAAAAAATTAATAAAAAAGAGAGTAGTATTGATTGGAACACACCAGCAAAGAGTGTTATCGCAAAAATAAATGGATTAAATGGTGCTCATTTTATCTTCCAAGGAGCTAGATACAAAATTCTTAAAGCTGAATTAAATAATCTGAGTGGAAAGCCTGGTGAAATTATTGGAGATAGTTTGGAGATTGCTTGTAAAGAAAAGTCTATTAAAGTCATGATGATACAGAGAGAGGGAAAAAAGCCTCAAAAAACAGCAGAATTCTTATTAGGCTCTCAAATTAAAAAAGGTCTTTTTTTAAACAATGTATAGATACCAAATATTGATAGAGTATGAGGGCACAAAATTTATTGGATGGCAAACACAAAAAAAAGGAAATTCTGTTCAAAAAACTATTGAAATAATACTATCTAGGTTACTTAAATCACAAGTTAAATTGATAGGAGCTGGGCGAACTGATGCTGGGGTGCATGCATTAGAGCAATCAGCACATTTTGAAACTACTAAAATTATTAATAATAAAAAAAAGTTATTAAATTCTCTGAATTACTTTTTAAAAAAAAAGTTAATTTCAATTATTTCAATAATAAAAAAAAAAAATGATTTTCACGCAAGATATTCGGCTAAATTTAGGATTTATAAATATATAATATTTAATAGAGAGAGTAATCCATCAATTTTCATGAATAGAGGATGGCACATTAAAAATAAAATAGATATTCAAACAATGAAAAAAGGAGCAAAGTTATTAGAGGGAAAAAAAGACTTCTCTACTTTCAGAGCCTCTACATGCTCAGCAAAAAGTCCAATTAAAACCATGAATTATGTCAAAGTAAAAAAAAGTAAAAATTTGATCGTGATAAAATTCAAATCTAAGTCTTTTTTACAACAACAGGTAAGATCTATGGTTGGATGTTTGAAAGTTTTAGGAGAAAAAAAATGGAATATAAAAAAATTTAAAGCTGTTTTAGTTTCAAAGAAAAGAAAATTGTGTGCTCCACCAGCACCACCGTATGGATTATTTCTGGAAAAGGTTATCTACTAATTCTTAAGCTCTTCTTATATTTTTTGTTTATTCTCCATCGACTTTCTTCTCGTACTATATATCCACAACAATTTTTAGATCTACATTTGCAAGGAAATTGTTTATAATCAGAGTCATAGCTAAATCCATAGTCATACGTAAGTTCCTCATTTTTTTTTATATCACGAATTGCTGTTACCCAAATCTTAAATCCAGTACCCTCAACTTCACAATTTGGACTACACGAATGATTAATAAGTCTTGCTGTGTTCCAAGAAAAATCTCCATCTAAAGAAAATTTTTTATTTAAATCGAACAAATAAATGTCCTTAGTGTTGTCAAATTTTGGATTTTCTTCAACTTGTTTATTTGAAATTATTTTTCCTTTATAGCGAATTATTCTAGTTCCAGATTTAATATTTTTAGCTGCAACTAATCCCTTTTTATCTATATTTGATTTTATAACTTTATATAGCTTCATGTGTCTTATCTATTAAGAATATTTATTTAATCAACAAAATTCTAAAAGTGCGTTAACATGCTCGTTAGCACTTTCAGCAAGTGCGTTTAAGTCATATCCTCCCTCTAAAATAGAAACAACTTTTCCATTAGTAAATTTGTTAGTTGCAATTAATGTTCTTTTCGTTATTTCATAAAAATCTTTTGAGCTTAACTCAAACTGTGCCAGGGGATCGTCTTTATGTGCGTCAAAGCCTGCAGAAAACAAAAGAAAGTCGGGTTTGTATCTTACCAACCTTTCTAAAACTCTATCAAAAGCATTAAAGTATTCCTCAGAGTTAGTACCAGCAGGCAAAGGGATATTTAAAGAGTTGTTAAAGTCCCCCTTATCTTTATCTGTCCCGCCTCCTGGGTAAAAAGGATGTTGGTGAGTAGAAATATATAAAGAATTTTTATTACCTCGCATAACATCATAATTTCCATTCCCCCAGTGAACATCAAAATCAACACAAGCAATTTTTTTGTATTTGTATTTATTTATTAAATAGTTCGTTGCGACACCTGCATTTGAAATACAACAAAATCCCATAGCTTTATTTTTTTCAGCATGATGTCCGGGTGGTCTCGCTAAACAAAAAGCATTTTTAAATTGATTATTTTCTATGCCATCTATTGCTCTAATTGTTGAACCTGCTGCATCAAAAACAGCATCTTTGCTATCAGGTGATACAACTGTATCCCCATCTAAGAATTTAAGACCTTTTTGCGGGAAGGAATTTTTTAAATTTTCAATGTAGTCTTTTGAATGAGTCATTGATAAAATTTCTTCTGGCACTTTGTCTGGTTTTTCCCATATTAGATCCTTTCTCTTCTTTAATTTTTCTTTAATTGCAATCACCCTTTTTGGTTGTTCAGGGTGACCATCTCCTGTGATATGTTTTTCATAAGAGTCAGAGCTAATGATTGCAGTCTTCACTTAAAATAATTTTGTAAAATATTTAAATAAATCTTGGTCAGTTTTTTCAAATCTTTCAAAGATACTGCCTCGTCTACTTTGTGCATCGTTTTACCAACCAAACCAAATTCAAGACCAGGACATATAGCTTTTATAAAACGTAGGTCCGAAGTCCCACCTGTGGTGGACAATTTTGGCTTAATTTTAGTAATTTTTTTTATTACATTTTGAACCATAAATGTTGTCTTGTTAGGCTTAGTCAAAAAAGCTTCACCTGAAACCCTATACTCAATTTTAAATTTAGATTTATGTTTTTTACTTATTTTTTTGAAAATTGTATTAAGTCTTTTTTTTAAAGATTTAGAAGAATGCTTATTGTTAAATCTTATATTAAATGTTGCCTCAGCTTCTGCTGGTATAACATTGTCAGCGGTATTATTTATATTTATTTTAGTCACTTCTAGATTTGTAGGTTGAAAATTTTTTGTACCTTTATCAAATCTTATCTCTTTTAATTCCTTTAAAATTTTGACAATTATTGTTGAAGGGTTATTTGCTCTATGTGGATACGCTACGTGACCTTGTAGACCCAATATAGTTAATTTACCAGTCAAACTGCCTCTACGACCAATTTTTATCATCTCACCCAATACATTTGGATTTGTTGGTTCCCCAACTAAACAAAAATTAATTTTCTCTCTTTTTTTTTTTAAATATTCAACTACTTTTCTCGTACCATTGATTGCATCACCTTCTTCGTCGCCTGTAATTAGCAAACTAATTGATCCATTAAATTTATTATTTTTTGATAAAAAAGTACTTACAGCAGAAACAAACGCTGCTATAGAGCCTTTCATATCGTTTGCACCTCTTCCAATCAAATAGCCTTTTTTTACTGATGGGCTAAACGGTTTTATTGTCCAATCTTTTATATTTCCTGGAGGCACTACATCCAAGTGACCTGCATAACATAAATTTGGTTCTTTAGTACCTAATTTTGCATATAAATTTTTAACAGGTTGAAAACCTTTTTCTTTAAATTCTATTATTTTAGTTTTGAAACCAAGTTTTTTCAAATTTTTTTCTAAAAACTTCATTACACCTGCATCAACCGGAGTGATTGAAGGAAATTTAATTAGCTCTTTTGCTAATTGTAACTCATTTAAAATTTTCATTTTTAATCTCTTAATAGATCATTAATAGATGTTTTCGATCTAGTTTTCTCATCAACCTGTTTTATTATTACAGCACAATATAAAGATGGAGCAGATGGATTATTTTTATCAGGCAATGAACCTGGAACAACTACCGAGTAAGGTGGTATTTTTCCATAAGTAATTTTTCCTGTTTTTCGATCTACAATCTTGGTTGATTGACCAATATACATACCCATACTTAAAACTGAACCCTCTCCAACAATAACTCCTTCAACTACTTCTGACATAGCTCCAAGAAAAACATTGTCCTCGATTATTGTAGGCAAAGCTTGTGCTGGTTCTAAAACTCCACCAACTCCTGATCCAGCTGAAATATGACAATTTTTTCCAATTTGACAGCAGCTACCCGCTCTTGCAAATGTGTCTATCATTGTTCCCTCATCAATATATGCTCCAATATTTACATAACATGGCATTAACACAGCATTTTTACCAACAAACGATCCTTTCCTAACCGGAGAATTAGGAACCATTCTAAAGCCAGCTTTTTCATGGTCCTCTTTTGACCATCCTGCTGTTTTACCTTTCAATAAATGTGATTTGTCATACCAGCTACTGTAAGGGCCATTTAGGTTTTCCATGGGGTATATTCTAAAACTTAGCATGATAGCTTTTTTAAGATGTTGATGAGTTTTCCATTCTCCATTAATTTTTTCAGCAACTCTAGCTTTACCGCTATCTAAATCCTTTATAACTTGATTTATAGCATCTTTAATCGATTGATCTGAGTTTTGGTTTATTTGGTCTTTTTTCTCCCAAGCGTCATTTATAATTTTTTCTAATGTCATAACAATTTATTTACTTTTTAATAACCTTATTTCTTTAAGAAATAAAGACAGATTTTCAATTTTGTGGGAAATATAATCTTTATCAGAGTCCATCTTTCCAAAATGCTCGTCATTAATCAACCAAACAGTTGTACATCCTCTTTCATGACCAATACTCAGATTCTTGGCAATATCTTCAATGTAGATAGTTTCATTTGGATTAATGCCAAATTTTTTTACCATTAAATCGAAAGTTTTTGCTTCAGGCTTTGGAACATACCCTGCATCCTGAATATCAAAAATTTTATCTCTTCCAAATAAATCATATACTCCGAGATGGGTTAATATATTTTTTGCATGTTCTGCACTACCATTGGTAAAAATAAATTTTTCCATATCTAATTGCACTAACTCATTTCTCATAATCTTATCTTCTTTCATAAAACTTAAATCAATAGAGTGAACATAAGATAAAAATTCTTCAGGGGGTATATCATGATGTATCATTAGGCCATTTAAACTGGTATTATATTTGTAAAAATAATTGGTTTGTAATTCTTTGGCATCATTCATATTTATTTTAAGTCTTTCAGATATAAATTTTGTCATTCTTTTTGAAACCTGACCAAAAACTTTTTCTAAAGAATAGTTATTATGTTTTCCATAACAAACACCATCAAGATCAAGCAAAAGGTATTTTTTATCTTTTAAATTCATTTTCGAATTAATGTTCCTGAACCTTTGTCGGAGAAAATTTCAAATAATACAGAGTGTTTTTTTCTTCCATCAATAATTGCAACAGCAGTTACACCATTATTAATTGCATCTAGACAGGTATTGATTTTAGGAATCATTCCTTCAGTAATAGTTCCATCTTTTATCATGTCTGTAATCTCTAAAGACGAAATTTCATTTATCAATTTGCTATTTTTGTTTAATACTCCTTCGACATTAGTCATCAATAGTAGTCTTCTAGATTTTAAAGATTTGGCGATAGCTCCAGCAGCATTATCTCCATTAATATTATATGATTGATTATTCTTTCCTAACCCTAGAGGAGAAATAACCGGAATTAATTTCTGATTAATTTTATTTTTAATTATATCAACGTTAATTTTATCAGGTATCCCAACAAAACCTAGCTCTTCAGACTCAGGCACAACATTAATTACATTATTTTCTTGGGTGTTTAAAGATATCGCTTTGATTCCCTTTTCACTTAATGAAGATACAATATCTTTATTAAATTCGATCAAGACTTTTTCAACAATATTTATAATTTTTTCACTAGTTACTCTTAAACCTCTAATAAATTTTGACTCAATATTTGATTTATCAAGCTCTCTTTTTATTCTTGGTCCTCCACCGTGAATTATAACTATTGAAATACCTAGTTTGCTGAGAATACTTATATCCTCAATAAAGTTATTAAATATTTCTCTATCTATAAAAACATTTCCTCCATATTTAATGACTATTAAATCATTTTTATACTTCGCAATATATTTTGATACTTGGTCAGCTGGAGGTCCTGCCTCAGGTAAAATTTTTTGGAGATCCATCAATTTTAATTAGTTTTAACTTTTGTTTGTTTCATAATAACTAGCTGCTGAGCCATAGTTAGCACGTTATTTATTGTCCAATAAATAACTAATCCTGAAGGAAAAGGAGCTAAAATTATTGTTAAAAACAAAGGAAAGAACATAAATATTTTTTGTTGTATAGGGTCAGGAGGAGTTGGATTAAGTTTTTGTTGTAAATACATCGTTAGTCCCATTAAACATGGCCAAATCCCAATTATTAAAAAAGAGGGTGGGTCCCAGGGTATTAATCCAAATAAATTAAAAATTGAAGTTGGATCGCGCTCTGATAAATCTTTAATCCATCCAAAAAATGGTTGATGTCTCATTTCGAGTGTAACAAATAAAACTTTATAAATGGCAAAAAAGAAAGGTATTTGTATAAAAATAGGTAAACAACCAGAAACAGGATTAACTCCCTCTTTTTTATACAAAGCCATCATAGCCTGTTGCAATTTCATCTTATCGTCTTTGTGAAGCTCTTTTAATCTGGTCATCTCAGGTTGAAGGACTTTCATTTTTGCCATCGATCTAAACGAGTAATTTGCAAGTGGAAAGAAAACGACTCTTATACAAATTGTTATTAATACAATTGCAATACCAAAATTACCAGTTAGCTTGAAAAAATAATCAATAGCGAAAAAGAAATTTTTTGTAAAAAAATAAAACCAACCCCAGTCAATTGCTAAATCAAACTTATTTATTTTTAAACTTTCAGCATAACCATCAATTATATTTACTTCTTTAGCTGCGATAATTATATTCGTATTACTTGTAATAGTACTATTTGCATCAATTTCCATTGGCTCGGTTTCTATGTAGCTAGCTCTAAATTTATTTTTAAAATCAAAGTCTGATCTAAATTCTTTGTTGTTATCTGGTATAAGTGTTGTGATCCAGTACTTATCAGTAATTCCAAACCAACCTTGATCTGCATTTCTTGAAAATTTTTTATCTACAATATCATCGTAATCCTCTTCAACAAGTTCTTCATCAAAAACACCTATAAGTCCCTCATGCAGGATATAAAAATTTGTAACATCTGGAGCTTCATTTCTTATGATCTGGCCATATGGATAGAAATTAAATATTTTTTCAGATTTATTAATGATTTTTTGGTCAACATTAAATAGAAAATTATCATCAATATTGAAAGTTTTTTGAAATTCTAAATTTTGATTATTTTTCCAAACCAATGTAACAGGATTATTTGGTGTAAGTTTATTATTACCACTAATACTCCACTCTGTTTTGGAATTAGGAATATCTATATTTTTATTATTTGTTACCCATCCTGTCTCAACAAAGTAACCGTTTTTAACTTGTTTTGGATTTAATAATACAATTTTATCGTTTCCATTGAGTGTCTGCGTGTAGTTTTCAAAAGTTAAATCATCAATAACTCCACCTATTAATGATATTGATCCTGTCATCTGTTTATTTTTGAAACTAAATCTTTTATTTAAATTTAAAGCATCTATCCTTGATACTTCAGTTAACTTATTATTTTCCTCAAGCATAGGAGTTTCAGAACTTAATTCATTTTTAACGTTATCTTTATTTATTTTATTAAGTTCCTGCGGACTTGGTGCAAAGAAAAGAGAATATAAAATTATTACAGCTGCACTCAATGAAATTGCTGCAATTACATTTTTTGAGTCCATAATTATTTAACTTTCTTTCTTTTTACTGGATCAAACCCTTGACCACCCCCAAGAAATTTAATTGGATGGCATGATAAAACTCTTTTTAAACCCAGAAAAAAACCTTTAAAAAGTCCAAACTCATTTAAACAATCAATAAAATAATCCGAGCATGTTGGAAGGTATCTACAATTATTACCAATGTATGGAGATATAAATAACTTATAGATTTTAATTATTTTTATAATAATAAACTTCATTTTACTTTTTTATTTTTTTTAAATCAGACGTTAAAATACCCTTAATTTTTTCAAAATCATCATCAAAAACATTTTTTTTTGCTATAAATAAATAGGAATATTCAAAGTTCACCTCGTTATTTTTGACTATTCCGTCAAATATATTTCTTAATCTTCTTTTAATTTTATTTCTTATTACTGCATTTCCCAATTTTTTTTTAGCAACAAAACTTATATTTAAAAATTTATAATTTTTATTCTTAAGTTTTTTATAAAATATTGTTGAATATTTATTTACAATTTTTTTTCCACTCAAAAGTGATAAAAATTCTGTATTTTTAGAAAGACTAACTATCTTAGATTTCATTAAACAGTTAGTTTTTTTCTACCTTTAGCCCTTCGTCTTGCTAACAATTTTCTACCACCCTTAGAATTCATTTTTGATCTAAATCCATGTCTTCTTTTTCTGACTAATTTACTTGGTTGATAGGTTCTTTTCATAAGATTTCAATTAAGTAGTATTAAAATTTTTAGTACTTATAATGTAAAATTTATAATATGCAAACAATGAAAAAATTAAAAATTATATTAGGCATCTCATATATTGTATTCTTAGGAATATTTTTATATTTGCTAATAACAAAAATCGGTATAAAGGAGCTTACATCCTATAGTTTCATCAAATCAAATACAGAGTATTTAATAGAATTTAGACAAAACAATTTAATTTATACATTTATAAGTTTTGTAATATTTGGAATAATTTGGATATCTGTACTTCAAGGATTTGGTTTCCCACTAGGATTAATTTGTGGTTTTATTTTTGGACCATATTTAGGAACTGCAATATTTTCTTTGACATTTGCATTAGGTGCAAGTGTTACTTTTATAGTTGCAAACTTTTTTTTCAAAGATTTTATTAAAGAAAAAATCCAAAATAATTTTGAATATTTAAATAATAAAATAAAAGAAAATCAATTTTTTGCTGTTGCTATTTTAAGATTTATAGGAGGTATACCAACTCAAATACAAAACCTAATTCCAGTTTTGTTTGATATAAAATTAAAGTTTTATTTTTTTGGAACTTTAATAGGAGTAATTATACAAGCTTTCATAGTTTGCTCACTTGGATCTGCAATAGAAAAAAAAATTTACGAGAGCGACAACCTTCCAAAAATTTTGGATCTTTTACAGTCTAAAGAAATTTATTTGCCCATATTTGCAATAATATTTTTATTTGGAATTACATTTATTTTGAGAAAATACTTTTTTAAAAGGTAGTGGTGCCCCTTGCCCGACTTGCACGGACGACTTTTTCCTTACCATGGAAATACTCTACTACCTGAGTTAAAGGGGCATTTAGGAAACGATATATTTACTGTATAAAATTAGTTTTTTCAAATTATTGCCTTAATTTTTGTGAAAAATAGTCTATAAATATTCAAGGATATGTTATGGGAATTCACTACGATTACAAATCTACTCGAGGAGCTAAAGCGATGGAGAAGCAAGCCAAAAGGGAGAAAAAACTTGCTGAGAGAAGAGCGAAAAGAGCTGCTAAGGAAGGTTTTAAACAAACAAAAAGTGAATCTAATATGCATGATATTGCAAAACCCATTACACTTGAAGACTTAACAAACCCTGAAAAAAAAAATGACAAATAAAAGCAGGGACCTTAAATTAAGTAATGCATTAAAAAAAAATTTAAGAAAAAGAAAAATTTTCCAAAAAAAAAATAAGAAAAAGAATAAATAAATGCCAGTCCTTTCAGACAAATGGATTACGAGAATGGCTAAAGATAAAGGTATGATCTCTCCATTTGAAGAAAAACAGATTAGAGGAAACAGCATTTCTTACGGAGTTTCATCGTACGGGTATGACGCAAGAGTAGCTGATGAATTTAAGATTTTTACCAATGTAAATACTGAGATAGTAGATCCAAAAAACTTTAAACCTACAAGCTTCATTAGTAAAAAAGGAAAAGAATGCATAATACCGCCAAATTCTTTTGTGCTAGCAAGTACAGTCGAATATTTTAAAGTTCCAGAAGATGTATTGGTAATATGTCTTGGAAAATCTACTTATGCAAGATGCGGAATAATTGTGAATGTAACACCATTAGAACCATCATGGTGTGGACATGTGACTTTAGAATTTTCAAATACAACACCACTTCCTGCAAAGATTTATGCAAATGAGGGAGCTTGTCAATTTATATTTCTTAAAGGAGACGAAAGACCAAATACTACCTATTCAGATAGAAATGGAAAATATATGGACCAGCAGGGAGTAACTTTACCTAAAGTATAATGGATAAGTTTTTGATTAAAGGTCCCTGTAAAGTCAAGGGAACAGTGAATATATCTGGTAGCAAAAATGCTTCTCTCCCCATTTTAGCAGCATCTATATTATTTGATGAAATGGTTGAAATTAAAAATTTACCAAATGTAAGAGATATAGATACAATGCTGTCGTTAATAAAATCACTTGGATTTAACGTTAAACAAAATAAAAATTCAAATTCTGTTGTAATTAAGAAATCAAAAAAAATAAATACTTTTGCATCTTACTCTTTAGTAAAAACTATGAGAGCTGGTATTTTAGTATTAGGCCCTTTAATAACAAAATTTGGAAAAGCAAAAACATCCCTCCCAGGTGGATGTTTAATTGGGGCGAGACCAATAAACTATCATCTTAACGCTCTTAAAAAACTTGGAATGAATTATAAAATTGAAAAGGGATATGTAAATGCTTTTGCAAAGTCAAAATTAACCGGCTCAAATATTTTTTTCCCCAAAATATCAGTTGGAGCAACTGAGAATGCAATCCTTGCTGCAACCTTAGCTAATGGAAAAACAATATTAAAAAATTGTGCTATTGAACCAGAGATAAAAAATGATTTAACCAACTTTTTAAACCAAGCAGGTGCAAAAATTAAATGGGTTGGAAAAAGAACAGTAGAAATAAAAGGTGTAAAATCTTTGAAGAAAATAAGTTACTCGGTTATGGGAGATAGAATCGAATGTGGAACTTTTTGTGTAGCAGCCACAATTTCAAAAGGAAATTTAAAAATAAAAGGTTTTGATCCAAAATTAATAAATACAGAATTAAACCTTCTTAAAAAAGTCGGAGCAAAAATAAAAATAAATGAAAAATTATTATCAATAGCTGGACCTGAAAAAATAAAACCGATTAAAAATATTGTTACAAAAGAATGGCCTGGTGTAGCTACTGACATGCAATCACAATTAATGGTTCTAATGTGCAGGGCAAATGGGAAAAGTACTATTACTGAAAATATTTTTGAGAATAGATTTCTTCATGTTGGAGAACTTCAAAGGCTTGGTGCCGATATACAAGTAAAAAAGAATAAAGCAATAATTCGGGGTAATACAAAATTTGTTGGTGCAGAAGTTATGTCCAGTGATTTGAGAGCTTCAGTTGCATTAGTTTTGGCAGCAATGATTTCTAATGGTAAATCTACAATAAATAGAATTTACCATTTAGATAGAGGTTACGAAAAAATTGAAAAAAAACTTACAAAGATTGGTGTTAATATCAAACGTATATCTTGATGAATAAGCCATATTTAAAAAAAATTATTGCCCAAACTCCAGAGGATTTACAAATAATTTCAGCATGTTGCTCAGAAGGAATTGTAAAAGTAAGTGACATAAAATATTTACAAAAAAATAAAATATTTTTAATATCGATTAATCGACATGCAAAAGAAATAGAAAAATCTCAAATCAAAATAAACAGTATAATAAGATTTGAGTATATTCAGGGTTCAAAATCAAAAAATATAGACCAAAAAAATCAAGATGAGGAATTGGAGCTTATATCGATTGATATATTCAAAAAAAATAATATTTTTGAAATAACACTATTGTTTTTAAATAATAAAATTATAACTTTAACCGCAGAAATAATAGAAGTTATTTTAGAGGACCAAAAAAGTTTAAATGATAAAAATACTGAATTATAAAAATAGTTTATCTCTTAAAAAATTATCAACCTTTCTCGAGAGAAGAAGATTTGCTGAGAATAAAGACATCGGCATAGTTCAGAATATATTAAAAGATATAAAAAAAAATAAGGTTAAGGCTTTAAAAAAATACGAGTTAAGATTTGGTAATAATACACAAATAAATATTTCAAAAGATCAGATTAAAAAATCCATAAAAAATTTAGATCCAAAAGTGAAAAAAGCAATAGATTTTGCATATAAAAGAATATTTAATTTTCATCTAAAACAAAAAAAAATAATTGGAGATATTTTTTATAGGGATAGTTATGGAAATAAATTACAATATAAAAATGTTCCAATTAGCTCCGTTGGATTTTATGTTCCAGGTAATTTACCATCAACGCTCTTGATGAATACTATTCCAGCTAAAATAGCAAAAGTAAAAAGACTAGTTTTAGCTACACCTAAAATAAATGGAATGTTAAACCCAGCGGTACTTTATGCAGCAAAAAAAGTTGGTATTAACGAAATTTACTCAATGGGTGGTGCCCAAGCTATTGCAAGCTTGGCTTTCATACAGAAGGTTAATAAAATAGTTGGACCAGGAAATAAGTTTGTTGCTGAAGCAAAAAAACAATTATCAACAAATTTAGTTGGCACAGAGTCAATGTACTGTGGAGCCTCTGAAATTTGTGTTTTAGCGGACAAATATACTGATATAAATCAAGTTGCTACCTCTCTAGTGTCTCAAGCAGAGCATGATCCTGATAGTCAATGCATATTAGTTACAAAAGATAAAAGCTTAATTAAAGAAGTTAATAATAGAATTCAAAGTATTTTAAAAACTATTCCAAGAAAAAAAATTGCTTTCAATTCCCTTAAAAGGAATGGATTAATTATAAAAGTAAAATCCGATAAGCAAATAACCGAAGTAATTAACGAGGTGTCACCTGAACATTTAGAAATAAATGTAAGAAATTTTAAAAAGTATGTAAATAAAATTATAAATGCTGGAAGTATTTGTAACGGTCAGTATACTCCAATGAGCCTTTCAGATTATACTGTAGGTACAAATCACGTTTTGCCAACATCAGGTTCAGCAAAATTTAGTTCTGGTCTTAGTTTAAGCGAATTTGTTAAAAAAATATCTATTGTAACTTTAAGTAAATTAGGGGTAGAAAAAATTGGAAATCCAGCTATAACTCTTTCCGAGTTTGAGAAGTTACATGCTCACACTCAAAGTATAAAATCAAGAATGAGGAGAAACTAAATTTGTCAAAACAGGATCTGTTGCAATTTAATGGTCAAGTAATTGAGTTACTGAAAAATGCAATGTTCAGGGTAAAATTGGAAAACGGACATATGGTAACCGCACATACGGCTGGCAAACTTAGAAAAAATCGTATTAGAGTTCTTCAAGGAGATAACGTTACCGTAGAGGTGACTCCATACGATTTAACAAAAGGAAGAATCATTTTTAGGTTTTAATACATGGGTCTCTGGTGTAGCTGGTGCGCACGAACGCCTGAAAAGCGTTAGGACCTGGTTCGTTTCCAGGGGGACCCACCTTAATCCATCTATTTTGCTTTAAATAATACTCTTGCAATAAATTTTAAAATCTAATAGTTAATCATCAGCTAATTTAGCTATAAGTTAACAATAAGAAGAAAGAGTAAAATAAGTATGAGTACATTAAACGGGAAGGTCAAGTGGTTCAACGGTAAAAAGGGCTACGGATTTATAGAAAGAGAAGACAAAGAGAAGGACGTGTTCGTTCACGCGAGCGCTGTAAGAGATGCAGGACTTCGTTTTTTAAATGAAGGTGATGAACTGCAGTTCGAAATAGAAGATGGCCCTAAGGGACCTTCAGCTGTTAAGCTTCAAAAAAAATCTTAATTTTTCAGTAAATAAAACTTGTATAGGAGTATCTAGTCATAAGACTAGTACCCTATACAATTTACTCTTGCATAAATCTATTTAAGTGTTAAATAGCATTGCAATGATTAAGAATATAAACACCTTTAAAAAAACACACAGACATAATCTACATGGCTGCTAAGCCAGCTATTAATCATTTTAAAATTTAAATTTAATAACAATTAGTATAAAAAGAAAGAGGACGCCTTGGTGGTGAAATAGTATCACGTCGGTTTGTGGATCCGAAGTCGTAGGAGCGTAACCTACCCAAGGTACCAAAACATGAATAAAGAAAATAAACTCAATCCATCCTTACCATCTGGATTTGAAGATCGTTGGGGCAAGAAGCTAGTTCTTAAAAAACAGCTTATAAAAGTGATTGAAAAAAATTTTATAAGGTTTGGAGCTGAACCATTAGAAACTCCATCCTTTGAGTATACAGGAAATATTGGATCGTTTTTAGCAGAGGATGAGGATAATCCTATGTCTGACATTTTTACCTACGACGATCGAGATAATAGAATCAGTTTAAAATATGATCTCTCAAGTCCCTTAGCAAGATTTTATGCACAATATAATCAAGAACTGCCTTCAATTTATAAAAGATATGCAATTCAAAATGTCTTTAGAAACGAGAAGCCTTCTAACGGACGCTACAGGGAATTTTTACAAGGGGATTTTGATATTATCGGAAATGTTAATTTTGCACAGGCAAATGCCGAACTATGTAACTTAATATCTACCACTCTTAAAGACATCGGTCTTAATAAAGATCAGTTTACAATTAATGTAAGTAATAGAAAAATAGTTCAAGGGTTAATTGATGATTTAAAGATTTCAAAAGATAAACAATTAAAAGTAATTAGAGCAATCGATAAGTTAGATAAGCCTGGATTTGGTTTAAAAGGAGTTGAAGATCTTCTTAAAAAAGAAAGAAAAGATCAAAGTGGTGCTGTAACTAAAGGAGCTGATTTAACTAATGATCAAGTGGCAAAAATATTAAATTTTTTAAAAATGAAAGATTTAAATGAATTGAAAGAAAATTTAAAAAATCCATTATCACAAGAAGGAATAAAAGAACTCGAGGAAGTATTTGAGGTAATAAGTTACGGATCTAATTCAAATCAAGTAAAAACAAATTTTACAATTGTGCGTGGCCTTGCATACTATTCAGATTTTATTTTAGAAACAAATCTAAATTTTGAAGTTACAAATAATAAAGGTAAACGTGTCGACCTAGGCAGTATTTGCTCAGGGGGAGGATATGCAAAATTAATATCAAGATTTAAAGGGGTAGATGTTCCTGGTACAGGCATTAGTTTTGGTATTGATCGATTATTATTTGCTTTAATTCAATTGGATCAAATTAAAATAGAGGATCAAAAACCTGTTTTAGTCTGTGTAATGGAGCAAAAATATCTGAAAAATTACTATGAAATAGTCGATTTATTGAGAGATAATAATATAAATGCTGAAGTATTTCTTAGTACGAAAAAAAATCTTAGTAAGCAACTTGATCTGGCAAATAAGCGCGAATTAGCGGTCGCAATCATTTGTGGAGAAAATGAGTTTAAAGATAACACAATTACGATCAAAAACCTTAGAGGAGAAAAAGGTAAAAATAATCAAACAATTCCAAAATCTGATTTAATTAATGAAATCAAAAAATTTGTTTAAAATTCTTAGATCAAAAGGTTTTAAGAATGTAAAACTTGATAATATTATTGAGTCTAAATATGTTTTAAAAAGATCAGGAGGTAGTTACAGACAATTCCTTTTTTCTTTTTACGATCAAAATCAAAAAGAATGGTCTTTGGTTCCTGATTTATCTGTTAGCAGCGTTGTCAAATTCATCCAGAATAAAATAAATACTAAAACCAAATGGTTTTACACTGGTGAAGCATACCGCAAACAAAATAAAAATTATAATGCACCAATAATTAACCAAACTGGTTTTGAGATATTTGCCTCAAATGATAAAATTAAAGATGATAAAGAAATTATTCAAACATCAATTGAGATTTTCAAAAAATCAAAGTTTAAAAAGGGTGAATTAAATATAAGCAATATTGAAATATTTAACGCATTAATAGATAGATTATCGCTAGCTTTACGTTGGAAAGAAAGAATCAAACGACACTTTTGCCGAGAAGCTTACTTTAATCAATTATTAGGGAAGCTTTCAAGTGATACAGATATAAATTTTGCTGAGGTAGAAAAAGATAAAAAAATTGCCGAAAAATTTAGAAAACAAAAACCAAGCACTTTATATTCTGGTAGAGCACTTAAAGATATTTTGGAACGTTTTGATTTAAAAAACTTTAAAGAACCTAGATCAATAGCAGATAAAAAAAGTGTAAAAATTATTAAAAATTATTTAAAAATCTCATGTTCAATAGATAACGCACCTAGCACACTTAATAAATTTTTCAAAAAAAATAAATTAAATTTATTTATAAGCGATGATTATTTTCCAGTCGTTAAAACCATCAATAGAAAAATTAAGGTAAATTTTTCTTCAAATATAAACCGTTCACTTGAGTATTATTCTGGCATGGTTTTTAACATAACAGTCAATAAAAAAGGAAAAAAATTCTCACTCATTTCAGGTGGGCGTTATGATGGATTGTTAAAAAATCTTGGGAGCAAAAAGAATACAACCGCAGTTGGTGCAGCTATTGATATGAGCTTGTTATGAAAAATGAGATAATTAATATCGCTACATTGTCTAAAGGACGACTTAAAGATCAAGCAGAAAAAGTTTTTAAAAAAAATGGTCTGAAAATTATATCAAAATCAGAAAGATCATTAATTGGTTCAATCAAAGGTTTCCCAACTGTACGAGTGATGTACATGAATGCAACTGAAATTATAGAAGCCCTGGGAAAAGGTATTTGTGCAATAGGTATTAGTGGAAAAGATTTATGGCGTGAAAGTGAACCGAGTATTCAATCTAAAGTATCATTAGTAAAAGAATTTGAATGGGGAAAATCAAATCTTGTGGTTGCAGTTCCAACAGCTTGGATTGATTGTGTAAACTCTGCAGATTTAGAGGAAATATCTTTTGAATTTTATAAAAAAAAGAAAAGACTTATGAGAGTTGCAACAAAATTTAAAAACCTAAGTAGAGAATGGTTTAATGATAAAGGCATCACGCAATATGAACTTATTTCATCACTTGGTGCTACTGAAAATTCACATATTATTGGAAAATCTGATCTCATTGTTGATCTTAGTTCAACAGGTGAAACTTTACGTCAAAATAATTTAAAAATTGTTGAAGTAATTTTAAATTCCTCAGCATGTCTTTTTACATCTAAAAAATTTCAAAATTTTAAAGATGTGAAAAAAATCATAAAAAAGCTATCGAGATAAGTTGATTTTATATCATACACGTATATCCTACGAATCATGGATAGTTTATTAATAATTTTAGTTTTGGCTGTTTTAATTCTTAATGTTATTTTTTTTATTAGGTTTAAGAAAGAGCCAAAAAATGATGAAAATGAATTAGATAAGATTAAAAATGATTTTGACGGATTAAAAGACTCTATAAACCAATCCTTTAGCAAAATGAGCTTAGAAGTTTCCAAAGACATGACTGGAACCTTGTCTCGTGTTGATGAGAAAGTAGCTTCTTTTAATAAACAGGTTCAAGAAATTCAAACAAGTCAAAATAATTTTAGCAGAATTCTTGCTGGGGTAAAGCAGTATGGTGGATTGAGTGAATTTAGCTTGGCAACATTACTGCAAGACTTACTTCCAGCATCTCAGTATATAGCAAACGCAAAAATGAAACCTGATGAAACAAGAGATTTAGTAGAGTTTGCAGTGAAACTCCAGAATGATGTCCTTTGTCCTATTGATAGTCATTGGCCAATCGAAAAATATAAAGCAGTTGACGAAGCCTTCCAAAACAAAGATAAAGAGGCTCTTGCATCTGCTAGACATGAGCTTGCATCAGCATTTAGAACCAAATCGAAAGCTGTTAATCAAAAATATATTAATCCTCCCATAACATGTGATTTCGCAATCATTTTTGTGCCCACAGAAGGTTTATACGCCGAACTTGTAAGTTATAGAGATCCTAAAACAAAAGAATTATTAATTGAAGAATTAAGAAAGAAATATAAAGTAACTATCGCAGGACCTAATACTATCTGTGCACTAATCCAGTCTTTTCATTTAGGCTTTACAAGTCTTAAAATCCAGAAAAATGCTACACAAATTTTTAATGATCTCAATACTATTTCAACGAGATTTTCAAAGCATTTTGATAATGTTTTTTTATTAAGAAAAAAATTAGAGGAAGCCATGTCTGTTGTTGATAGTTTTGGAAAAGACGCAAGATCAATTTCTAGATCATTAGAGAATATAAAAAATAAAGAGGATGAAGATGATCCAAATCCAGACTCACCATCACCAGTAAGAACATACGGACAAGTAGATAAAAGAAAAGTATCCTGATAAAATATTAAGGATGAAATGGAATAATAAATATATTTATCCGAAATATTCAAGATCAAATGAAGATGGATTAAGAAAATATTTATTTGGAGATCAAAAACTTCCAAGTGTTACCGCTATTTTAAGTGCTACTAAATCTGAGGAGGATAAAGCGTCACTCGAATTATGGAAGAAAAGGGTAGGCTATAAAGAAGCAAATAGAATAAAAACCGAGGCTAGTAGCAGAGGTTCTTCAATGCATAGTTATATTGAGGATTATTTACGAGGAAGAGTAAACGAAAGTTTTTTTGATAGTAATGAGCAATACAAAAATATGGCTAAAGAAATTATTGAAAAGGGGATAAAGGGAAAAATAGATGAAATCTATGGAATGGAAGAAACATTATATTATCCAGAAAAATATGCTGGCACCGCTGATTTAATTTGTAAGTATCAAGGCCATGATGTTTTGATTGATTTTAAACAATCAAATCGACCAAAAAAATCAGATTATATTCAAGATTATTTTTTACAACTTGGAGCATATACTTTAGCACACGACGTTGTTCATGGAACTAAAATGAAAGCTGGAATAATACTTTTATGTACTGTGGATAACTTATTTCAAGAATTTAAAATAGAAGGAGCTGAATTAGAAATGTATCAAAATTTATTCTTAGGAAGAGTCAAAAAATTTTATGAAATAAATAATATTACTTGACTTTGATCATTCAAATATTAAAAGCGATATAGTTAACTAATAGCTACTCGTTTAGATGCAGATGGTTTAACTCACAAAGCCAAAATCCAAACATAGCTATGTAATTTAAAAAATATGAATTTAGCTATTTGGGATATCGAGTCATCAAGCGCCAATACAGACTTTGGAAGCATTATTGAAATTGGTGGCGTATTGGTGGATGAAAATTTTAAGGAAAAAGATCGATTTAATTTAAGATGTCGATTACCAGAAGGTGAAATTCCTCAAGCAATGGCCCTTATAGTAAACAAAACTAGCATTGATCAGTTAACTAAAGTTAACCTAAGTCATTACCAAATGCTTGGTGAAATAGAAAAAATATTTAAAAAATGGAGTCCTGCAATCTTTTTAGGATGGTCAAATATAGGATTTGATGATGAGATGATAAGAAAAGAATTTTTTAAAGGAATAAGATACCCATATATAACTAATGCAAGTCCTAATAAAAGACATGATGGACTTAATATTGCTAGAGGCGCTTATGCGGTTGATCCAGAAGTATTAGAAACTGAAATTAATGAGAAAAATAACCCAGTTTTTAAACTAGAGTCTTTAAGTCGAATGAATGGATTTGATTCAAGCGATGCCCACAGCGCACTCATTGATTCTCAACTTACATGCAAAGTGTTAAATTTAATTAAAAAAAGACAACCAAAAACTTGGGATAATTTTTTAAAAACTGCAAATAAGTCTGATACTGAAACATTATTTAAAAAAGAGAGTATTATAACTCTAAATGAATACTTTTATGGTAAGTCGAGATTATATCTTTGCGCACCTTTGCATCCAAATCATTGTATTCATCCAGTATATCAGTGGGGACAAGCAGTAGATTTAAGAGTTGATGTTGAGCCGTTACTAAATATGTCAATTAATGACCTCAAGTCTGAAATGAAGAAAACTCCAAAATTTTTAAGAACAATTAGATCAAATAAAGCTCCAATTATACTTGGTGCAGAATATGGGATGAAAGCTGAACCATATAATGCTATGGATCCAAGTTTGATTACACAACGTGCAAATTTAATAAGAAAAAATGAAAATTTTTCAAAAAAAATTCTCACAGCTTTAAGGGAAATAGCAGAAGAAAAAGAACAGTCAAAATCTCAAGAAGATATTTATGCAGAGGAAAGTATATATAAAAAATTTACCTCTAATAAAGATACAGCTTTGTTTCCATCGTGGCATGCAGCACCATGGAAGGAAAAACTTAAATTACTTGATAAATTTGACGATGAAAGACTTATAGGTTTTGGAAAGAAAATAATTTATCAGGAGGCGCCAGAGGTGTTACCAAAAGACATGTACCAAAAAATAAAAAGTGAAATTGCAAGAAGAATATTAAGTGAAAAAAAAGAAAAATGGTGGACAGTCAAAGAATGTTATTTTGAAATTGATAATTTAAGAAATAAGTATTCCGAGGAAAATGATGAGGATAAACTAAAATTTTTAGATCAATTTAATGATTTTGTTATGTCTATCCAAAAAAAATACGAAAATACATAGTTGACTTTAAAAATATAATTATTAAATAGTTTGAATGCTTAAAGATTTCGTTGATTCAGATTTTGACAGTAAGGTAAAAAATGAAGAGGTTTCAATTTTACAATTTTCTGCTTCATGGTGTGGGCCTTGTAAAGTTTTGAAGCCAATAATGGAAAAACTTTCTGATGAATTTAAAGAAAAAGCAAATTTTTATTATGCTGATATCGATGAAAAAGCGATTAATTCTGCAAGCGCAGCAGCCGTAAGAGGAGTGCCTACCGTTGTAGTCTACAAAAAAGGTGTAGAGGTAGCGAGAAAAGTTGGCGGACTTCCTGAGCAACAAATGAGAGATTTTTTAAAAGAAAATCTTTAATTTAAATTATATATTTCTCCAACTAAATAAAGAGAGCCAGTAATTAAACAGATAGAATTTTTTCTTTTAGATAACTCAATTAAAACATCTTTTATATCATTTGATAATAATATTTTATCTCCTAAATCACCTAATTTTTTCTTAAATTCTTCTTTGGAAATTGAACCTTCTTGGTTAGGGATATCTATTAATGTTATAGATTTTGCAAAATTAGCTAAATGATTAATAAATTCTTTATGGGCTTTATCTTTCATCATCCCAACTACAACATGAACTTCTTGATTTTGTTGTTTTATCCATGAAGCTAATGATCTACTTGCGCCAAGGTTATGACCTCCGTCACAAAATATTTTATTTTTACCTATTACTTTTTTTAATTTACCCTCTTTAAGCTCTTCAAGACGGCCCTTTAGTTTAATATTTTTAACACCAAGTTTAATGTATTCATCTTTAATTTGAAAAATTTTTCTTGTTGCAGCTATAGAAGTGCTAATATTTCCTAACTGATGTTCACCAAGGATACTTGGCTCAGGTAGTAAAATTTCCCCTAAGTCATCTTGATAGTGTATAAAATTATTTTCATTTCTTGATATATTAAAATCCTCTTTAAAAAAATATTTTTTGGACAAATTATTATCTAATGCTTTTTTAATCTTATTTGCTATTTCAGTTGTTTCTTGCTTATTTACAAAAATGTTTGAATTTAATAATTTTGTAGTTTTTTCATGTATAATTCCATCAATAGTTTTATTTTGAATCCACTGGGTATGGTCAAGACCAATATAGCCTATCATGGAAAAAAGATTTTCTTTAAAAACGTTTGTACTATCAAATTGATGAAATAAACCAGCCTCAATAATATTGATATTATTTTTGAAGCTTTCTGCATATTTTAAAAATCCACATGTCAGTATCTCAAAAACACTAGCATTTTCAGCTCCTAGAAATCTCTCAATATCATTTAATAAATTTATTAAGTCCTCTTCAGCTATTTCAGTATCATTAAAAACAAATCTTTCAGAAAGTGATTGTAAATGTGGTGAGGTATATAAGTTACACTTATATCCTGCCTGGTTTAATATGGATTTAAGGCTATAACACATGCTAGCTTTTGCATTTGTGCCAACAACTGTTATTACATTCTTAAGTTTATTTTGTGGATTACCTAGTTTGTTAAGTAAGTTAAAAGTTCGATCTAAACTAAGATCAATTTTTTTTTTATGATGCTTCTCTAATTTCTTTAATAGTTGTTGAACTCTCATCTGATTTTAGGCTTATATCAGAATTTTGTTTCAATAATATGGATAAAAGGAGTCCAATTTTTTGATTTAAATCCTTTCTTTCAACAATTAAATCTACAAAACCGCATTTCAGCAAGTATTCACTAGTTTGAAAATTTTCTGGTAAATCTTCTTTCACCGTAGCTTGGATAACTCTTTTTCCAGCAAAAGCTATTAAAGCTCCTGGTTCAGACAAAGAAATGTCACCAAGCATTGCAAATGATGCAGTTATCCCTCCTGCAGTTGGATCTGTAAAACATACTATATATGGAAGTTTGTTTTTCTTTAATTCATTTATCGCAAGTGTAGTTCTTGTCATTTGCGATAATGCAATAGGAGACTCAAACATCCTTTGACCACCACCACATGGAAAAAAAATAAAGGGTGTTTTATTATCTATAGCATGTTGAATACCATAAATAATAGCTTCACCTTCAGCAGCACCAACTGATCCTCCAATGAAGTCAAAATTTATAGCTCCAACTGTTACTTCAATATTATTTATTCTACCTTTTGCAATTTGTACTGCAGTTTCTTGATTTGTTTTCTTTCTTGCCTCTTTTAGTCTTTGTTTGTATGGTTTAGAGTCGTTCCAATCTAATGGATCATCCATAGGTATAGGTGTATTTAAAATTTGATAATTATTTTTTCCAAAAAATATATCAAATCTTTGCTTACAATTTATTCTGTGGTGCTTTCCACACAATTGGCATGTCCATAAATTATCTTCTAAATCTTTTTTTAGCACCGGACCTTTACAACATGATGTCCAATCACTATTTTCAATATCCTGTTTTGTCGGTCTTGTTTTAAGAAGCTTTTTTATCTTCTCGCCAATCTTAAGTGTTTTTTTTATCCAATTCATATTATTTTCGATTTTAATTTTTTTACCATATTGCCTACATTTGTGACAGGATTTTGTCTTCTTTTTATGCTTCGAGTAATCTCTCTGCAAATAGCACTTCCCACAACTAATCCATCGGCTTTCCCTAATTTTCCTATAGTTTTCTCTGTAATGCCGAAACCAATCACACAGTTTTTAGAATTACTAATTTTTTTAATTTTCTGGTAGTTTCTTAAGATTGATGCTGGCCTTACTTTAAGCTTTCCTCCTGTAGTTGATAACATACTTATGTAATAAATCATCTCGTGAGAGTCTTTAACTATTTTTTTCATTCTATCAGATGAGGTTGTAGGAGAAATTAATTGAACAAAACATATCGATTTTTTAAAACATTTTTTTGCAAAACTTTTATTTTCTGGATATGGTAAATCTACCACAATTAAACCATCAACTTTGGCATTCTTACAATTTTTTAAAAATTTATTTTCACCTATTTGAAAAATCATATTGTAATAACCCATTAGTATTATTGGTTTTGATTTATTTTTTGCTTTGAAAGTTTTTACAATGTCAAATACATCCTTTATTTTTATTCCATTTTTTATTGCTCTATATGAGCTTGTTTGAATCTGTCCACCATCAGCAATAGGAGTGTTATGAGGAAAACCTAGTTCACAAATATCAGCAAACTTAGAAATTTTATTTAAAATTTCTAAAGATTTAATTTTAGAGTTGTCTCCCGCAACAGTGTAAGTTAAAAGCGCTGGTCTATTTTCAATCTTACATTTTTGAAAAGATTTTTTAATTAAAGACATTTTTCCCTAATCTCTTTTTAAGAATATCTCGATCCTTTTTTGCATCTCCACAACTGTTCACAATGCATATTGTATCTTTACTTAATTTTGGTGCAATTTTAATCGCTTCTGCAAAGGCATGACTTGGCTCTAAACTTGGATTCAATTTTTCATATTTGGTAACTAATTTATATGCTCTCAATGCATCTTCATCTGTTGCAAAAGTATATCTTGCTCTTTTTGCGTCTTTCAAAAAACAATGAATAGGACTTACACCTGGATAATCAAGTCCAGCACTAATTGACTCCGTTTCTTTAATTTGCCCCTCATTATTTTGACAAACATATGATGCTGCACCATGTAATACTCCAATTTTAGCTCCTCTACTTAAAGGCGCAGCATGCAACTGCGATTTTTTAGGTCCACCAGCCTCAACTCCTATCAATTCAACTTGTTTTTTTTCAAAGTCTATGAATTCACTCCAAAAGCCATATGCTGAGCTACCTCCACCAACACAATTTATTAATTTAAGTTTCTTGGGTATTTTTTTAAAATTAAAAATTAGTTGATTTTTAAGTTCTCTAGATATTTGAGCTGTACTCCACCCACAAATTTTTACAAATATATTTGGGCCAACTGTTGAGCCAACGCACATGTGAGTCGTATCACAATTAGAAACCCAATATCTCATACATTCAGAAACTGCATCAACAAGTGTTTGGCTGCCTGTATAAACAGGAATAATTTCAGCACCATTTTTTCTCATTGCATCACAATTTGGTTTTTGCCTCTTTATGTCTTTGGCCCCCATAAAAATTTTACACTTTAAGCCAAATTTTTTGGCTGCCATGCTTAGCATTTTCCCTGCGTAACCAGCCCCTGTGTCACCAACTATAAACTTCTTTCCAGCTTTCTTTGCAATTAGGCAGTGCACTGTAGCGTTATAAATTTTATGAGCACCACCATTAGCATCTGACACAACTTTAGCCCAAATTTGTGCTCCATTTAAATGTTGAGTTAAATTTTGCAATTTTATAAATCTTGTAGGTGAACCAACCCAATCTTTAAAATGTTTATCTCTTTCTTTAATGAAATTTTTATTTTTTCTGAGTTTTGAAAATAAATTTTCTAAATCTAATATAGGCTTTTTCAAGGTTTCAGGAATAAAATTACCCCCAAACTTTCCACCCCAAAAACCACTTCTGTCATGTTGATCAATTAATGGTATATTTTTTTTAATTTTCAGCATTTAATTCTTTTAAATTATTTAAAAAAATATCTATTTTTTTTAAATCTTTATTATTTCCAGTTTCAAGACCGCCTGATAAATCTATTATATTTGCAATTTTTTTGAAATTATCAAGGTTGTCATCGTATTTTATATCTCCAGCTATCATTTTTTCAATATTATTTGGCAAGTCCTCTAAAAAAGAGTGCTGAAAACTTATTGATTTTTCATAACCTTTTCCATCAAATAAAAAAATATCTGATATATTTAAGTAATCTTTATACTTATCAACATCATTTTTTTCTTTAATTGTTAATGCGGTTATAATTTTTTTTTTATAAGTATTTTTAATAACTTTTGTTTTATCAACTGAAACATCATAAAGTTGATAAAAATCAAAGTTAAAATTTTTAATTTCCTCAAGAATTTTTTCTGAAGGATTAACTAAAACTGCCACAAATTTAGAATTTTTTTTGTTTATATTTGTTAAATATTTGAGCTTGTCTATTTCAACAAATCTTTTTGATTTTGGAAAATTGCATATGAATCCTATGAACTCTGGTGGGTTTTTGTGGTCTATTAAAAATCGTAATGTATTTTCATCTTTAATACCACAAATTTTTGCTTTCATTTTAATCTAACCACTTACTAAAAATATTAGGATTATTTTTTAAATATTCTGGTATCTCATTTTTTTCAATTTTGGTAAGCTTAGGCCCACTTCCAAATTTATTTTGTCTTTGATCAACCCCTAAATTATAAATTGCAGTTTTATTTTGAATTATATTTTCAATCTGTTCCAAGCTAAGTGGATTTTCGTCAAATTCTTGATGATGTAGATAAGACTTAAGTTTGTGTAGAATTTCCTCTGCAGTTTTAATATTAGTATAATGCCAACCACCATTTTCAATAACTAAGAGATTTCTATATTTTGTATCTGAAAAAAAAGTATCTATTCTATAAAAACCAAATTTTTTATCTTTAATGTTTCTTAACCATTGAGGACTTTTTAAATTTTTCATTCTACAAGCTTTTGAACCTGTCCACTTATAATTAGGTAATTTGAGATTAAACTTGTAGTAAAACATATCATGTCTAAAAATTATTATTTCGTTTTTAATTGTCTTAAAATTTATTTCAGTAAGATTTGGTATTTCATCCAAGTCTGAAATTATAATTATATCTTCATTAGATGCATTTTTTAAACCTTGAGAAATGAAATTTCTTTGTCCATTCTCTCTTTTGCCTGCATTGAATATATACTTGCTGGAAACTTCTGGTTGAGTATCCTTTTTCTCAAACTTATATAGGTCAGATGGCTCTTGATCGAAGACTAAATATACTATTTTTTTTTCAAACTTTTTGTAATTTTTAATATTAAAATTAAGTTCTTTCGGTTCACCTTTATGGTTATATTTACTCTCTACAATTACAAAATAATCAACATATTTATCAAGCAAATTAAGTCTTAGATCTAAAACTAAATCTTCATCAAAATACATGAAACAGTCGTATACTTTCATAAATTTATTTAATTCAACTTAATACTATATTAAAAGAATGAAATGGGAAAAAAATTAATAGTTAGTTTTAATGAGTATCTTGATACTGTAGAAAAACTTGCAATAGATGTGAATAAAAGTTTTAAACCAACAGTTCTAGTTGGCATTATGAGAGGTGGAGCGCAAATAATAGATATTTTATCAAGAATTTTTAAATTACCAACTGCTTATATAGTTATTCAATCATATTCAGGAAAAGGAACAGAGGATAAACAAGGTGAATTAATTTTTGCACGTGAGATAAGCTCAATAGCTAGTGAGAAAGATTTTGAAAAAGTTTTACTAGTAGATGATCTTTCAGATACTGGTTTAACCTTAAATAAAAGTATTGATTGGTTAAAAAAATATGAACCAGTTAAAAATTATATTAAAGATATTAAAACAGCTTGTTTATGGAAGAAAAAATCATCAAAATTCAACCCAGATTATTGCCCGGTAATGCTAGATAGTGATCCATGGATTGTACAACCCACAGAGCATTATGAAGAGCTATCTATCGATAAAATAATTTCAAAACAAAAAAAGGGCTAGATCTTTCTAGCCCTTTTTAGAAAACTTTAGGCAACTGTAAAACTTATTACACTTAAAATTGCAATTACCCATATTGCAGGAGAAGTTGAACTAAATTTACCTGTCAAAATTTTGATCAGAGCATAAGCTATAAATGCTAAAGCTATTCCATTGCTAATACTGTAGGTTAATGGCATAGCAATCATAGCTACTATAGCAGGAGCTGACTCAGCTATGTCATCCCATTCAATATCTGTTATGTTTCTTACAAATAATACAGCAACATATAGAAGTGCTGCACCATCAATTTCTTTTGGTAAGCTTGTAGCCAAAGGTGCAAAAAACAAACACATTAAAAAAAGAATTCCGATAACCAGTGATGTCATACCGGTTCTACCACCTGCTTTTACACCAGCACCAGACTCAACATAACTTGTAACAGTTGTAGTTCCCATTAATGCTCCAGCAACTGTTCCAACACTGTCAGACAACATTGCTTTGTTAATGTCTTGCACCCTTCCTTTGCTATCTACTTTACCAGCTACATTTGCAACAGATGTAAGAGTACCTGCAGTATCAAAAAAATCTATAAACAATAAAGTAAATACAACAGTAGACATACTAGCAGTAAGTGCAGCTTTAATATCGAAATCAAATAAGTATGTCATCGGGGGTATCGAGCCAACAACACCATTAAATTTTGCAAGCCCTGTCACCCACGCTATTATACTAAAGGCAATTATACCAATAATTATATTTCCTTTTACTTTAAGTTTTTCCAAAACAACTATTGCTACGAAAGTTAGACAACCTAGTAAAACTAGTGGATTTTTAATATCTCCTAAAGTAACCAAAGTAACAGGATGATCTCCAACAACGCCCATGATCTCTAATCCAATTATCGCTAAAAATAATCCAATACCAGCTCCTATTCCAAGTTTAAGACTTCTTGGTATTGAGTTAATTAACCAAGCTCTAATTGGTGTTAATGAAATAATTAAAAATAATATACCTGCAACAAGAACTGCACCTAATGCTGCTTGAGGGGTATATCCCATTCCCGCAACAACACCAAATGCAACAAATGCATTAATTCCCATCCCAGGGGCCAAACCAATTGGCCAAGTCCTTCCATAGAAAGCCATAATGAAACAAGCCAAAGCGGTTGCTAAAATTGTAGCTGTAAAAACTGCACCAAAATCAAAAAATCCCGCATCAGGTCCAGCAAACTCACCACTTAATATAAATGGATTTAAAAACATGATGTATGCCATGGTTAAAAAAGTCGTTACCCCGGCAATTACTTCAGTTTTAAAATCAGTTTTATGTTTTTTATATTCAAAATATCTATCAAGCATAATTCCTCCTAAATGTTAAAATTATTCGATTCTCTGAAATTTTTCTCTTTAAAACTTTTGGTTGTTAACATTTTTCAACTCAAGAGTTAGTTTCTTGTTAAGAAAATCATGATAAATTAAAAATTATGAAAAAAATTGTTCTAATTGTAATATTTTTAATAATTTCAAACTGTAGCACTGTAAAAAATAAGACTGATGAGATTGTTAAAAAAGAAAATGAAAAATTAAGTCAATTTATAGGAAAGTCATCAAAGGAATTAAAAATAGAAATGGGAATACCGAATTTTGAAGAATTGAGTGACACAGGAACAAAAATATTTGTATACAAAACTAAAAAATATGGAATCCCTTGCGAAAGAAAATTTGAGATAAATAATAATGAAATAATTATAGGATTTACGTCTAAAGGTTGTTTTTAAAACTTGTGGGGTCGCCCCCACAAGCAAGGTTAAAGATTACTTAATTTCTATTAACTTCTTTTTTTTGTACTCAGGTACAATTCTTTCACATGCAATTGTTAAAAGACCATCTTTCAGCTCAGCACCATTTACCTTAACATCATCAGCTATTGTAAATGATCTTGCAAATTGTCTTTGTGAAATGCCTTTATGAAGAATTTCACCATTTACATTTTTATCTTCCGATTTGTTAACTTGTTTTGTTCTAACTGTTAACAAATTGTCTTCAAACTCAACCTCTACATCTTTTTTCGAAAAACCAGCTAAAGCAACTTCAATTGAGTACTTATCACTTCCCGTTTTCCTAATGTTATATGGTGGATAATTTGACTGCATAGCCAAACTACCGTTCCCTAACATATTTTCAAATTGATCAAACATGTCGTCAAAACCAATTGAAAAAGGTCGTAGAGAGTTAAATATAGATAGATCCTTACTTGTCATTATTCCTCCTTTGTTAGCAAGGTTAGTGTAAACCCCATTAGGCGATTTACGTTATTTATATGGGAATAAATTTTAATAATTCAAGCTACAAAAATTATATTTTTTTTGTCATTTTAAGAATGAAACTATAATCAAAAGCTATTTCTTCGATTGCACCATCTCTTCCAGATTTTCCACCGTGACCAGCATTCATTTCTGTCTTGAGCAATAAAATGTTATTGTCAGTTTTATATTCTCTTAATTTTGCAGTGAATTTTGCAGGTTCATCAAAAAGAACTCTATTGTCGCTTAAGCTTGTTGTAATTAAAATGTTTGGATAATCCATTTTTTTTATATTGTTATATGGAGCATAAGAATAAATATAATTAAAATGCTCTTCATTATCTTTTGCATTACCAAATTCATCAAACTCACCGATAGTTAAAGGTAGTGAATGGTCCAAATTAGTCGTCAAGCTATCAACAAATGGGACAGCCATAACAACTGCGCAGAATAATTCAGGAGATTCATTTACTGCTACTCCCATTAATAAACCTCCCGCAGAACCACCCATTCCAACAATTTTACCCTTTGATGTATACTTTTTCTCAATCAAAAATTTTGCAACTGCTAGATAATCTTTAAATGTATTTTTTTTATTAAGCAGTTTTCCTTCTTTCCACCACTTCATGCCTCTCTCCAATCCACCTCTAATATGGGCTGTTACCCAAATAATATCCCTATTTATTAAACTAAGTCTTGTAGATGAAAAACTAGGCGACATGGAATTTCCATAAGATCCGTATCCATAAAGCAATACATTAGCATTTCCATCAATTTTAGTTTTTTTGTGTCTTGTAATGGTTAATGGAACTTTTCTTCCATCATGAGACAAACATTCTAGTCTTTCAACAACATAATCATTTGAATTATGTCCTGATGGGATAATCTGTTCTTTTACTAATTTTTTCTCCTTTGTTTTTAAATTATATAAATAAACTCTGGATTGTGTCTTTGGAGTTGAGTAAGAAATATGAATTAAATCGGTATTTTTATCTTTTTGAACTAAAGAAACCCCGCCATCAAATACTTCCTCATCTGAAAAAATTAATTCTTCTTCTTTATTATCTTTTAAATTTTTAACGAATATTTTTCCTAATGCATTTGTTACTTCTGATCTAATTTCCCAATTTTTTAGAAAGGTTAAACCACCAATTAGCGTTTCATCTTTTGCAGGTACATAGGTGTCCCATTTTTTAAAATTGATATCTTTTGTTTTTTCAATTTTGAAGTCCTCGGCATCTTTATTTGTATGCATATAAAAACCATCATTCCAAGAGTTAACACTGTAAATAATACCTTTCTCTCTTTTTTGAATTAACTTAGGCTTTGGTTTTTCCTCATTCACAGAAAAATAATATTGTTCTGATGTGTTATGGTCTGAAGTTGATATAAAGTAATATTTTTCATCTGTGCTTAATCCTATACTTACAGTAAACGCTTCAGTTTTTTCCTCAAATATTAAAATATCTTCTTTGACAGATGTACCTAATTTGTGTCTAAAAATTTTTCTTGGTCGATGATTTTCATCTAGTTTTGAATAGAAAATATATTTATCATCCATACTAAATAAAATTGAACCGGAAGTATCTTTTATTTCCTCAGTAACAAATTTTCCGCTTTTTATATTTCGAACAAAAATTGTATAATACTCAGATCCTTTCAAATCCAAGGAATATCCTAAGAGCTCATCATTCCAACTAACTTCAAGATCACCTACACCAAAATATTCAGTATTTAATTTATTTTTCTCTTTATCTCCATTCCAAATCTCTTCCTCTTCATCAGTTCCAATTTTTTTTCTAAGCTTTATAGAATAATTTCCTTTTTCAGTTGTTTTGGTCCAATAGAAATATTTAACATCTTTAAAGGGCAAGGACTCGTCATCTAGTTTAATTCTACCTTTTATCTCGTCAAAAAGTTTTTTTTGAATTTCCTTCGTATCTTTAAGATGAAATTCAGTATAGGCATTCTCTTTCTCTAAATAATCCCTAACTTCTGGTATTAATTTTGATCCATCTTTTAAAACTTCAAGAATATTCTTTTGATGTATCCAGCTATAATTATCCTCCCATTCAATACCGTGACAAGATTTTTTCTCAGGTTTTTTTGCTAATTGTGGTATTTTCATGAGAGCTTATTATATGAATATTTTTTTTTTGACACTATTAATTTTTGTCCTAATTTACCTGGTTCTTAACTGGTTTATAAAAACATCTAGTGCCAAAATTTCAAAGAGCATAAGAACTTTTGTTATTATTTCCTCAGTAATTTTGGCCGTGATAATGGCTTATGCTGGAAGGTTCATTTTTTCATTACCGTTTTTGATGATGATATTACCTTTAGTCAAAACAAAAGCTGGTTTTACACTACTGCAAGTTTTGAGGTTTTGGAGCTTATTAAAAATTCTAAAAAATTCAGGGAGATTTAACTTTAATCAAACAGGTTCAAATTTAAATACTCAAAATATTTCACGTGATGAAGCTTATAAAATTTTAAATTTGGAACCAGGTAAAAAATATTCAAAAGAGGAAATTTTAAACTCATACAAAAAAATTATGAAAAAAATTCACCCTGATGTTAGCCCTGAGTTGTCAAGGCTAGCATCCATTGTTAATGAAGCAAAAGAAATTGTAATTAAGGATATAGCTTAATTAATTAAAAACTTGAATTTTTCGTAAATTTTTTGCGCATTTATTTTGTCTTTACCTAAAGTATCATGCTTAACCTCTTTTACCCCATCAGGTAATATTGGATGCATTCTAGGACTATAACTTCCATATATAATTGGAGTATCAGCCATTAGAACAATTGTTGGTATACCTAATGCAGCTGATAAGTGACTAAAGCTTGAGTCATTACAAATCGAAATGTTACAATTTTTTATATAAGGCAATGTTTCTTTTAATCTTAGATTATCCAGCCTTAAACATTTATGTTTGAATTTCGAATTTAAAATCTCATCTAATATAATTTGTTCTTCATATAGTTTGCCAGTAGCTAAAAAAAAACGACATTTATAATTTTCATTACAATAATCCATAAATTTTAAAAAAGTAATTGCTGGTATACGCTTTGTGGAACCAGATCCCCCAATGCCAAGTAGAATATTTTTTTCATTACTAGAAATATTATTACTAATTTTTACGCTATTTACTTTTTTCTCGTCGACTAGAATTTGAGGATCACTTTTAACTTTAATACCCATTTTACTTTCAAGCAATTTTTGGGCTGAAAGTGTAATATTTTGGTTCTTTTTAAAAAATAATGGATATTGATATATATCTTTAATGTAACATAGTTTTGCTATTAAATTAAATCTTAAAGAAGAATTAAAAATAAAAATTTTATCAAATTTATATTTTTTAAGATTTTTAATTAATCTAAAAGTCCCTAATACACCTTCATGAATACCATCATTACTTTGATTATCTCTATCTAACACTATTATTTCTTTAATGTATTTATTGTCCTCTACTATATCCAAAGCTTTAGAATTTTCTTTAACAAGAAGATAAACTTGGGTTTCAAATTTTTTTGCTAAAGCCTCAATAAAGGGCAAAAAAATAATTAAATCGCCAATACCTTTTTTATTTTGAACAATTAAAATTTTCATTTTCTAATATGTTTACTAATATTTTCTTTTTATATAAGCTTTATTTATGAGTAAAATTAATGGCATTTATGCGGCTTCAATATCTATTTTAGATGAAAATCTCAAATTAGATATAAACAAAACAATTCGACACGCAGAAAATTTAATAAAAAGTGGATGTCACGGGGTTGTAATATTTGGTAGTACTGGGCAGTCTCAACTAATTTCATTAGAGGAAAAATTTGAATTAATTCAAAATATTTCAAAAAGTATATTTAAAGATAAATTTATAATTGGGACTGGACTTAATTCCTTACAAGACACCGTATCCCTAATTAAAATAAGCAACTCATATAATTTTAACAATTTTTTGATAATGCCACCGGCCTATTACATGTATGAAGATAAGGATGTAATTAGATTTTATATAAAATTAATTGAAAAGTTATCCAATTGTAAAATAATTTTATACAACTTTGAAAAGCTTTCTGGTTATAAATTTAGTAAAGAAAGTGTAGAAAAACTTGTAAGTCTTTTCCCTGAAAATATAATTGGTGTAAAAGATAGTTCATATAATTTATTCGAGCATTTAAAATTAAAAAACTTCTCTATTTTACCTGGATCTGAATTAAAACTTCTTAAAGGATTAGAAATAGGTTGCTCTGGTATTATAACAGCTACATGTAACGTTACAGCTAGTTTATCGAGAAAAGTTTATGATGATTTTATAAATAAAAAAAATCAAACACATAATAATAAATTATGTAATGTAAGAATAGCTTTTGATAAATACAACCTAATCTCTGGATTACATACTTATTTATCTAAAAAAGATAAATCTTTTCAAAATTTATTACCACCACTTAGTTTACTTAAAGAAAATGATAAAAAAAAACTACTTGAAGAATTAAAAAAATTAGATTTTAATTAGCTTTTTGGAAGTAGCCGATGAAACTTATTAATTTCTTAAATAAGCTTATTAAAAAAGATGGTTTTATGCTAATAGATGCTGATAAAAATCAGTACATTATTGGTAAACCAGAAAAAAAAGACCCAATAAAATTAAAAATCTTGGATAAAAATTTGCATCATAAGCTACTATTGCATCCAGATTTATATTTTGGAGAGGCTTATACAAACGGATCAGTATTAATAGAAAATGGAAGTCTAACTGAATTTTTAGAAATTATTTTAAAAAATGTTGGTAGAGGTGAAATAAATTTTTACAGCAGAGCGTTTAATCAAATAAAAGGATTTTATAGATCTTTAACAAACTTTAATTTAATCAAAAAATCAAAACAAAATGTTGCTCATCATTATGATATATCTGAAAAATTGTATGATCTCTTTTTAGATAAGAATAGACAATACTCATGTGCATACTTTAAATATGAAAATGAAACTTTAGAACAAGCTCAAGAAAATAAGATGAAACATATAATAAAAAAACTTAATTTGAAACCAAATCAAAGAGTTTTAGATATAGGAAGTGGATGGGGAACACTAGCTATTGAAATAGCAAAAAAATCTAAATGTGAGGTTGTTGGGATTACTCTCTCAGAAAATCAATTAAAATATAGCAAGCAAAAAGCAAAAGAATTGAATTTAGAAAATCAAGTAGATTTTCGTCTAATTGATTATAGACAACTAAACGAAAAGTTTGATCGGATTGTAAGTGTAGGTATGTTTGAACATGTAGGTAGAAAATTTTATCAAACGTATTTTAATACTGTTTCAAAGCTACTAAATGATAACGGTGTTGCATTAATACATACAATTGGTTCAAGTATGCCACCCAGAAACCCTCATCCATGGATAACCAAGTATATTTTTCCTGGAGGATATACTCCTAGTTTAAGTGAGGTTTCTCTTCCAATAGAAAAGTCAGGTCTGATTGTTACCGATCTCGAAGTTTTAAGAATGCATTATGCGTATACTTTAAGAAATTGGAAAGAAAGGTTCCTAAGCAAAAAAAACGAGGTTTTAGAAATGTTCGATGAACGTTTTTTAAGAATGTGGGAATTTTATCTAGCAGGTTGTGAAATGGCATTTAAATGGGGCGACCAGGTTGTATTTCAATTTCAACTTACAAAAAAAAATAACACCATTCCAAATATAAGAGACTATATTTATCAGTTATAAATTGATAAGTTTTAAGCTCTGATAATGAAAAAAAAGCGTAAAAAGAAAATCAATAAAACAAAAAAAAAAAATATTAAAAAATTCGGAAAAAATAAGAAAAAATTTTCAGTAAAAAGAAAAATTAAGAAGTTTAAGAAAAAAAAAACATCTTTAAAAAAAAGAAATAATTTTAGTTTAAAAGGAAAAAAAAAAATTCTTATAGATATAATTAATTTTCAAGAAAAAATTAAACCAAATATCAAAATCAAATTTAACCCTTTTGTATCAATTGACAGATTTTTACAAAGATTTTTTGAGAATGTGTCTAATACTATTATTGAATATAAATCACTTAAGAAAGAACAAAAAAGAATTTCAAAGATCAAGGAGCTTGAGAAGATTGAAAAAGAAAAACTAGAAAAAGAAAAAAGAATCAAAGAGGAGAAAGATCTTCAGTCTAAACTAAAAGAACAAATTTTAAAAGATGAGGTAAAATTAGAGAAAGAAAGGGCAAAAGATATAAAACTTTTCCTTAGAAAAGAGCAGGCTATCATTCGTCAAGAGCAAGCAGAAAAACAGAGAAAATTTTTAGAACAAATTAAAATAGAGAGGCAAATCGAAAAGTTTAGAATTAGAGAGATTAAAGAGTTGGAGCAGCTAGAAAAGATCTCTCTAAAAGAGAAACGCGAAGATTATGCGAGTCTTCAAGAAAGAATAGATAATTTAAAACAAAAATATCAGATTATTAGAGACCAAAAAATCAGAGAAAGAGTGGAGGCTCTTGGTATAAAAACTTTAGGAGATGAGGATAGAGAAACTCTATTACAAAAAGAAAGAGATTATACTTTAGCCAGACAAAAAATAGAATTTGCACTTGAGAGTTTTTATAGAAGTTCAAGCAGTCTTGTATTTCAATTAAATAAAAGACATATAACACGACATATGTCAATTCTAAGATGCATAGATAGAAGATTTGAAACTGGAGAAATTTTTATTAAATGGGACGAAAGCGAGGATGATAAATGGCTTTTGTTAATATATATTAAGAACAACTCACCAGATGAAGGTATAATTATTGAGGATAAAACAAATCCGGATAGAAATATATCTCACGAATTTAAACACACAGAGATTTTTAAAGCCTCAGATTTGATGGTAGATTCTTTAACGCAATTAATATCTAAAATAAGAATGAAAAAAGCAAATATCAATTAACGATAACATTTTTTAAAACATACTCCCAAGTACCCATCCTGTTATATCTTACTTTTAATATTAAATTCTTTTTTGGCTCAAACCATATTTCAAAGTCTAATTTTTTATTTTCATTTAATTTTTCATCTTTAGATTTTAAAGAAAATTTATGAGCAATGTATTCTTTTCCATAAATTTGAATTTTTTCCTTTTTTAAGAATGTTACAACTTGACCCTTAATACTTCCTGATATTGGACTTATTTGAGTTTCACTCTCTAAAATTCTATGGTTCCACCAATTACCAATAATATAGTTTCGGTTAGCTTTACCAGTATAGGAGGATCCTTTTATATCAAAAACGTTTTCAGTCTCATTAAAAACTAAATTTACAAATTTTTTTTTATCATTTTGAAGAGTGTTTGAACTAAATGAATATAATTTGTTATTTTTATAAACTTCTGTACCTTTACTAATTATTGAAAAAACTTTAACACCAAGTAATTTTACTTCAAAATTTGTTTCATTAAATATTTCTATAGTGTCATTGTTTTTTGAAAATTCATAATTACAGTATCCTATATTTTTTCCGTCCTTAAAAATCTCCATTTCAATTTTTTTAATATTTTTATAATGAGATACATGTCCGTTTAAGGCTTGAGGATATATAAACAATATAAAACAAAGTAAAAATTTTTTCATAAAAGTTATGGTATTTCATATAAACAAATTGTAAACACCACATTAAAAAATGTTTCTCAAAATTAAAAAAATTCCACAGGTATTTTGGAGCTCAAAAAAACCATTAAACCTAAAACCAAAAATCTCATCCCTATTTTTTCTTTGTCTAGGTCTTATAATTTTTGGCTTTGGAGAGGGCTTACTAATTGTTTCTAATTCTGGGGCATCTCCTTGGAGTGTTCTTGCTCAAGGAATTTCATTAAATGTTAATTTATCAATTGGTCTTATCACTTTCATAATTAGTTTAACAGTTCTAATTTTTTGGATACCTCTAAAGCAAAAACCAGGAATAGGCACAATTCTTAATGCTTTTATAATTGCAATTATGATAGATCTTTGCATTAAATTTGTACCAACACCAGAAAACTATTTTTATCAAATTTTTTTAGGCATCATTGCAGTTTTAACAGTTGGTTTAGGAGGTGGAATTTATCTTGTTGCTAATCTTGGTGCGGGACCAAGAGACGGTTTAATGGTTGGTTTGCAAAAGAAAACAAATCTACCAATTGCTTCTGTAAGAGCTTTTTTAGAAATATCAGTAGTTAGTATTGGTTGGTACTTGGGTGGAACTGTAGGCCCAGGAACATTGATATTCGCATTTGGGATAGGCCCTGCAGTTGCTCTTGGACTTTATCTTGTGAATAGAATTTTTTCGTAATAGTTTAGTGGAAGAAATATGTTAATAGAAAAAATATTTGATATTATAAGTTACTATCACCATCACAAAATTTCATCATATGCAAAAAATTTAGGTTGCAAAACCCTCATAGATGTTGGCTGCCATAAAGGCGATCTTTTAAATAGTTTTTTAAAAACAAAAAAATTTACCAAGTTTTATTGTTTTGAACCACAAAAAAAAATTTTTAAATATTTAAAAGAAAAATTTAAAAATAATAAAAATATAATAATAAATAACTACTCATTGGGAAATAGTAATAGTAAAAAAAAAATTTATATATCAAATCTTACATCTCTTTCTACAATGTCTAAAATCAATGATAAGTCATTATGGTTCAAAATCAAAAAATTTATTGTTGGTGATAGAAGTAGGAACAATTTATATCAATCAGTAAACCAAAAAAAAATTGATACAGTTTTTAAAAATATTTCACTTAAGGAAAGCTTTCTTAAAGTTGACGTTGAAGGATACGAGCTTAATGTACTTTTGGGAGCAAAAAATAAGATTAAAGAAATTCCTTTTCTACTTATTGAGAAACATACTTTTAGCCAATATCACAATAATTTTAGTTTAGTAGAAAATTTTTTAAAAAAGAATGACTTCGAGGCAGTAAAGAGTTTTTACTATCCTACGTTACATTATAAAGATGTGCTGTATAGAAATAAAAAAAAAGGGCAGTAGAAACTGCCCTTTTTGAAATTTTGTTAGAGATTAATGGGGATTACATTCCCATACCACCCATACCACCCATACCACCCATACCGCCACCAGGCATTGCAGGTGTTGAGTCTTTTTCTTCTGGTTTATCCGCTACCATTGCTTCAGTAGTTACAAGCAACCCAGAGATTGAAGCAGCATCTTGAAGTGCTGTTCTTACAACTTTAACAGGATCTATTATTCCCTCTTTAAACATATCAACATATTGTTCAGATTGTGCATCGTAACCATTAGATGTTTTATTAGTCTCTAAAAGTTTACCTACTACTACTGATCCATCTACCCCAGCGTTTTTTGTAATTTGTCTTATAGGTGCTTGAAGTGCACTTTTTACAATTTCAACTCCTGCCTTTTGATCATCGCCTTTGACTTTTACTTTGTCAAGATCTTGGGATGCATAAAGTAATGCACATCCACCACCGACAACTATTCCTTCTTCAACTGCTGCCCTTGTTGCATTAAGTGCATCCTCAACTCTATCTTTTCTTTCTTTAACTTCCACTTCAGTTGCACCACCAACTTTAATCACCGCAACACCCCCAGCTAACTTAGCTAATCTTTCTTGAAGTTTTTCTTTATCGTAGTCTGATGTTGTTTCATCAATCTGTTGTTTGATCTGAGCACATCTTGCCTCTATATCTGACTTTTTACCTGAACCGCTTACAATTGTACTATTTTCCTTATCGACTTTTACTCTTTTTGCAGATCCTAAGTCATTTAATTTTACATTTTCAAGTTTAATCCCTAAGTCCTCAGATATAACTTGTCCACCAGTTAAAATCGCAATATCTTCCAACATTGCTTTTCTTCTATCTCCAAAGCCAGGTGCTTTAACTGCTACAACTTTTAAACCACCTCTTAATTTATTTACAACTAGTGTAGCTAAAGCTTCTCCCTCAACATCTTCTGAAATTATCATCAGAGGTCGTCCAGCTTGTACTACGGCTTCCAACAGTGGAACCATTGGTTGTAAGTTTGTTAATTTTTTTTCATGCAAAAGAATTAGTGGATTTTCTAACTCCGTTGTCATTTTATCACCATTAGTTATAAAATATGGAGATAAATAACCTCTGTCAAATTGCATTCCTTCAACAACATCAAGTTCAGTCTCAATACCTTTCGCTTCCTCAACAGTAATCACTCCTTCATTACCAACTTTTTGCATTGCTTTTGAAATCATATTTCCAATTTCCTTATCACCATTTGCAGAAATTGTACCTACTTGAGCTATTTCATCACTATCTTTTACTTTCTTTGCTGATGAGATTAATTTCTCTTTAACATGATCAACTGCCGCATCTATACCTCTTTTTACATCCATTGGATTCATTCCAGCAGTTACATATTTACAGCCTTCTTTTACAATTGCTTGTGCGAGTATAGTTGCAGTTGTTGTTCCATCTCCAGCTTCGTCATTTGTTTTACTTGCAACTTCTTTAACCATTTGAGCACCCATATTTTCGAATTTATCCTCAAGCTCAATTTCTTTTGCCACTGAAACACCATCTTTCGTAGTTCTAGGCGCACCATAAGATTTATCAATAACTACGTTTCTTCCTTTAGGACCCAATGTTACTTTTACTGTGTTTGCTAAAATATCAACACCTTTTAGCATTGATGTTCTTGCATCAGAGTCGAATTTAACTATTTTTGCCATTATAAATCTCCTTAGATTATTATTTTGTTTTTGAAATACCCATAATGTCTGATTCTTTCATTATACTGTATTCTTTACCGTCTATTTTGACTTCTGTTCCTGACCATTTACCAAATAAGACTTTATCACCTACTTTAACATCCATAGGTATTATTTTACCATCCTCAGTTTTTGCGCCTCCACCTACGGCAACAACTTTTCCCTCTTGTGGTTTTTCTTGAGCGGTATCTGGTATTATTATTCCTCCAGCAGTTTTTTCACTGCTATCCAAAACTTCTATTAACACTCTATCGTGCAAAGGCTTAAATTTCATAAAAACTCCTTAAAATATGATTGTCATATAGAGGTAAGCATATAATTTTTCAAGGTATTCATAAAAATATATGAAGTAAAAAAATCAAAGAAATATAGGTATTTTTAAGCTATATCTCCTAAATGCCAAAAAATTTAGATGATTTAGGACTGAGGTCAATAGCGAACAGCTACGATATGTTTTTTATAGATATTTGGGGAGTACTTCATAACGGAATAAATCTGTATCAAAATTCTGTTAATGTTTTAAACGAATTAGAAAAATTAAATAAGAATTATATTTTGCTTACTAATGCACCAAGGCCAAATAGGACAGTAATTGAATTCTTAAAAAAAATGGGATTAGATGAAAATAAATGTAGAAAAGTTTATACATCTGGGGAGTCTGCACTTAGGCATTTAGAAAAAAATTATGAAGAAAAAAAATTCTATCATATTGGACCCCCAAGAGATTTTGATCTTTTTAAACTGTTTGAAAAAAATAAAATTGATAATTTAGAAAAATCTGACTTTATATTGTGCACTGGACTTTTTGAAGAATATGAAGAAGACCTAAAATATTATAAAGAATTATTTAAAAGTGTAATTGGTAAAATAATGATATGCACAAATCCTGATTTGATTGTAGATAGAGGCAATATTACAGAATATTGTGCAGGATCGGTAGCAAAAATATTTGAGGATCTTGGAGGAAAGGTTGAATATTTTGGAAAACCTTATCCACCTGTATATCAACAAGCTACAGACATAAAAGATAAAAAAATATTATGTATCGGAGATAATCTTAATACGGATATTAAAGGAGCTAATATTCAAAGTTTCGACTCTATGTTAATATCTTCGGGTATACATAAAAAAGAAATAGATAAAAATATTGAAAAAGTTCAATTAAAATACAATGTAAAGATTAATTATTATCAATCACTTTTAAAATGGTAAGTAAAATAAAATATTACAAAAATTTTGATGTTCAAAAAAAACACAAAAACTCAATTATATTAATTGGTAATTTTGATGGTGTTCATTTAGGACATCAAAAATTGTTTAAAAAAGCTTTAATATTAAAAAAAAAAAAAAAATATAAAATTGGGGTAGTGACATTTGATCCAATCCCTAAAATGTTTTTTTTTAAAAAAATTAGAAATTATAGAATATCCAACTTAAATCAAAAGTTAGAAATTTTAAAAAAATTTAAAGTTGATTTTGTTATTAACAAAAAATTCGACCTAAAATTTTCGAAGATAACGTGTAATCAATTTATTGAAAAATTCCTTTACAAAAAGTTATCTGCAAAATTAATTTTTGTAAGTAATAATTTTAGATTTGGTAATAAGCGAGAGGGAGATGTAAAATTATTAAAGTTTTTCGAAAAAAAATTTAACTATAAAATAATAAATCCATCACCTCTAAAAAAAAGGAAAAAGATTATATCTTCAACATCTATAAGGAAACTTTTAGAAAAAGGACAAATACCTACTGCCAATAAATACTTAGATAGAAATTGGTCAATCCAAGGAATTGTACAATCTGGAAGAAGATTGGGTAAAACTATCGGATTCCCAACTTGCAACATAGATATTGGAAATTATGTGATAGCTAAACCAGGAGTTTATGCAGTTAAAATCTTAATTAATAAGACAAAAAAAAAAATGAGTGGAATCGCAAACTTGGGTTATAGACCTACATTTAACCAAAGTAAAATTCTTCTTGAGGTAAATATTTTTAATTTCAAAAAAAATCTTTATAATAAAAAGCTAACTGTTGAGTTTTTAAACTTTATTAGAGGTGAAAAAAAATTTAATGGTATAGATGAATTAAAAAAACAGATAAAAATAGATGTAAAAATAGCTAAAAAATTAAAATGAGCAAAGATCAAATAAATCTTCCAAAAACAGCTTTTTCAATGAAAGCAAATCTTCCGTTGAAGGAACCTAAGATCGTTGAACATTGGAATAAAATTGATCTTTACAATTTATTAAGAGAAAATAATAAAGGCAAAGAAAAGTTCGTTCTTCACGATGGGCCTCCTTATGCAAATGGTAATATTCATATGGGAACAGCTTTTAATAAAATTCTTAAAGACATAATCACAAAATTTCATCAAATGGATGGCAAAGACTCAGTATATGTTCCAGGATGGGATTGTCATGGCTTGCCGATTGAATGGAAAATAGAGGAACAATATAAAAAAAATAAAAAAAATAAAAATGATGTGCCAGTAGTTGAATTTAGAAAAGAATGCAGAGATTTTGCTAATAAATGGATCAAAGTTCATAAAGAACAATTTAAAAGGCTTGGAGTTGTTGGAGATTGGGAAAATTATTATTCTACAATGAGTTATGACGCTGAGGCTCAAATAGTAAGGGAATTAGGTAAATTTTTAAAAGAAGGTAGTTTATATAGAGGCTACAAGCCAGTTTTGTGGTCCACTGTAGAGAAAACCGCTCTAGCTGATGCAGAGGTCGAATATATGGATCATACATCGGATACAATTTATGTTTCGTTTCCTATTCAAAAATCAAAATTAAAAAATCTTTTAGGTACTGAAGTAATAATCTGGACAACTACACCATGGACGATACCAGCAAATAAAGCTTTAGCTTACAACAAATCTTTGAAATATGTTGTAATACAAATTAACGATAAAGGTGATTTTAATAAAAGAAAAATTATAGTTGCAAAAGATCTTTTAAAAAGTGTATTTGAAGATTGTAAAATTAACGACTACAAAATTATAAGTGAAATAAATGGATCCGATTTTGATGGAGTAGTTTGCTCCCATCCATTTAAGAGCATAGGCTACAATTATGATATACCGATGCTTGAGGCAAGGTTTGTTACGACAGAACAAGGCTCAGGAATAGTACATTGCGCTCCAAGCCATGGTCCAGATGATTTTAATTTATGTTTAAATAATAATATTAAAGCTGTTGAAACAGTTGATGATGATGGAAAGTATACAAAACATGTTTTAAATTTTGAGGGTATTCATATTTTTAAAGCAAACCCAATTATTATTGAGAAGCTTAAAAATGAAAAAAATTTATTAGCGAACGGAAAACTAAACCACTCATATCCACATTCCTGGAGATCTAAAGCTCCGTTGGTCCATAGAGCTACACCTCAATGGTTTATTTCTATGGAAAGCCATAAATTAAGAGATAAAGCTTTAAAAGCTATTGATGATACAGAATTTTATCCTGCAAAAGGGAAAGAAAGATTAAGATCAATGATTGAAACAAGACCAGATTGGTGTGTTTCTAGACAAAGAGTTTGGGGTGTACCATTGCCTATATTTATTTCTAAATCAGATGGCAAGGTTTTAGTTGATGAGGATATCTTTGAAAATATCGCGTCTATTTACGAAAAAGAAGGATCAGATTGCTGGTTTTCAGATGACCCTCAAAAGTTTTTAGGAGATAAATATAAAGCTGAAGATTTTGTTAAACTAAAAGATATCGTTGAGGTTTGGTTTGATAGTGGATCTACACATTCATTTGTTCTTGAAAAAAGAGGAGACTTAAAATGGCCTGCATCTATGTACCTAGAAGGATCTGATCAACATAGAGGATGGTTTCACTCCTCATTATTAGAATCTTGTGGAACAAGAGGCAGAGCTCCATTTGAAAGTATCTTATCTCACGGATTTGTGATGGATGGTAAAGGTTTAAAAATGTCAAAGTCTTTAGGGAACCAGATCTTTCCTGAGGATATTCTAAAAAAATATGGAGCAGATATCCTTAGAGTTTGGGTGACTGCATCCGATTACTCTGAAGATTTAAGAATAGACTACTCAATTTTAGAGCAACATGCTGAAGCATATAGAAAGATAAGAAATACATTTAGATACTTAATGGGAAATATAAATGACAATTATTCAGAGCAAGAATATGCTAATATTGATATTAGCAAACTTCCAGAACTTGAAAAATTAATGTTACACAAATTGTATATTTTGAATGAAAAATTTAAAGCAAATTTTAGAGAGTACAATTTTCATGTTTTGTACAAAGAATTATTAAACTTCTGCACTGTAGATCTTTCTTCATTTTATTTTGATATAAGAAAAGATACTTTATATTGCGATAAAAAAAATTCAGATAAGAGACAAAGTTGTATTTTAATATTAAATACGATATTAGACGTCTTACTAAAGTGGTTTGCACCAATTTTATCTTTTACTACAGAGGAAATTTTTAGTCTTTTAAACAAAGATGAAAAAAATAGTATTCATTTAAAAAAGTTTCCAGAATTTCCAAAATCTTGGAAAGATGATAAACTTAACGACAACTGGAATAAAATAAATAAAATAAGAGATATAGCAAATATCAGTATTGAGGAAAAAAGAGCAGCCAAAACAATAGGATCTAGCTTAGAAACTGCAATTGATATCAGATTGACCAAGGATCTATATAATCTTGCAAAAAAATATGATTTTTCAGAAATATGTATAACTTCACTTGCAAATACTATTTTAGATGAAAATGCAAAAGACAACATAGAAGTAAAAACTTCAAAAGCAAAAGGAAAAAAATGTCCCGTTTGTTGGAAAATTACTGAAGCAGAATGCGAAAGGCATCCAACATAAAAATTAAATGATAAATTTTATAAATAAGAAAATTATTATTTATTTTTTAATTACATTATTAATTTTTACTTTAGATAGAATTTCAAAGATTTATGTAATAAATATTGCTGAAACCTATGGCAAAGTGGATATTTATCTAAATCAATTTGTAAATATTATTTTAGTTTGGAATACAGGAATTGGGTTTGGATTATTGTCATTTGAAAAACAATTTATTTATAATTTAATAACATTAATAATTGTATTAGTTAATTTTATAATTCTATACCTTGGTGTAATGTCAAGTAATTTTAAAGGACTTATATTTTTTGTCATTTTGGGTGGATCACTTGGCAACCTATTCGACAGACTTTATTATTCTGCAGTTCCAGATTTTATTGATTTAAATTACAATGATTTTCATTGGTTTATATTTAATGTAGCAGATGTTTTTATTACATTAGGTGTCGTATGCCTTATTTTTGTTGAAATAATTTTTAATAAAGATGAAAAGAAAACTAATGAATAAAAAAATTTTACTCTACTTTTCCTGTTTTTTACTTTTATACTCCTGTCAAACCGTTAAAGATGGTTTAACAGGAAAAAAACAGGAGAACAGTGATGAATTTTTGGTAATAAAAAAAAATCCATTAGAAATTCCACCAAATTTTGACGAACTACCAGTTCCACAATCAGAAAAAATAAATGATCAATCTGAGTTAGTTGATGAAGAAATTAAAGATTTAATTAAATCTATTAATTCAAAAAGTGTGAAGAGCAACAAGACAGGTAACAGATCTGCTGAAGAATTTGTAATAGATCAAATAAATAAAGATTAATGCAAAAGCATTTTGTAAATTTTAAAAATTTTGTAAATATAAAAAAAAACAGAAATCTTGAAATAAAGCTAAAAAAAAAACTTGATACTTATGTTCAAGAAAAACTTATAAAAAGCTTTTCTCAAAAATATAAATATTCATATGAAAATATTAACTTTAAAAAATATAATAATTTTAAAAATATTAATTTAATCGGAATGGGGGGATCGGCACTTGGTGCTAAAGCAATTTATAACTTTTTTAGCCCTAAAATAAAAAAAAAATTTACTTTTGTTGATAATATAAATTTAAAAAAAAACTACAATCAAAACTTAAAACCATTAAATTTAGTGATTTCAAAATCTGGAAATACATTAGAAACAATTTCTAACTTCAAGTCTTTAAAAAATAAAAAAAATAATTTATTTATTTGTGAAAATTCAAACAACCAAATTAGAAATTTAGCAAAAAAACTTAAAAGTGATATAATTGATCATAGAAATTATATTGGAGGAAGGTATTCTGTTTTGTCTGAAGTTGGTATGCTGCCAGCATTATTAATGGGTCTTAATCCAAAAAAATTTAAGAGATTTGATAATTTAATTAAAAATAAAAGATTTATTAATTCATTAATTAGCAATGTAATTTCAACTGTCGCTTTAATTAGAAAAAAAAAATATAATTCAATCATTCTGAATTTTGATGAAAACTCAGAAGGTTTATTTCATTGGTATCAGCAACTAATAGCAGAAAGTTTAGGAAAAAAATCAAAAGGACTTTTGCCAGTGGTCTCAAATTTACCAAGAGACAACCACAGTATGATGCAACTATACTTAGATGGACCAAGCACAAATTTTTACACTTTTTTTGATGTTCTAGATCATTCAAAAAATAATCATCTAGCAAATATAAAATTAGCACAAAAATATGCAACACAAACGATCTTTAAGAGAAAAAAAATACCGTTTAGATCTTTTGATTTATTAGACAGATCCGAGAGTTCTTTAGGAGAGATGTTTACCTTCTTTATGTTGGAAACAATTTTGATAGGAGAGGCTTTAAATCTAGATCCTTTTAATCAGCCAGCAGTCGAATTAATAAAAATTGAAACTAAAAAAATATTAAACGCCTAAAATTTAATAAAATATATCTTTGATATTCCATATATCTTTTCTAACAAAATATCATATTTCATATTTAATGTATCTTTACTTTTTTTGTTTCTATGCAAAATAATTAGACCATCTTTCTCCAAAATATCTGATTTATTTATCAATGACAAAAGCTCATTGACTTTTTGTTCTTTAAATGGTGGATCTAAAAAAATTAAATTAAATCTATTTTTAAAATTTTGAGTATCCAGCATTTCATAAATATCTTGTGTATTTATTTCAATTTTTTTTACTTCGTTAAGAGATTTAATATTTTTTTTTAATACACGTAATGCTGGCTCATAATTTTCACAGAAAACAACCTTTTTTGCCTCTCTTGAAATACATTCAATACCAAAAGATCCTGAACCAGAAAAAAGATCTAAAATACAAGCTTCTTTCATATTGATTTTGATATGTTCTGAGTGAGCAAGAAAATTAAAGATCGCCTCTTTTACCATGTCTCTCAATGGCCGAGTTAAATTATCTAAAGGTTGATGCAATTTTTTCCCTTTAAATTTTCCAGATATTATTCTCATACATTATGTAACTTTGTATCCAATATCTTTTCTATAAAAACCGTTTTTCCAATTAATTCTTTCAAGAATTTTTAAAACGTCTTTTTTGCTACTCTCAAAACTATCCGAGGTTACCACTATATTTAATACTCTACCCCCATAAGAATATAAATCCTCATTTATAAATTTAGTACCAGCATGAATAATAAATTGACCTTCCTTAACTCTTAAATTTTTTACATTATTTATCATTACTTTTTTTTTATAATCACCTGGATATCCATTTGAACATAAAACGATACACAAACTTTTTTTTTCTAGCCATTCAATATTTTCTGCCCCTAGTTCTTGTTTACAACATGATAAAATGATTTTTGCTAAATCTGATTTTAGTAGTGGGAGAATTGTTTGGCACTCTGGATCTCCCATTCTAACATTAAATTCAATTAGGTATGGTTCGTTTTCACATATCATAAGTCCAACATATAAGAAGCCGATATAATTTGTATTAAGTTCTCTCAACCCAGTCATAGTTGGTTCTATAATTTTTTTATTGATTTTGTCTTGAAGACTTTCATTATTCAATCTAGACGGCGAGTATGCTCCCATCCCACCAGTATTAGGACCTGTGTCTCCTTCACCAACTCTCTTATGATCTTGTGCAGTTTGAAAAAACTTATAATCTTTTCCATCACATATAACAAAATAACTCATTTCCTCTCCTTCTAAAAACTCTTCTATTAAAACTGAGTCAGCTTTACCGAATTTTCCATTAAATATCTCATTTACGGCCTCTTCTGCATTATTTTTTGATTTACAAATATAAACGCCCTTTCCAGACGCAAGGCCATCTGCCTTGATTACTATAGGGTATTTTGAATTTTCCAAATAATTAATAGCATCATTTTTTTTTACAAATATCTCAAATTTTGAAGTTGGAATATTAAATTTTTTACAAAGTCTTTTTGTAAAAATTTTTGAACCTTCAAGTTGAGACGAAATTTTATTTGGACCAAACACTTGAATACCAGTATTTTTAAAAAAATCTACTATCCCATTAACGAGTTGTTTTTCAGGACCAACAACTAACAAGCTAATATTTTTTTCTAGAGATTTTTTTTTAATCTCGTCAAAATCGTCAATATTTATATCAATATTCTCTGCTAGTAATTCTGTCCCAGCGTTTCCAGGAAAACAATAAATTTTATTAACGATCTCTGACTCTTTTAATTTTAAACACAGCGCATGTTCTCGCCCACCACTTCCAATAATTCCAATATTCATATATATATTTTATATAACTTAAGTATGAAAAATAAATTAGCTAAATTGAGATATTTGCCCAATAATTTTGAAATTATTGAGCCTGGCGACCACGTATTATGCTCTATTTCAAATAAAAAAATACCTATAGAAAACTTGACTTATTGGAATGTTGAAGATCAGGAGGCTTATTACTCCTATGTTGAGGTATCAAAAAAAAAGGAAAGTAAATAATTAATTAAATTTTCCATCTATTGTGTGTCAAAATCCATTGTTCAGGATTTCTTAAAACCATTTTTTCAAGTAAATAATTTAAATGTTGGGTAATATCTTCAGTACTTTTATCTTTAGAAAAATATATTGGTTTATTTATAATTATTTTAAAATTATGCCCATCAATTCTTTCGATATAAATACTAACTACTGGACAACTATATTTTTTGACTAATTGAGCAGGTATTGTGGTAGTGAAAGCTTCTTTTTTAAAAAAACTTGACTTAATGCCTTCAGTAACCCTTTGATCAATCATTAATGCTATAGATGTATTATTTTTGAATAAATTTAAAATATCTCTTATACCCGATAATCCTTTTTTGATTTGATTTCTGCAGATAAATTTTTTTCTAATATTTTCCATAGTGCTGTTCAAGAAAAAATTATTAAGAGGTCTATATATTGCTCCAAGTTCTATACCAGATTTCTCAATTTGCATTGCCATCAACTCAAAATTATTAAAATGTCCAGACACGAAAACAACAGGTATATTTTTATTTTTTATTTCGTTTAAATATTCGAATCCTGTTATTTTTATATAATCTTTTAAATTTCCATTTCTGAAATCTTTCATAAAAACGTATTCTGACAATATACGTCCATAGTTTCCCCACATTTTTTTAATAATATCTTCTATTCTCTCACTTTTAGCATCTGGCAATATTAGATTAATATTTTTTTCAATAATTTTTTTTGATTTAAATTTTGGACCAACTTTTTGGCCGATTGTCTCCCCAAGATTAGATGCATTTTTATAGCCAATAATTTTACAAATAAAAAAAAATATTTTTATTAAAATATATTGAATTAAATAATTAACAATTTTCATATATTATTAGTTAAAAAATTTTTGAATTTTTTTTCGTTTAATATTTTAATGTCAAGTTTTAAAATATTTATTTCATCTAAAAACTTTTCATTTATTTTTAAATAATCTTTCTCTGTTGTAATTATTTTTAAATTGTTTGACTTTGAATAATTAATAATACTTTCTATATCTTTATCTGAATAAATATAATGATCTGGAAAGATAAACTGCTTTAAAATGTTGAAATTATTTTCTTTTAAAAGTTTTAAAAAGTTTTTAGGATTCCCAATTGCAGAAAAAATAACATAATTTAACTTTCTGTCAAAATCATTTATGTTTGATATTTCATAATTTGTCTCAAATATTTTTAAATTATTCTTTATTCTTTTTAATTCTGCAATTAAATTTTCATTTAATTTTGTATCACCATTGATTACTACTGCATCATACTCTTTAATTGAATCAATTTTTTCTCTTAAAGGACCTGCTGGAATAATTAAACCGTTACCAATCCACTGCAAGTTATTGAAACAAACAATTTTTAAATTATAATCTAACGATTTGTCTTGTAATCCATCATCAAATATAGCGTATTTAAATTTTTTTAAATTAGCCTCTTTTAATGCATCTAATCTTTTTTCTTTACAAATTAGATTTGAATACTTTTTAATAAGAAGCTGTTCATCAAGTTGATTTTTATAAAACTTTTTAATAATAACTGAGTTTAGTTTTTCAGCATTTAAAAGATTATTAGACTTTATTGCTAAGGGTGTTTTTCCTGTGCCACCGACATAGATATTTCCAATACAAATCGAGAAAATATCTGGGTATTTTTTTCTTTTTTTAAATTTTCTAAGCAAATTATTGAGAAATATTGGTAAAGTGAGAGGAATAAGGAGAATTGCAAATAAATTTGGTTTTTTAATGTCCCAAAATCTTGGTTTATTAAATTTCATTTAATAATTTTTTTTATCTCGTCGTAGGTACTATTAAGTATCTTTACACCAATATCCTCAATTTTTCTAACAATCAAATTAGAGGTTTTTTTAATTTTGAGGGATTTTTTAATTTCACTTATTAAATTTTTTTTAAATCTTATTTTTTTTGCAATATTATTTTTATCTAAAAGTTTATATATGTCCTTAAAATTTTCTATATATGGCCCGTGTATTATTTTGCAACCATATCTTGCTGCTTCTAAAGGATTTTGGCCACCATGTTTAATAATTGATCCTCCCATAAAAACAATATTACTAAGGTTATAAAAAGTCTCTGTTTCACCATATGTATCTACTAAATAAATTTCGGTATCTGATGGAATCATTTCACCCGAACTGTGACAAAAGAATTTAAGATTTTTTGATTTAGCAATATCTATAATTTCATTTCTTCTATCAACGTGCCTGGGTATAATTATGCTTACTAGATTTTTGTATTTTTTTTTTAGATTACAATGTGCATCAATACAAAATTCTTCCTCTCCTCTATGTGTACTTGAGGCACACCAGTGTATTTTCCTATTAAAAAAATTTTTTAATTGAAGTGGAATTTTATCATTCCTAATTTTTTTTTGAGAAAATTTGAGATTTCCAATTAATTTTATATTATTAACACCAAAAAACTTTAAGTAATTTAAAGTTTCCTCATTGCATGGATAAGTGAATGAAAGGTATTGAAAAACCCTTTGCGCAAAATCTTTAATTATACACCATCTCTTAAAAGATTTTTTAGTAATTCTTCCATTTAGTAAAATTATAGGAACTTCTTTTTTATTTAAGTTAATTATGGTATTTGGCCAAATCTCAGAGTCAATAAAAATTGCACTAAATGGTTTCCAATAATTTAAAAATTTTTTCGAAATTATATCAGCATCGATTGGAAAAAATTGATGAATAGTTTTTTTAAATTTAAATTTATCAAAAACTCTTGCTGAGCTTATAGTTGAACTTGTTATTAATATTTGATTAACGCTTTTATCTTTTTCAAGAATTTCAATTAGTGGGATTATACTCAATAATTCACCTACGCTTGCTCCATGAAACCATATTAGTTTTTCACCATTTTTTTTTTTTGAAAAAAAACCAAGCTTTTCTTTAAATCTTTTAAAATCCTCTTTTCCTTTAAATAATCTAAATAAAATTATAATTGGTGAAATAAGAAGTATTGAGTTAATTAAAATTCTATAGAGAAGTAATATCATCAATCTCTTCTAACTTGTTTATCATAGAAGTTCTTATAAATTTTGGAGTTATCAATTAATTCTTTATGGTTACCTTGAGCTACAACTTCTCCTTTTTCAATGACATAAATTTTATGAGAGTTTAGTATTGTTGAAAGTCTATGTGCTATAACTATTGTTGTTTTATTTTTAGTCAATAGGCTCATTGCTTCTTGTATTTTACTCTCTATTTCTGCATCTAATGAAGATGTTGCCTCATCTAATAATATTATTGGTGCCTTCTTAAGCATAGCCCTCGCTATTGAAATTCTTTGTTTTTCTCCACCCGATAGCCTAAGCCCATTTTCACCAATAATGGTTTCATATTTATCAGGTAAATCTTTAATAAAATTATGTGAGAACGACTTTTCTGCAACTTCCATTATTTCTTTATCACTAGCTTGAGAATTAGCATAAAGAATATTATTTTTAATTGTATCATCAAATAAAGTCGTATCTTGAGTAACTATAGATATATTTTTTCTCAGATCATCAAGTTTAACGTTGTAAATTGACTGACCATCAATTTTTATATCCCCAGAGAAGGTATCGTAAAATCTAGGAATTAAATTCAAAATCGAGGACTTTCCAGCACCACTGTGACCAACAAGAGCAGTCATTTTATTACCTATAAATTTTAAATTAACTTTTTTTAGAATTAAGTTTTGATTGTCGTTATACCTAAAATCACAATTTTCGAATTCTATATCACAATTTTTTATATTTAAATTATTACTAGAATTGTTGTCATTTATTTTATTTTCTATATCAATTATTGGTAAAATTCTTTTAGCAGCAGATAAACCCTGGTTTATACCAACGTTTAAAGTTGCCAGTGACCTTACTGGTTGGTAAGCAAGCATCATAGCAGCTAGGAATGAAAAAAAATTATTTATATCTATTTCACCACTAATAATAAGTTTTCCTGTTACAAATATAAGTAAAGCTATCATTACACCCGTCAAAGGTTCCATTATCACTGTTGCTCTGGTAAAAACTATAGCAATTTTCTTTGCTTTCTCTTTAACATCATTAAGAAATTTACTTGATCTTTGTGTCTCGAAAGCCTCTTTTTGAAAAATTTTAATTAATTTGTGATTCTTAAACAATTCCATTAAATATTTTGATGCCTCACCAGTTTTTTCCTGAGCTTCAGTTGTTACTTTACCAATTCTTTTACCTAAGTTTTTAGCTGCAAATGATGCAATTGGTATCATAAATATTGCAATAAGCGATAGTTTCCAATTTTGATAAAACATAACACAAAGCAAACCAACAAGTGTTAAAGAGTCTTTAAAGGCATTTAATATTGTTGTACTGACTAACATTACAATATGGGATGTATCACCAAGGACATGATTTAAATATTTACCGCTGTGTTTATCTTGGATCATGCTTGTATCAGCTCTAATAAGTGATTTTAACATATCATCCTGCATGTCTTTTTTAATATCATTTCCTACAGATATCATAAGCACTCTTGCAGTATACAAAGATAAACCTTTTGCAAAAAATGCTAAAATAATAAATATTGGAATGATCAAAATTAAATTTTCATCTTTTTCTATAAATATTTTTTTAATTGCAGGATCTAAAAGATAGGCAATTGCCGAGGTTGATCCAGCTACAATTAATGAGAAAATTCCAGAAAGAATAATTTTTCCAATATAATTCCTCGAGTAATCAAAGTATAACCGTTTTAAAATTTGAAAATTACTCATCATAAAATAATTTTTCCAACTAAAATATTTATAAAAACTAAAAATCCTATAAGATTATTTGATTTGAATTTAGCTAAACAACTTAATTGATCGTTAATATTTAAATATTTAATTTGATAAATAAGTAAATGCAAAGAGATAATAATAATTCCAAAAAAGTATATTGAGCTAAACGTCATTTTGTAACCTGTATAAAGTAAGCATAGAATAAAAATTAAAAAGCATCCCAATATAAATTTTTTAGGATTTTTTTTAAATTTAATGGATGTTGATTTTACTCCTATAATTTCATCATCTTTAATATCTTGGTACCCATATATTGTGTCGTAACCTAATGTCCAAAATATGGCTCCTATATAAAATATTATTGGCAAAGCATCAATTTGACTATTTATTGATGTCCAGCCCAATATTAGACCATAGTTAAAAGTAATTCCTAAAAATAGCTGTGGCCAGTAAGTAAATCTTTTCATTAATGGATATGTAAATGCTAAAGGCATCGAACCAAGTGCAAGTAAAATAGTGAATAAATTAAACTGTATTAAAATAAAAAAAGCTATTAAACATAAAATTATAGAGTAGATAAGGGCTAATTTTACAGATATCGCACCTGATGCTATTGGACGAGATTTAGTTCTTTCAACTTTATTATCAAAATCTTTATCAAATATATCATTAATTATACACCCAGCTGATCTCATTAATACTGACCCAAAAAAAAATAATAAAAGATATTTAATGAATATTTGGATATCTTTAGAGAAATCAAATCCTATCGTTAGTCCCCACAAACATGGCCAAAACAATAGCATGAACCCAATTGGTTTTTTTAAGCGAGTTAACTCAATAAAATAATTTATTTGTTTCATCAGAATTTACTTGTAAATAGCAAAGGCTAGATTCATAATCAAACTGATTCGTTATGAATATTGATTATACAGTGACTGCATTAATGTTTCCCGCGATACCTTTGTTAATGGGTGTCTATAGCAATAGATTTCATACTTTAAGTAAACTAATAAGAGAACTGCATGACGAACATGTTTATGAAAAACATATCCCTCCTGAATGGAAAAAACAATTTATTAACTTAAGTAAAAGAATATCTATCCTAAGGTGGACTATTATGTTTGCAGCTTTTGGTTTTCTATTTAATATGTTAACTGTATTTGCGCTGTATTTAGATACTTTATTTGTAGCTAGAGTTATTTTTGGATCATGTTGTCTATCAATGATTATATCTATAGTGTTTTTTATTAGAGAAATTCAGATTTCAACAAGTGCCTTAAATTTGCATATGTCCGATATGGACGTTCACATAGATTAGTTAGGTATTATTACCGCAGGACCAATTAATTTTCTTGCTTCTAAATCTTCATGAGCATTTTTAGCCTGATCAAGAGTATATTTTTTTGAAATATCTATTTTTATTTTTTTAGAAATTACAGCATCAAACACCTTTTTGGCAGAATCTTCTAGCTCTTTCCTAGTTACAGTATAGTGAGCAATTGACGGTCTAGTAAAAAATAGTCCTTTTGTATTTATGTGCTTTTTGACATCAATTGTATTTACATATCCTGAGGCGTTTCCAAATGCTACCATCATACCTCTGATTTTTAAGCATTCAATTGAACCTTCAAAAGTTTTTTGTCCTACACCATCGTAAACTACATCAACTTCATTCTTTCCAAATAATTTCTCGACTTCTTCAACAAAATTTTTTTCAACATAATTAATCACATGGTGACAACCATTTTTTTTTGCAATTTCTTCTTTTTCTTTTGATCCAACTGTACCTATTACTTCGCAACCTATGGAGTTTGCCCATTGACATAAAATTTGTCCAACTCCACCAGCCGCAGCATGAAATAGAACTTTATCACCTTTTTTTGCCATATAACTTCTATGAAGCAAATATTCAGCAGTCATACCCTTTAATACAATACATGAAGCTACTTCATCAGATATGCCATCTGGCACACTTACAAGTTTTTCCTGAGGCATAATTTGTTTTTCCGAGTAAGCACCTATAGGCATTGATGCATGACTTACTCTATCTCCAATTTCAAATAAATTTACCTCAGATCCGACTTCTTCAATAACGCCACATGCTTCTAGGCCAATTCCACTTGGTAATGGTATGGGATATAGACCAGTACGATGATAAATATCGATATAATTAAGACCTATTGATAAATTTTTAATCAAAACTTCTTTGGGTCCTGGCTTCCCAATTTCGACATCTTTAAGTTCTAATACCTCTGGTCCACCAAATTTCTTAATTTCTATTACTTTCATAGCTATTTTACGAATGTGCCATTATGGTAATCATTTATTGCTTCTAAGATCTCTGCTTTTGTATTCATTACGAAAGGCCCTCCTCTAGCAATCTTTTCACCAATTGGCTTCCCAGATATAAGTAAAAAATTTGATTTTATTAACGACTTTACTATTAATTTTGATCCCTTTGTAAGTAAAACTAGTTTTGAGTCGGTGATTTTCTCATGTTTTTTTTCACCAACTTTAATTTCTCCATTTATTAAATAAATAAAAGAATTATGTGTCTCAGGTAAATTGAAATCAAAAATTTTATCTTTATTAAGAACTACATCAAAATATAACGGTTGAACATTGTGCTTGTTAACTGGCCCCTCAGTACTATTAAATTTTCCAGCAATAACTTTAACGGTTTTTTCACTGTCCTTATGAGTTTTCATTTTTTCAGAGTCAATATAAATATACTCAGGTTTACTCATCTTTAATTTTGCAGGCATATTTATCCAAAGTTGAAAACCATGAAGCTTACCTTCTTTCATAGCTGGCATTTCAGAATGAATTATTCCACTTCCAGTCCTCATCCACTGAACATCGCCTGCTGTCATTCTACCTTTTCCACCAGCGCTATCTTTATGTTCAAATTCGCCAGATAACATGTAAGTGACAGTTTCGATTCCTCTGTGCGGATGGGGAGGAAAGCCACCAATGTAATCATCTTTATTTTCGGAACCAAACTCATCTAGCATTAAGAAAGGATCAAGATAATCAGGATCTACCCCAATACTTCTTTTTAGTTTCACTCCAGCTCCATCCGAGGAGAGAATTGGATTGATTATTCTATCAACTTCAACTTGGTCCACTTTAAGATCTATTCCCCTTAATTAAAAAATATAATCCACCTATTAAAAGAAAAATTTGCTCACTAGTAAAAAGCTTTGTATTTATAAACCAATCTGCGTGTGCAATAGCAAATATATTAATCATCAATATAACTATCGTAAAACCAGCCAATCGTGTAATAAAATTTCCAATAGGATTTTTAATAAATCCTCCAATAATTAAAGCGACACCAGCTGAAACTTCTGAGACAGCAACAAAAGACGCTAAAGCAGGAGAAAGATCAAAATATTCAATTAGACCTTGAGGCGGCAAAGGAAATTTATTTAATCCATGTATTAAGAACGCCGTAGCTATACCAAATCTTAGAAATAAAGAAGCCAATGCCTCAAAATTCGTAAAAAAATTATTTATTTTATTTATAAAGATTTTCATATTTTAGAGACTAATATTTTATTTAAACATTTCAAGCAATTGATTCAAATTATTTATCACTTTATTAGGTTTACAATCCAAATTATCGAAGACATTTTTATTCCTATTTACCCAAATAGAGGTATAGCCATAATTGCCTCCACCAGATACGTCCCATGTATTAGCACTTAAAAATGCTATTTCTTTTTTTTTAATTTTATATTTCTTGACAGGAATATCATAAACTTTCGAGCTAGGTTTAAAAATACCAACTTCCTCTATTGAAAAAATATCATCAAAAATATTTTCTAAATTATTACTATCTACAAGTTCATTTAGAAGTTGAGGTGTTCCATTTGACAGGATAGCTAATTTAAAATTTTTTTTCTTTAAAGAGCTCAAAACATTTGGAACTTCAATAAATGTTGATAGTTTTTTATAAAGATTTAATAGTTCACTTTTCATTATAAAATCTATCTCAAATACTTTCATGGATTTTTCAAGACTATCCTCAGTAACTTGCCAGAAGTCTTTATGTCTTCCCATTAAACTTCTTAACCAGGTATATTCTAATTGTGTAGTTCTCCAGTAATTAGCAAAACTTTCCCACTTATTTCCAATTTTATTTTTACATTTCTCTGCTGCGGAGTTAACATCAAATAAAGTACCGTAGGCATCAAAAATAATTGCTTTAATATTTTTCATAAATCAGATTAATATAATTATTAATGAATAATTTAAGACTATTCTATCAAAAAAAGTTATCTAATGATCTTATTGGAAATTTAGATAAAAAACAATCTCACTACGTTAATAAGGTTATGAGATTGAAGGAAAACGATGAGTTTAATATTTTTAATGACTCAGGAGAGTGGGTTGCTCAAATAAAAAAAATTAATAGGGTGGGTATTGAGTTTCAGATTATTAAACAGATTAGATCAAAAGAAAGCAGGATAGATATATGGTTAGCTTTTTCACCAATTAAATCAAATTATTTTAATTTTATGATACAAAAAGCTACGGAACTTGGTGTCACAAAGTTCATTCCAATAATATTTGAGAGAAGCATTGTTAGAAAAATAAATAATGAAAGGTTAAAAAAAATTATTATAGAAGCAACCGAACAATCAAATAGAATTTTACTACCATCTCTAGAAAGTCCTATCAAGCTTAATGACTTTTTAAAAATCTATCAAGATAAAATTAAATTAATATTAACAGATATTAATTCTAATAAAAAAAAATTATCTATTTCAAAATCTGAAAAAAAACCATTGTGTTTAGTTGTTGGACCAGAAGGTGATTTTTCCGAGTCGGAAAGGTTAAAAATTTTAACTTTTAAAGATCTTGAAACAGTGAAATTGAATGATAATATCCTTCGCTCAGAAACAGCAGTAATTTCGGCAATATCTGTAATTAATTATTTAATAAATTGATAAATTGTCGCGAAAACATTAGTGTAATTTCATCTATTTAGTTCTATATAGATCATATTAATGAAAAAAATTTTTATAATTCTTGTATCAATATTTTTACCTTTAGCATCTTCTGCTGATCAACCAAAAAAATGGCAGATGGGCTTTCAAGAGCCAGCATCACAATCAATGAGAGATATAGTGTGGTTTCACGACTATATGTTAGTTCCGATTATTGTAGCTATAAGTGCTTTTGTGTTGTTTTTGATGTTGTATGCAATGGTGAGATTTAGAGCTTCAAGAAACCCTAATCCTTCTAAAAGAACTCACAATGTTTTAGTTGAGGTTGTGTGGACATTAATACCATGTTTGATTTTAATAGTGATGGCAGTTCCATCGTTTAAAGTTTTATACTCACAAGATGAAATTCCAAAAGCTGAGGTCACAATTAAAGCAATAGGATATCAATGGTATTGGGGCTATGAATATCCAGATGAAAACATAATTTTTGACTCTTATATGATTGAAGATGAGGATCTTAAAGAAGGCCAACCAAGATTATTAGCAGTAGACAATGAGGTAGTTGTGCCAGTAAATAAAGTTGTAAAGGTTTTAATAACTGCAAATGATGTTTTACATGCATGGGCTCTTCCTGCCTTTGGTGTTAAAAGAGATGCAATGCCCGGAAGAGTAAATGAAACTTGGTTTAAAGCTGAGAGAACAGGTACATTTTATGGACAATGTTCAGAGCTTTGTGGAATAAAACACGCATTTATGCCAATAACTGTTAGAGTAGTTTCTGATGAAGAATATATTGAATGGTTAAACGAGGCAAAAATTAAGTTTGCTAAAGAGCCGATTGAGGATAAAAATAAATTAATTGCCAGTAAATAGTTATGTATAGTCAAACAGCAACTCACGATCATCATACTCCAACAGGATGGAAAAGATGGGCCTATTCTACAAATCATAAAGATATAGGAACCATGTATTTAATTTTTGCAATCATTGCTGGATTAATTGGAACAGCTTTTTCAGTGTTAATGAGAATGGAGCTAATGCATCCAGGGGATGGTATTTTAGGTGGCGATTATCACCTTTATAATGTTCTTGTAACTGGACATGGACTAATAATGATTTTTTTTATGGTGATGCCAGCTATGATTGGTGGATTTGGAAATTGGTTTGTGCCAATAATGATTGGTGCACCTGATATGGCATTTCCAAGAATGAATAATATTTCATTTTGGTTATTACCAGTCTCTTTTATTTTATTATTATCTTCAATTTTTGTAGATGGACCTCCCGGAGCTCAAGGAGTAGGTGGTGGATGGACAATTTACCCTCCTTTATCATCTAAAACTGGACAACCTGGACCAGCAATGGATTTAGCAATTTTAAGTCTTCACATTGCAGGAGCTTCATCAATTTTAGGTGCAGTAAATTTTATAACAACTATTTTAAATATGAGAACTCCAGGTATGACACTTCATAAAATGCCATTGTTTGCTTGGTCAATACTAGTAACAGCTTTTTTATTGTTATTATCTCTACCTGTTCTAGCAGGAGCAATTACAATGTTATTGACCGATAGAAATTTTGGTACTGCTTTTTTTGAGGCACAATCTGGTGGTGATCCAATGTTGTTTCAACATTTGTTTTGGTTTTTTGGACACCCTGAAGTATACATATTAATTCTTCCTGGTTTTGGAATGATCAGCCATATTGTTTCTACTTTTTCAAGAAAACCAGTTTTTGGATATTTAGGAATGGCATATGCAATGGTTGCAATAGGAATTGTAGGTTTTGTTGTGTGGGCACATCATATGTATACTGTTGGATTAAATACAGATACAAAAGCGTACTTCTTGGCAGCAACAATGATTATAGCAGTACCGACTGGCATTAAAATTTTTTCTTGGATAGCAACAATGTGGGGTGGATCTATTTCTTTTAAAACTCCAATGGTTTGGGCATTAGGTTTTATCTTTTTATTCACCGTAGGTGGTGTAACGGGTGTTGTGCTTGCAAATGCTGGAGTGGATACAGCACTTCATGATACATACTATGTGGTAGCACACTTTCATTATGTTCTTTCTCTTGGTGCAGTTTTTGCAATATTTGCAGGTTTCTATTATTGGTTTGGAAAAATGTCAGGCTATGAATACTCAGAGTGGTTAGGACAGCTACATTTCTGGCTTACTTTTATAGGTGTAAACCTAATTTTCTTCCCACAACACTTTTTAGGATTAGCGGGTATGCCTAGAAGATATGCAGACTATCCAGATGCTTTTGCAGATTGGAATTATATATCATCTGTAGGTTCCTACATTTCAATTGTCGGATTAGCAGTATTTTTAATTAATTTGATTTACGCTTTCGCAAAAAAGAAGAAAGCTGCTCAAAATCCTTGGGGGGAAGGGGCTACAACTCTAGAGTGGACAGTTCCATCACCTCCAAATTTTCATACTTTTGAAGAACTACCAAAATTTGAGGATTACGAAGGTGCAGAAAAATCTAGTAGCTAGATTTATTTACACATATATAATTTAAAGATGTCTACAACTAATATAAGAGCCAAAAAACAAAGTGTTTCAGAGTTAAAAGTTTTTAACGAGCTTATAAAGTTAATGAAACCAAGAGTAATGTCATTAGTTATTTTTACTTGTGCGGTTGGCTTATTATCTTCACCTACAGTTCTTTCAATAAAAGATGCGATGATAGGAATTTTATTTGTTGCGATGGGAGCTGGGGCAGCAGGAACGCTTAACATGTGGTATGAGGCTGATTTAGACAAGCTGATGTCTAGGACTTGTTTAAGACCTATCCCAAGAGGTAAAGTAAATAAAGACCAAGCATTAATTTTTGGCCTTCTATTGTCAATTATATCTGTTGTTAGCCTTTATTATTTTAGTAATTTTTTGTCATCGTTCCTATTATTCTTTACAATTTTCTTTTACGTTATTATTTATACCATTTGGCTAAAAAGAAAGACTTCACAAAACATTGTTATTGGAGGAGCATCGGGGGCATTACCACCTGTGATAGGGTGGACTATTGCTACTAACTCTTTATCAATGGAACCGATAACATTATTTTTAATTATATTTATTTGGACCCCGTCTCATTTTTGGGCACTTAGTCTCTATAAAGCAGATGATTATAAAAGAGCAAAAATTCCAATGCTTCCGATAACAGATGGAGTTCAAAATACAAAAAAAAATATTTTAATTTACTCTTTACTAATGATACCAACTATTTTATTACCATATTATATTGGATTTGCTGGATTGGTATTTTTAATTCCATCTTTAGCACTAACATTATACTACAACTATATTTGTTTAAATCTTTACTATTTCAAAAAAAATAAATTTGATCCAAAGATAGCAAAACATATATTCAGTTATTCAATAATATATTTGTTTCTAATTTTCGTATTTATTTTGATTGATAAATTATTTTAATGATACCTGATAAAAAATTAAAAAAACGAAATATATGGACAGCACTTGGTTTGTTATTATTTATAGTTTTTTTATTTATATTTACACTATTTAACATTGGAGTATTTGATAGACCTTTATAGATTATGAGAAAAAAAACTTTAACACCTTTGATTCTTGGAGGAATATTTTTCTTTATGTTAGGTCTTTCATTTGCAGCAGTCCCATTATACGATCTTTTTTGTAGAGTAACTGGTTTTGGTGGTACTACACAAGTGTCAAAAGAAGCTCCAAAAATTGTATTAGATAATATTATCAGTGTAAGGCTTGATACAAATGTAAACAGTAATCTTTCTTGGGACTTTAAAGCAAAAAAAAATCTTTTAGATGTAAAGCCTGGCAAGGTTTATAATATTGATTTTGAGGTTCAAAATGTTGGAAATGAACCTTCCGCAGGAGTTGCGAGTTATAATGTTTCACCTTCCTCATTTGGTCAATATTTCAATAAGTTAGGTTGTTTTTGTTTTGAAAAACAGATATTAGATCCAGGTGAAAAGGCCGTTTATAAACTGGTTTTTTATTTAGATCCTGAACTCGTAAACGACCCTAAAACCGCAAATGTTGAAGATGTAACTATGTCATATACTTTTTTTTCATCTGATTATTATAAACAATCAAAGAATATAAATTAATATTATGTCTAGTGGAGAGCAAAAGCACGATTATCACTTAGTTGACCCAAGTCCTTGGCCAATTTATACCTCTTTTGCAACATTAATAACCGCAATAGGTTCAGTTTATTATTTTCATAGTAAAGTAATGTGGGCGATGATTTTAGGTTTTGCTTTACTAATCTATGGAGCTTATATGTGGTTTAGAGATGTGGTGATCGAGGCAGAGCATCAAGGTCATCATACACCTGTAGTTCAAATACATCATAGATATGGAATGACTTTATTTATTGCTTCAGAAGTTATGTTTTTTGTAGCTTGGTTCTGGGCCTATTTTGATGCAAGTTTATTCCCATCAGAATTTGTTGGAAATGTATGGCCACCTAAAGATATTGAAGTTTTTGATCCTTGGGACATACCTTTGATAAATACATTAGTTTTACTTTTATCAGGTACAACAGTAACATGGGCTCATCATGCTTTACTTGAAGATGATCGGAAAAGTTTTATTCAAGGTTTAAGTTTAACAGTTTTTTTAGGATTGTGTTTCACTGCACTTCAAGCTTACGAATATCACCATGCAACATTTAGCTTCTCAGGACATATCTACGGAGCAACTTTTTACATGGCAACAGGATTTCATGGCTTTCACGTTATTGTAGGCACAATTTTTTTAGCAGTGTGTTTGTGGAGAGGAAAATTAGGACATTTTAATAAAGACCATCATTTTGGATTTGAAGCTGCCGCTTGGTATTGGCATTTTGTCGATGTAGTTTGGCTATTTTTATTCGCTGCAATTTATATTTGGGGAAGTTAAAAAATAATTGAAGAACAAATTTCTTTTTTCTGTTTTTGTATATTTTTTTATTTTAATTTTTCTAAGCCTTGGTGCATGGCAAGTTGTTAGACTAAACTGGAAACTAAATTTAATCACTGAAATTGAGGAAAATATTAACTCTCAACCAGTTTTTTTTTCAGGAAATAATCCACATAATTTTAAAAAAATTGAGTTTAAAGCGAATTTTGAAAATTCAAAATTAATTTATTTATATAGTCTAAACGAAAAAGGAGAACCTGGTTTTGATATTATAAATACAATTAGTATAGAAAATAGTTATTATCTTTTAAACAGAGGATGGATACCAAGAGACTTAAAAAATAAAAGCTTCGGCATATCAAGTACAAATTTTCAAGGTATCTTGAAAAAAAAATCAAATAAAAATTACTTTAAGCCAAAAAACGATATATTAAATAATTACTGGTTCACACTGAATGATAATGATCTTTTTGAGTATACTGGAAGAAAATTTTCAAATTTTATTATTTATGAAACAAACGGAAGATTAAATTTTCCAAATCCAAAAAAAATTACCGCTAATATTTCAAATAATCATTTAAAATACTCGCTCACATGGTTTTCATTAGCGATTTCAATTTTTTTAATATATTTATATTTTAGAAAAAAAAATTACTAATGGAATATATTAGCACACGTAATAATCAAAAAATTTTTACTTTTAGAGATATTTTTCTTAAAGGTTTGGCAGAGGATGGAGGCCTATTTATTCCAAAATCAGTTAAACCATTTAGTAATGAGGAAATAAATAATCTTAAAAATCTTAGCTACAATGATTTGGCTGCAGAAATAATTCATCCATTTATTGGAGATTTTATGTCTAAAGATGATTTAATCTCTTCAATATCGAAATCATATTCTAATTTTAGAGCTAAAAATGTTGTTAAAATAAATGAGCTAGGAAATTTAAAAGTTTTAGAACTTTTCCACGGACCAACACTTGCCTTCAAAGATATCGCAATGCAATTAATAGGTAATTTTTATGAGCACCATTTAAAGGTTGAGCAAAAAAAAATTAACATAATAGTAGCAACATCAGGTGATACCGGCGCAGCTGCAATAGATGCTTTAAAAGGAAAAAAAAATCTAAATGTTTTTGTATTACATCCAAATAATAGAATTTCTCCTGTACAGAGAAAATTAATGACAACTAACGATGCGAGTAATGTATTTAACATTGCAATAGATGGAAACTTTGATGATTGTCAAAATTTAGTAAAAACAATGTTTAATGATGAAAAGTTTTCTAAAACAATCAATATGTCAGGCGTAAACTCGATTAATTGGGCAAGAATTATTGCTCAAGCTGTCTATTATTTTTATGCTTACTTTAAAGTCGGTACTGGAGAACCTTTATCTTTTTCTGTTCCAACTGGAAATTTTGGAGATATCTATGCTGGCTACTTAGCAAAAAAGCTTGGCCTTCCAATTGATAAACTAATCGTAGCTACAAATAAAAATGACATACTTCATAGAGCAATATCTGGAGGCGATTATACACAAAAGAAAGTTATGGAAACAAATACTCCAAGTATGGATATTCAGATAGCAAGTAATTTTGAGAGGCTTTTATTTGATGTGAAAGGTTGCAACTCAGATGTTACAAAGCAACTAATGAGCAAAATTAAAAACAATACTTATAAAATTAATAATGAAGATTTAGACAAAATAAAAAAGAATTTTATATCCGAGATGCTTGATGAAAATGAAACTATTAAAATGATAAAGGATATTAATGATGAGTTTCAAATAGTCATTGACCCTCATACCGCGGTTGGAATTGGTGCTGTAAAAAAATTAGGAATAGAAAAAAATTGTGTTGTTTTATCTACAGCACATCCATGTAAATTTCCAAAAGCAATAGAGGATGCAATTTCTAAGGCTGAAAATTTACCAGAAAGTTTAAGATATATTAATGATAGAACAGAAAAATTCGAAGTTCTTGCTAATAACATAAAAAAAGTAAAAGATTATGTAACTAGTTCAATAAGAAACTAAAACAAAAGATTTAATACTAAATTACAAATTTGCAGCCTCCTTAGCGATTAAATCTACTTCATTATTTAATTTATCTGTTGAATGCGCTTTTACCCAATTCCAGCTAATTTTAAATTCATTATTTAAAGTATCTAACTCTCTCCAAAGTTCTTTATTTCTTACCTCTTGTTTGCTTGCAGTTCTCCATCCATTTTTTTTCCAATTATGTATCCATTCTGTTATTCCAGATTTAACATACTTTGAGTCTGTAAAAATTTGAACATTGCTCCCTTTTGGAATTTTTTTAAGAGCATTTATTGGGGCAAGTAATTCCATTTGATTATTTGTCGTGTTAGGGTTGTTTCCCTTTATAACTGTTTTTTTTCCTTCAATAATTATTATTGCAGCCCATCCCCCATTCCCGGGGTTTCCCAAACATGAACCATCAGTATAAATTTTAATCATTAATTTATATAATTTTTGTATGAATTTATTAAACGATGATAATTTAATTTTTGCACATATTCTTTTGGGTCTTTAATTTTAATAATAGCATTTTTTGGGGTGTTTAAATAATCATACGCTCTTGTAAGAAGGTACCTAAGAGCTGAACCTCTACACATCGTATTAAAATGTTTTTTTTCAGAACTGGTTAATTTTCTAATACTTTCATAACCTTTTAGAAAATTTGAGGATTTTTTTTTGTCTAAAATATATTTATTTTTTTTCTTAACGAAACATAAAGCATTTACACAAGTGGCTAGTTCATACGATAGATAATCATTACAAGAAAAATAAAAATCTATAAATCCGTGAAATTTTTTTTTGTAAAATATAATATTATCAGCAAATAAATCACAATGGATAATGCCTTTTGGTAAATTTTTTGGCCATGTTTTTTTTATTTGAAGTAATTCAAATTTCATCAAGTTCTTTAAGCCATTAGATAATTTATCAATTTTTATATTTATCCTTGATAGTAGGCTAGGCCAAGATTTAACTGACAAAGAATTTTTTCGATAAAGTTTTATTTTTTTAGATGCCTGATGAAGCTTAGCTACATGTTTTCCAACTATGTAGCAATCTTTAGAATTTAATTCCTTTTTATCTTTTCCCTCAAGAAAAGACACAATACATGCTTTTTTATTTTTAATCTTAAATATGAATTCGCCATTTTTACTTTTTACAGGATTTGGACATTTTACTTTAAGTCTAGAAAGATTAGACATTAATTGCATAAAAAAGGGCAGGTCTCTTGTTTCTACTCTTTTCTCAAATATTGTTAAAATATACTTTTGGTTTTTAATTTTTAATATGTAATTAGTATTTTCTATACCTTTTTTAATTCCACTAAATTTTTTTATTTTTCCTAAATTAAAATTTTTTTCAATATTTGTGATGTCCTGGTTGCCAATTTTCGTAAAAACAGCCATTAATTCAATTTTCCAGGAATTTTAAATGTGATATCCTCTTTTATAATTTCTACTTCTTCAATATTAACTTTGAATTCTTTTTTTAATTTTTCAATAAAGTTTTCAACTAAAATTTCTGGTGCCGATGCACCCGAAGATATACCAATCGTTTTACATTTTGTAATTTTTTCTAAGGGAATACTGCTTTCAGAATGAATTAAAATTGCCTCAGCGCAACCTGATTTGTTAGCAACTTCGACAAGTCTTACTGAGTTTGAGGAATTTCTACTACCAATTACAAAAAACATATCACATTGCTTTGCAATTTTTTTCACTGCCGCTTGCCTATTTGTTGTTGCGTAGCATATATCTTCTTTTTTAGGTTCTTTTATTTCTTTAAATTTTTCTTTAAGTGCATTAATAATATCTTTTGTATCATCAACAGATAATGTCGTTTGTGTAACAAATGCTAATTTCTTATTTTCTTCATTTTTAAATTTTTTAACATCATCAATGTTCTCAATTAAATCTATTGAACCATAAGGAATTTGACCCATTGTACCAATAACCTCTGGATGATTCCTGTGTCCGATTAACAGGACATGAAATCCATTCTTATTTAGATTTTCTGCTTCTCTGTGAACTTTTGAAACTAATGGGCATGTCGCATCAATATAATCCATTTTTAAATCTTCAGCCTCAGCAGGAACAACTTTAGGTACTCCATGAGCAGAAAATATTACTGGTCTTGATTTATCTTTAATTTCATTAAGTTCTTCAACAAATATTGCGCCAATTTTTTTTAAACTTTCAACAACATATTTATTATGTACAATTTCATGCCTCACATAAACTGGAGCTCCATATTTATCTATACTCTTTTTCACTATTTCAATTGCACGATCTACACCTGCGCAAAAACCCCTAGGAGCTGCCAGTAAAATTTTAAGTTCTTTATCTTTCATTTTTTTCAACCAAATATTCAAGCAATATATGCGGAAAAGTTAAAGACGCCAATCCAATAAATATTACTTTTAAAATAGATGATTCCACTGAAAAATAGTTAATTAATAAAAAAAAGCTAATTAAAAAAATTCCAGCAGTAATCGTTGTTAATGGTATCATTTTCCTCAAAAATTTATAAAAACCTTTTTCGAAATTTTTATTATTCATTTCGTTAACTAGAGAAAAGACATGTCTTATAGAATGCAAAAAACAAAAATAAAATGTAAAGGCAATCAAAGGTGAAAAGATTAGGTTTAAAAATAGTATTGAAAATGAATCTAAGAGTGCATGACCCCAATATTGGTTAATAAAAAAATTACTTAATAAGCTAATAATTATAAAAAACAAAATTAAGTTTTCATTTATATGAATTAAACTAAAATTTAGTATTTTAAAAATTTGTAAAGTTTCCTCAGGATGTAACCAAAGTGGAGCAGAAATAACTAATGAGCCTTTAAAAAATAAAAAAATAAACTTAAATTTTATATTCGGCAATTTTTCAAATGAATAAAATTTTACATTATCTTCTTTCCCAAAGTGATAGGAGGCAATAATAAGGAATGAAAAAAGTGTGATGCTTGGAATGAATATCCAAAACATAATGATAAATATGCTTATTAATGAATATATTAAGTAAAAAAAAGAAATATTTTTAATTCTATATTTTTTTAATAATTTTTTACCTTTTAAATTATCTAATGCACCATGTGAGACACCTATAGTCACAATTAAAAAAAAACATGCAACAGATACAAACTTAGGATATTGCTTTAAAATTGTGTTCAAGTCCAACATTACTCCATAAGCACAAACTACAACAGCTGCAATAAAAAAGAAAACAGTATGACGTCTATCTATTTCAAAAGTATTCATATTAAAATAATTCCTTTAAAAAAATCCATTTTGGCATTTTAGATATAATAGTTAAATCTTCCAAAAAATTACTTTTATTAGATAAAAATTTTATAACGGTATTTGGTGAGGTCTTAAACATTTTAAAGAATATATTAGACATTCTCTTTGGATTTTTCTTTAATACATTAAGGAAAATTTTATCTAAAAATTGGTATTTTTTATTTATTTCATACCTTTTTAAATCAAAAATATTTTCAATATTTTCTCTTATATATTTACTTTGTTCTTGAATGTTTAAAAAAGTATAACCTGTGCTAAGTCTGGTCATGCCACCCGCTGTACCAATATCTATTTTATTTCTTTTATTATAACTTGGGGGATAAAAAAGTGGAATTGCACCAACTTCTTTATAAACAATATTATAATCTTTAATTTTTAAATTATTTTCAATGTAATTCTTAAGTTGATTATCATAATCTTTTTCTTCGTCAGACATTTTTGATAACCATGTAGTTTCTACTAAAGCTTTGTTGGGTGAATAAGGTAGAGTATAAAAAAAATGCACACTATTCCTTTGGTCACAATCAAAATCCATTAAATTTATTATACTATCGTCAAAAGTATTTTTTTTTGTTTCAATTTCAATTCCACAAAAATGTTGCCATAAGTTATTATCATTATTTTTAACCGGCAATGGAACACTATTAAAAATGAACGAATTATTTATATCTATTTCTCTAATATCTTTCAAAAAAATTATATTTTTGTTCTTCTTTAATTCATTTATAATTTTTGAGTAAAATAAGCCACTATCTATACTTTGATATGGATAATCATTACTTTGTAAATGTTGTGTCTCCACTTTGGAATTTATTGTAAAATTATTCCAACTCTTTTTAACGCAATCATCAAAATTATGATCTATAACTTTCCAAAAAGACCAGGTTTTATCCCTTTTATATTCCTCTCTTGGTTCAATAATTGCTAATGTTTTATTTTCGAATTTTTTATATAAGTTGAGCTCATAAGCTAATGATAGACCGGCACAACCTCCTCCAATTATTATGTAATCAAAATCTTTCATCTAAATTTATTTTTTCATTAATTATATTATGTTCATTTTTTCGTAAATGCTCGTCTGATTTAATAAATAGTAGTCTAATAAAGTCTAAAATACTCAAAATAGTTTGATTTAGTTTACCTAAATTAGATACATAAATTTTTCCTGAATTCTTATAATTTTCTATATTTTTCCTTTTAAGAATTTCATTTCCTATCTGCCTATATACTCTTCTTGCAATAATAATTGCAAATCTGCAATTCAATGGAATTTTATTTATAGATTTAAATGAACTTTCATAAAAAATATCAGCGAGTTTTAATGTTTCCCTAATATCATCAAAATTGAGGTTTATATACTTTCTGTTTCGATTGTCATCTTCAATTACATCTCGTGCAATGTTTGTTAACTGCATTGCAATACCTAGATCTATTGCTGACCTAAGTGAATCCTTTGATTTAACATTTAGTATTTTAGCCATCATCAGACCTACAGTGCCCGCAACTTGATATGAATATATAATTAATTCATTATTTGTTTTTAATTTTACACTATCTTTTAAATCTGACTCAACTCCATCAAATAAATCTAATATTATTTTACTAGAAATATTAAAATTATTACTCAGTTCATAAATTTTATTAATATTTTTATTTTTTAAATTTTTATTAATAAAATCTTGTTTAAAATCATTGAATAATTTCCTTTTTATTTGTAAATCTTGGTTTTTGTCAGCTATATCGTCTAAGGTTCTACAAAAATCATACAAATCAGAGCATTGTCTATAAGTTTTTTTAGGTAAAAAAAAACCAGCCCAATTAAACGATTTTGCATAAATTGATAATAGATTTTGGGACATCAGAGAATTTTATCTAAAACTTTAGCCGAAGATAGAACTCCTGGCACACCAGCTCCTGGATGGGTTCCCGCTCCAACAAAATAAAGTCCATCATATATCTCAGATTTATTATGAAATCTAAAATAAGCTGATTGCGAGAATTTTGGCTGAATTGAAAAACCTGAACCATATTTAGTATTAAGATCGTTTTCAAAGTAATCAGGTGTCAAATAAAAATCTTCAACAATGTTGTTCTTTAAGTTTGGCATTAAATCTTTTTCCATTTTATTAATTACTAAATTTTTCATTTTCTCACCCTCTATAGACCAATTAATTTTTGACTGGTTATTAGGCACTGGGACCAAGACATAAAAACAATCTTTTCCATTGGGGGCCATAGATTTATCAGTCGCAGACGGTCTATGAAGATAATAACTAATATCATCGTTCAATTTTTTATTTTCAAATATATCATCAAGATGCTCTTTATATTTATTACCAAATTTTATTGTATGATGTTCTATGTTTTGATATTTTATTTTTGTTCCAAAATAGTAAACAAAGAGACCCATTGAATATTCCATTCTTCTTTTTTTCCATTGAAATAAAATAGACTTATTGGCATTTCCATTTAACATTTTTTCATAAACAGCTGGCGGATCAGCGTTGCATATAACATTATCTGCTTTGATATAAGTTTTATCATCTAACTCTATACCAGTTATTTTATTACCGGTTGAGATAATTTTTTTAACTTCGTGACCTTTAATTATTTGGATACCTACTTCAGTCATTAATTTTTCTAAACCCTTTACGATATTTCCAGTGCCACCCATAGAGTAATGTATTCCCCATTTTTTTTCTAAATATAAAATTAATCCATAAATAGATGTTGTCGTGAAAGGATTTCCTCCAACTAAAAGAGGATGCATACTTAGCATTCTCCTCAATTTTTCATTTTTAATATACGAGGAGACTAGAGAATAAACTGATTTATAACTTTTAAGTTTCAGTAGAGCGGGTAGTTGCTTCATCATAACAAAAGGTTTATCAAAGGGCACATCAGCAAGTTCTGTAAATCCTTTATCAAAAATCTTTTTTGTAAAACTAACCAAGTTTTCGTATCCCCTAACATCCTCTTTACTAATTTTTTCAATTTGACTCTTCATTTCAGTTTCATTACCTGAGTAATTAAACTTTGAATTGTCTTCAAAAACAAATTGATACCAAGTGTTGAGAGGAGATAATTCAATATAATTTTTTGGGTCTTTTTGGAATAATTCAAATAATTCATTTATTAAATATGGAGCAGTAATTACAGTAGGGCCACCATCGTAAGTAAATCCATTTCTTTTGAAAACTCTTGCTCTTCCTCCAAGATCTTGGTGTTTTTCAACTAAAGTTACTTTATGGCCTTTAGCTTTAATGCGGAGAGCAGCAGCTAAACCACCAAAACCAGAACCAATTACAATTGAATTCATTATTGTAATTTATATTATTTTTTAAAAAAGTAACGAAATTATCTTTAAGAATTAATTTTATTTAGAAGTTCCTTGCTTTCCTCTAAATTTTTATCAAATAAATTGTCTAACTTGGACCGGTCAACAGAAGTTGAAAGAATCTTTTTTACTGAGTCTACAGCTATTTTTACTGATGTATTTTTAATATCTTTTAAAGCTTGATTTTTCATTTGTGAGATCTTTGTTTGTGCTAAATTTTTTTTGATTTCAGCTGATTTATGAAATTTATCATTCATTTCTAAAATTAAATTTTCGCTATCCTTTTTAGCTTGTTGTTGAATTTTTTTAGTTTCTATTTTTGCTTGCTCAAGTTTACTCTGAGCATTATTTAATAATACCTTTGATTCATTACGAAGTTTTTCACTCTCATCGATTTCATTCTTAATATCCATAATCATTTTACTTAAAGTTTCATTTATTTTATTTGGAATCTTTAAATAAACTAAAGCTAAAATGAAAATTATAAATGATACTGCTACCCAAAATGTTGCATCAATTGCCATAATACCTACCTTTATTTTTCTTATAAAGATCATCGACAATTGCAGATATGCTACTATTGTTCACCTCTTCACCAATTAATTGGCGAATTAGATCAGAAGATGTTTCGATTGCAATTTTCTGGATTTTTTCTGGAGCTTTGTTTACTAATTCGGCAACTTCAGCCTCGGCTTTGCTAATCTCGATATTTATTTCTTTATCTAATATCTGCTTTTTTTTTTCTATATCTTCAATTATTTTTTTTCTTGCATCATTAAAATAATTTTTGGCTTCATTTTTACTTTTTCTTATTAGCTCATCATAGTTTTTTAATGTATTTTCAGCCTCAGTTTTCTGTTTTTCAGCAGTCTCAATATTATCAAGTATCTCAGACTTTCTAAGCTCAATATTGTTTCTTATTTTTGGAAGAATAAATTTTGATAGTACTATAAACAAAACTCCAAACGAAATGATCAACCAAAAAATTTGAGAAATCCAAAATTCAGGATTTAGCTGAGGCATACCTCCACTCTCAGCACTTTTAGAAATTTGAGTAATAAAAGTGCTAAATAGTAAATTAAAAAAAATAATTTTTTTTAACATCAATTAAAATGCAAATAAAATTATCAACGCAACTACTAATCCAAACAATCCTGTAGCTTCAGCTAATGCAAACCCTAAAAGTAAGTTAGGAAATTGCTTTTGAGCTGCGGATGGATTTCTCATAGCACCTGATAGGTAATTACCAAAAATAATTCCTATACCTACCCCTGCACCTGCAAGAGCTATGGCTGCCAATCCTGCGCCAATCATTTTTGCTGCCTCTAGTTCCATTATTCCTCCTATTGTTAATGGTGTAAATTTAATGCATCATTTAGATATATGCATGTTAAAATTGCAAAAACATAAGCCTGAAGAAAAGCAACTAATATCTCCAAACCTGTTAAAGCAACCGAAAAACTTAGTGGAAGCCAACCACCAACTATTCCAAGGCTTATTACGAAACTTCCAAAAACCTTCATCATTGTATGACCAGCCATCATATTTGCAAACAAACGAACCGATAAGCTTATAGGCCTGCTAAGATATGATATAATTTCAATGACTACTATTAATGGCAAAAGAACTAAAGGGACTCCACTCGGCACAAAGAGTTTTAAATATCCAAAGCCATGTTTTATAAATCCAATTACAGTGACCCCAATAAAAATTAATGCTGCAAGAAAAAAGGTTACGATTATATGGCTCGTTACAGTAAACGAGTAGGGTAACATACCAAACATATTACAAAAAAGAACGAACATGAATAAAGAGAATATTAGGTTAAAATACGGTTTTCCTTTATTACCAGCAGTATCACTTATCATTTTTGATATAAAACTATAACTAAGCTCTGCAAGAAGTTGAATTTTAGTTGGAATAATATTTTTTTTTGAGGAGCCTAAATTAAAAATTAATAATATGCTCAAAGCACTTATAATCATGAATAAGCTAGCGTTAGTAAAAGATATATCTATTTGATTGATTTTTATTTCAGGTCCAATTCGATAAACCTCGAATTGAGTCATTGGATTTGCTGCCATAAGTTTACTTTATTTGCATGTTTTTTGCAGATTTTATCACGTTCATAATTCCCGCCACAACACCAACAAAAAAAAATATTAAAATTAACCATGGTTTAGTACCAAACCAATTGTCAAAAATAAACCCAATAATGGTCCCTACTGCTACTGCGGCCACAAATTCGGTGCTCATTTTAAAAGCCATCCCTAAAACTGAGGATTTATTTCCAGTATTTTCGTTACTTTTTCTTGATATTTTATTTTTTGCAATTTCAAGGCGAGTTTTAAATTTTTTATCAGACATTTTTCTTGATCAAGCAACCATGCTCTCTGCTTTTTGAAGATCAACAGCAACTAACTGACTTATTCCTTTTTCAGGCATAGTAACTCCATATAATTTATTCATTTTTGACATTGTTAATGCATGGTGTGTTACTATTATAAACCGTGTCTGGGTTATTTTTGTTAATTCATCTAATAAATTGCAGAACCTTGTTACATTGGCATCATCAAGTGGAGCATCAACCTCGTCCAAGACACATATAGGGGAAGGGTTAGATAAAAAAACTGCGAATATCAGAGATAGTGCAGTCAATGCTTGTTCACCTCCTGATAAAAGTGTTATCGATTGGAGCCTTTTTCCAGGAGGACTAACTAGCAATTCTAAACCTGCATCTAGCGGATCATCAGAGTCTACAAGCTCAAGCTTCGCATTACCTCCGTTAAAAAGTTTTGTGTAAACTTCATTAAATTTTCTATTCACTCTCTCAAATGCCTCAAGAAGTCGTTCTCGACCTTTTTGATTAAGTTCATTTATGCTTTCTTTCAGTTTTGTAATTGCTTGAACAAGGTCTTGTCTATCTGTTTCCATTTTTTTAATTTCAGTCTCATATTTTGTTGTTTCCTCATCTGCTCTTAAATTTACTGATCCAAGCTTTTCTCTTTCCCGTTTTTTTTCATCGAGCATTTCTTCCTGAGAAACGGCATCAGGAAATTCTTCCTCTTTATCTAAATTAGAATATTCAAGAATATTATTTTCGTTTAAGTTTAGCTCAGTATCTATTCTTTCTAATAAATCATTTCTTCTTTTATTTAGTCCTTCAATTGTTGCACCAGAACTTGCTTTTCTTTCTCTTATTTCAATTGAGCTTTCTTTAATTTTATCCAATTCCTCCCTGAGATTACTTATTTTTTTATCAATTTCCTCAATTAAAGTTTCATTCTCATTTTTTTCATTTTCGGATAATCTTAGGTTTTCAGAAATTTGTCCCTTTTTTTCTGCTTGTGATTGGGGTTGTTTTTCTAGTTCAGTAAATTTAAAATTTAATTTATTTTTTCTCTCCCTTAATTCTTGAACCATTTTTTCTGAATTTTTTAAAAGATTTCTCCAGCTATCAATTTCTTTATCAATAGTTTTAACTCTTTCACTTCTCTTGATGGATTCTTTTTTAAGATTTTGATTTTTACTATAAATATCTGCGTAAACTTCTTGAAGTTTTTTTATGGTTTCATTTTTTGAGCTTATATCTGATATTTTTTTATGGTCGTCATTTTCATTAATAGTTTGTACTAGAAAATTTAAAGTTGTTTTGCATGTTTCAAGTACAACTAATGCTTCTGAACTATTGTTAGAGTTTAGTAATTGAATAATTTTATCGATATTTGATTTTACCTCATTTATCGTATGAAGATTTTTTTTTAAGCTTTCAGAGCTAAAATTCTTTAAAAGATTATCAACTTTTTCTTGTTCATTCTTTAGATCGTTTTTGGCAACTTCTAGGTCAGCATTAGATTGTTTTTCAGTATCATAATATTTTGAGTCAATTTCTATTAATTCTTGCTTTTCCTCTTTTAGTCTTTTCTCGTTTGAATTAGCGTCAATAATTATACTTTTTTCTCTATCTGTATCTTCCTCAATAGTTTTAAGAGAACTTTTTATATTTTCAATTTCTTTTTCAATTCTATCATTCTCATCATCCAAGCTTTTAAGCTCCAAGTTAAGTCTTTGAACTTTTGACAAAATCTCATAATTCTTATCTCTTACAGGATTAACTCTATTGGTTTCTTCCTGGATTTTATTTTCTAATTCATTTATTTTATCATTAAACTTTTGTACTTCACTGTCTGCTTCTTCATTGATTTCATTTTCTAGTTTTATTTCATGATCAATATCCTTTAGTCTTAAATAATATAGTCCGGCTTCAATCTTTTTAATTTCTTCAGATATAGTTTTATATTTTGTGGCCTCCTCAGCTTGCTTTTTAAGATTTAGTAATTGTCTTTCTTGCTGCCTTCTTAGCTCATCTGCACGTTTTAAATTATTTTCTGCTGCACTAAGTCTTAATTCTGCTTCATGCCTTCTTACATGCAGACCTGCAATGCCTGCTGCTTCCTCTAAAACCGCTCGTCTATCAGTTGGCTTTGCAGTTACTAAAGCTCCAATTCTGCCTTGGCTAATAATTGAAGGAGAATGCGCACCTGTGGACAGATCTGCAAAAAACATTTGGGCATCTTTTGCTCTTACCTCCTTACCATTAATATAAAACTTTGATCCCTTATCTTTCTCTATTTTTCTTCTAATTTCTATATTTTCTAAATTTTTATATTGTATTGGACCATCTTTATTTTCGTTTGAAATATTAATTGTAACTTCTGCAATATTCTTTGATGGTTTATTTGATGTTCCAGAAAAAATTACGTCTTCCATTCCTGATCCCCTCATACTTTTTGCTGAGGTTTCACCCATGCACCATCTTAATGACTCAACGATATTAGATTTTCCACATCCGTTTGGTCCCACAATTCCAGTTAATCCATCTTCAATAATAAAGGTTGTTTTTTCGGCAAACGATTTAAAACCATTTAATTGAATTTTTTTAAACTCCATTAAATGCTTATATCATTTTTTGTAAGTATTTTTTTAAATTTTTAAATGTAAGGCTTTTTTCAAATTTTTTATTATTAATAATAATAGTAGGAGTTGAATTTATTTGAAATTCCTTAACCCCCTCGATTCGATCTGAAAGAATATGATCTTCCATTTCTTTATTATTCAAACATTTATCAAAATTAATATTAAAATTTTGATCTTTAACTAAATCACGTAAATTTTGATTAAACTCACTAAGATCCTTACCTTTAACCCATTTACTTTGATTAGCATACAAGAAATGAAGAATTTCTGATTTTCCATCATTCTTACAATGTGCAATCTTTGCCGCGTTGAAAGCAGCCATATCAAGTGGAAAATTTCTAAATTCTATTGATACTAACCCAGTATCAACAAATTCATTTTTTAATTCAGGGTAGACATCTTTATGAAAGTTTGCGCAATGACTACAAGTTAGAGACTCGTAAACAACAATTTTTATTTTAGCATTTAAATCACCTTCAACTATTTTTTTTATTTCAGACGAATTAGCAATAGGTGATAAAAATAATATTATTAAAAGTTTAAAAATAAATTTTTTCATATTTTTTTAAAATATTTACTCATCTCTAATAAAGAATTTTTAATCTTATCATTATTAATATTTGATATTTTTTTTGTATACTCATTTTTTGTCACATTTTCTTTATTTTTTATTTTAAATTTATCGTTAACACCCTCAAATGTAATGAGCTTTATATTTTTAAGAATATTTTGTTCAAAATATTTATTTACCTTTTCGATTATTATTTTTTTGGAATATTCCAGATCTACCTCATGTCCTCTTTTAACCATTATTTCTAAAAGACTTCCTCTGAATTTATTTTCACTTTTAAATGATTTTGGATAACAAATTTTAAATAAGTCATTTCCTACGATATGTCTCCAGTTATCTAACAACTCAGAGTATATGCGTCCTTTTTTTTTTAAAATTCCTCTAACTTTTAGTGGCAATGTATCTTTGAAAGATCTTAATCCTTGAACGGACCTCGTTCGTTGCTTACTATAAGATTTTAATTTCATATGAAGAAAGATAGCTTATCAAAAAAAATTCTCTATTGGTATGATAATAATAAGAGAAAGTTACCATGGAGAAGCCATCTTTCAAAAAAACAAAAACAATATTTTATAATTGTTAGTGAGTTTATGTTACAACAAACACAGGTTAAGACCGTGATTCCTTACTTTAATAATTTTGTAAGATTAATTCCTAATTTAGAAAAACTAGCAAAAGTAAATAACAAAAGGTTAATGAAATGTTGGCAAGGCCTAGGTTACTATTCAAGAGCCAGAAATCTAAAAAAAACTGCACAAATTTTAATTAAAAAGCATAGAGGAGAGATGCCAAATAATTTTGAAGATTTAAAAGCCTTGCCAGGCATTGGTAATTATACTGCTAGCGCAATACTTGCCATTGCTTTTAATGAACCGTACATACCACTAGATGGAAATATAGAAAGAGTTTTGAAAAGATATCTATATTTAAAAAAAGAAAGTGAAATTAAGAAAGAAAATCTTGCGCAAAAAAAATCTATTTTTGGCAAGTCCAATAGGTCTAGTGATTATGCGCAGGCTCTTATGGAGATAGGTGCACTTATTTGTAAACCAAGTAATCCTTTATGTAATCAATGCCCTATCCAAAAAAAATGTAAATCTTTTAAAAAACAGGATTTTGAATTAACAAAGAAAAATAAAAAAAATGTAAACAAATATTTTGTTTTAAAAGTTTACAAGAGGGATAAAAAATATCTTCTTATAAAGAATACAAAATTTAATTTTTTAAAGAATCTTAACATATTTCCTATGGAGGAGGTCGCTAAACCAAAAAATTTTAATGAAAATCTAAATTTTAAAATTTCGAATATGAACATGAATATTAAAATTCAATATAAAAAAAATCATGAGGACTTTCCATCTTCTAATTGGATAGATCAAAAAAAACTTGATAATTATCTGCTGCCAACCTTTACAAAAAAAATAGTTCAATATTTAGAGAGCAACTAATGAAAAAAGTTGCAATTATTGGAGCAGGAATTTCAGGATTATTTATTGCAAATCTTTTTAAAAATAATTCAAATTATGAAATTAAAATTTTTGAAAAAGACAACTTAATTAATTTAGATGAGGGGTATGGAATTCAATTATCAGTCAATAGTGTTAGACTTTTAAATAAAATCGAATTTCATAAATTTCAAAATGATAAAAAGTTTAATCCAGATAAAATAATTTTTTATTCAAATAAAAGCCAGGATAAGTTTTGTGATCTATATATTTCTGATTTCAATTCACATGATTGTAAATATACAACACTTAAAAGATCAGATTTAGTAAGTTTTCTCAAAGATAAAATTCAGGATTTAATAAAAACTAACCACAGTATTTCAAAGGTAGACCAACAAAATGAAAAAATTCATTTAACTTTTGAAAATAATGAAACTTTTGAGTGTGACTATTTGATAATTTCAGATGGAGTTTTTTCAAAGAGTAAAAATCTTATTTCAAATAATAATACCAAACCAAGATATAATAATACTTTAGCTATAAGAGGGATGATCCCTAATTCCTCAAATATTATTGATAAAAAAAATATTTCCTTATTCTTTGGTTCTGATTTTCACCACGTTATTTATCCACTAAATCCAGATGGTGATTTAAATTTTATAGCAATTATGAAATACAAGCTTTCAGACGAAGAGCTTAAGAATTATTCATTATTTAATGATAACACTTTTATAAAAAAAGTTTTAAAAAATATACCTCAAGAAAGTAAGAAATTTTTTGATGAAATTAAACAACTAAAAATATTTCCAGTATTCGTAACCGATGACTTTTTTGAAATTAAGAAAAATAATATTTACCCAATTGGAGATGCTTTTTTTGCTTTCCCCCCATCATTTGCACAAGGTGCTTCTCAATCGATAGAGGGAGCTTACGAATTATTTAAAAAAATAGAGAGTAATACAGAAAATAGTTTTTTTGAAGAGAGAGTAAAAAAAATAAAAATGGTGAATAAAAGATCAAAAATCAACCAATTTATATTTCATTTATCTGACCCTTTAACAATTTTTTTAAGAAATTTTTTTTTAAAAAAATTAGTTAAAAATAAAAAGTTTTTAGAAAATTATCTTGGTAAAATTTACAGATAAATTTTGTAATTAAATTTTGTTTTTTAAAAATCGATCTCTTAAATTATCAATAGGAAAAATGGATCCATTTCTATTGTAGTGCCAAAATGTCCAACCATTACAACTTTCAGCACCCAAAATTGTTGCTGCTACTTTATGGATTGATCCCTCAGTTTGAGCGTGTTTTATACTACCATCGACCATGATTTTTGCGCTAATTTTCTTTTTATTATCAAAAATAGTCGTTCCCGGTTTAATTATTCCCAATTCAACTAACGAGCCAAAAGGTACTCTCGGTTTAGATCTATTATTTTGGAGTGTATCTAAATAATCATCTTCAATAGGTTTTGTTTCACTTAATCTTTGTTCTGCAGCCTTGCAGTAATTTTTATCTTTTTCTATGCCAAAATAATTCCTTCCTAATTTTTTTGAAACCGCAGCTGTTGTTCCAGATCCTAAAAATGGATCTAAGATATAATCACTTTTATTTGAGGTTGCTAATAAAATTCTATGCAAAAGTGCTTCAGGTTTTTGTGTTGAGTGTATTTTCTTTCCATTTTTTTTTAATCTTTCAGTACCACTACAAATTGGTAAATCCCAATTTGATCTCATTTGAATATCATCATTTAAACATTTTAAAGACTGATAATTAAAAGTATATTTTGATTTTTCAGATTTTGAAGCCCAAATCAAAGTCTCATGCGCATTGGTAAAACGTGTGCCTCTAAAGTTTGGCATTGGATTTTTTTTATTCCATATAACATCATTTAAAATCCAAAAACCTAAGTTTTGAATTGCTGTACCAACTCTGAATATATTATGGTAACTTCCAATCACCCAAATTGCTCCATTTGTTTTTAAAACTCTTTTACACTCACTAAGCCAATTATAAGTAAAATCATCGTAAGTTTTGAAACTTTCAAATTGATCCCATTTATCAACTACAGCATTTACTTTTGATCTGTCTGGTCTAGTTAAATTATTTCGTAATTGTAAATTGTAAGGTGGATCCGCAAAAATTAAATCAAAACTTTCGCTTGGAATTTTTTTTAGTTCTTTAATACTGTTTCCATTAACAATTTTATTTTTTAATTTATTATCGATCATTTTTAAAAACTTATTAGACTCTAGGCCAGAGTCCCCGTCAACTTGTGATTGAATTATTTTGAGTCTTTTTGTGGTGATTATTTTTCGAGACTCAATATGTTGTGTATAGGTTTAAATTTTTTTCTATGGTATTTCGTAACTCCAAATTTTTTAAGAGCCTGAAGATGGTCTTTTGTTCCGTAGCCTGCGTTTTTGTGCCAGGAATACCCATCATGAATTTTTGCTAATTTTTTGATTAATCTATCTCGCGATACTTTTGCAATTATAGATGCAGCAGATATTTCGGGTATCTTTTGGTCGCCCTTAATTACGTACTTTAAATTATAACTCTTCATATCAGGAATTTTGTTACCATCAATTAATATAATTTTTGGTTTTATTTTTAATTTTTTTATAGCTCTTTTCATTGCAAGCAGACTTGCATTAAAAATATTATATTTTTCTATTTCCTTTAAGGACGCTGAACCAACTGACCATTTTGAATTTTTCTTAATATATTTTTCTAAATTTTCACGTTTATTTTTTGATAAACTTTTTGAGTCTTTAAGTATTTTCTTATTGATATCATTATTTAGAATTACAGCAGCAGCAAAGACTGGACCAATTAAACTTCCCCTTCCAACTTCATCAACACCAGCTAAGTATTTTTTCATTTTACAAAATGATATTCGATTCATTAATTTTTTTTTTTATTTCTTTTAAATCTATCCATGAATATTTTTTTTGATCTGGTTGCCTTAAAAGATATGCAGGATGAAATGTTACAATGGATAAGTAAGTTTTTCCCTTTATAATAACATCTTTCCATATTCCTCTCTCTTTAGAAATTTTAAAATTATTTCCAATCAATGCTTCCATAGCTGTACTGCCCATTATTATTAGTATTTTAGGATTAATTATAGAAATATGTTCATATAGAAATTTTGAATACTTATTTATCTCAGCAGTTGTTGGCTTTCTATTATTTGGTGGCCTGTAATTAACAACATTTGTAATGTAGATACTTTCTCTCTTAATATCTATCGCTGCTAACATTTTATTTAATAATTTTCCCGCATCGCCCATAAAAGGTTTTCCTATTTCATCCTCTTTTTGACCCGGTCCTTCACCTACAAGCATTATTTTACTTTTAAAATTTCCATCACTAAAAACTAGCTGGTTAGCATGATTTTTAAGATCACAATCTTCAATTTCAGTAATTTGTTTTTTGAGATTTTCTAGTTGTAATTTAATTTCACCTGGCTGTTGTGACTTTTTTAAGCGTCTTATTGGTTTATTACTAAATTCGTAATTTGAGTCTATTGATTTTAGAAACTCATCATTTAAAACTTCATTATTCATAAAAACAAATGATATCAAAATTTATTAAAATTTTCTTTATTCTAATGATCTTTTTTTTCGCCAAACAGGCGAATTCCAAAGTGACAAATAATGATTTAAATGAGAACGAACTAACCAATTATCTCTCAGCTATAATTTCCTATAATAACCAACAAAACCAAGATTCGTTAAGTTATTTTAATTCGTCAAAAGCATTAGTAAAAAAACGTGATAATTACTTAAGAAAATATATTTTCTCACTAGCTATAAATCAGAAAGTAAAAAAAGCAATTCAAGAAATAAAAATTTTAGAAAATAAAAAAGATTTTGATTTTTTTGAGTCTCAGGTACTTTTGACACTGGACTCAATTTTAAAAGAGAAATATGATGAGAGCGAAAATTATCTTGAATATTTAAATGAACTTAAAAGTTCAAGCGTTTATGAAAATGCAATCTATGATACATTAACGTTATACTTATCGACTTTTAAAAACAAAAAACTAATTTTTCAAAAATCGAATTTTGATAATTTAGATCTTCTGAATATTACATTTTTAAAATGTTATTTAGATGATGATACCACGTCTAAGTCATTCTATACTTTGGTTAATTCTTCAAATGTAGATTATTCAAGATACTTATTCTTTTACTCTAATTATTTGATTAATCAAAATAAAGTCGAAGAGGCAAAAAAACTTTTTTTGAAACAAGATAAACTCACAAGTGGGCTGCTTATTCTTCAAACAAATGACTGGTTGAAAAATAATCAAACAAAAAAAATTACAGACATATTTTCATGCAAGTCCGAAACTGATCTTTTAGCAGAATTTTTTTTCTTAATTTCAAATTTGTATTCATCTGATGAAGATTTTGAAAGATCTAACTTTTACTTAAGCGTTTCTAATTTTTTAAATGAAAAATTTAAAGCAAATAAGCTATTAACAGTCGAAAACTATTTTAATTCTAAAAAGTACAAAGAGGCTGAAAAAATATTAAAAAATTTTAGTAAGCAGGATAAGCTTTTTTATTGGTTCAAAGTGAAAATTAAAACCAAAATAATTGCAGAGAAACATGATGATCAACAAGCATTGAATTATATTAAAACGAAGTTTAATAAAATAGAAAACAAAACAGATAAGATTATTTTTGATATGGCAAATATTTATAAAAATTATAAAAAATATAAAGATGCAATAGAACTTTATTCTAAGTTAATGAAAAATTATGACACTAACTCAGATACCTATGCTGACTTATTATTTAGAAGAGGTGGTAGTTATGAAAGATTGTCAAATTTTGAAAGGAGCGATAAAGATTTATTAATGGCATTAAAAATTGTTCCAGATAATTCTTATACTTTAAATTATTTAGCCTATTCTTGGCTTGAGAGAAAAATTAATATTTCGAAAGCTGTAAAAATGTTGGAGATTGCATATAAGAATAATGAGGATGATCCATATATTACCGACTCAGTTGGTTGGGGTTATTATTTAACAGGAAGATATACAGAAGCAGAAAAATTTATGAGAAAAGCGATAACGCTCATGCCCAATGATCCAATAGTGAATGACCATTATGGTGATATTTTGTGGAGTCTTAATAAAAAAATTCAAGCAAAGTATTATTGGAATAGTGTTATAGGATTTAAAGATACAGAAAAAGATATGTTAGAAAAAGTAAAAAAAAAATTATTAGTGGGCCCAAATATTGATAAGAATAACTCATACAATTAAGTCATACGCTAAGATCAATTTAAATTTAAATATTGTCAGCAAAAGAAAGATAAATAATTTACATCAAATTGAAAGTTTAGTTGCTCTAATTGATTTGGCCGATGAGATTAAAATTAGTGAAATTAGAAGTAAAAAACATAAGGTAATTTTTAGTGGAAAATATTCTAAAGGTATACCAAAATTTAATACAATCACCCACCTATTGGCATTATTAGAAAAAGAAAAAATTGTTAAAAAAAAATATCAAATATTAGTAAAAAAAAATATTCCTCAAAAATCAGGCATGGGTGGCGGATCCATGAATGCGGCTTCAATTTTGGGTTTTTTTTTAAAAAAAAAAATATTAACAAAAAAACTAAGTGAAAAATTTGCTAAAAAAATTGGATCAGATGTAATTTTGGGTCTTAATAAATTTCCAAAAGTTTACCTACCTAGTGGAAAAATACGTGTACTCAAAACTAGAATTAAATACTATCTATTATTAGTAAAACCCAATTTTGGCTGCTCAACAAGAAAAGTTTTTTCTGCAAATAAAGTATTTTCTAAAAGTAAATTAGGCAAATTAAAAAATGTTAGTAAAACTGCAATAATAAATAGTGAAAATGATCTTGAAAAAAGTGCTTTCCGACTTTATCCAAAGCTTTTAAAATTAAAAAATAAGCTATTAAGTTGGAAAAAAGCTGAATTTGTAAGAATGACAGGATCTGGCTCAACTTTAGTGATGTATTTTAATAAAGAAGTATCTGCAAAAAATGCGTTGAAAATGTACAAAAGGAAATTAAATAATTGTTGGTGCATTTTATCAAAAGTTATATAAAAATTTATTTTTGATGGAAAATAAATAAACTTTGGGGCGTAGCCAAGTGGTAAGGCAGCGGTTTTTGGTACCGCCATTCCTAGGTTCGAATCCTAGCGCCCCAGCCAAATATGTTAAACTTTTTAAAAAAAATTTTAAGTAATTCAAATAAAATTGAGTCCAAATTTATTGATCTACAAAATAATTCAAATGTAAAAAAAATATTTAATTCAATTCAAGATTTTTCAGCAGACTCTGAAGTTAGATATGTTGGTGGTTGTGTTAGAAAAATTCTCATGAATGAAAAAGTTGATGATATTGATCTTGCAACCAACCTTAAACCAGGTGACATTCAAAAAGCACTAAATGAGAATAATATCAAGTTTTATGAAACAGGTATCCAACATGGAACAATTACTGCACAAATTGATAATGAAAAATTTGAAATTACATCCTTGAGAAGCGATGTACTGCCTGACGGAAGACATTCAAAAGTTGAATTTACTAAAGATTGGAAAAAAGATGCTGAAAGAAGAGACTTTACAATAAACGCTATTTATTCAGACATAAATGGAAACCTGTTTGATCCCTTTGATGGAAAAAGAGACCTTGAAGCCGGTAAAGTTATTTTTATTGGTAAAGCAGAACAAAGAATTCAAGAGGATTATTTAAGAATTCTAAGGTATTTAAGATTTTTCTCTATGTATAGCAAAACAGATCACGATTTAAATACTTTAAAAAGTATTAAAAAAAATTTAAGTGGTATTTCTAAAATATCATCCGAACGACTATTAGATGAATTTAAAAAAATTACTATTTCAGGTTCATTAGAAAAACTATGTTTAAATAATTATTCTTTAGAGATACTGAAATTTATATTTCCACAATTTAAAAAACTAGAAATTATAAAAAATTTAAATCCTAAGGCTAAAGAAAATTTAAAAAATATTGATTTTCCTGTTTTGTTAGCCGTGATAAGCATAGATGAAACAGATA